>NZ_JBIAHQ010000046.1:0-24086 GCF_042870725.1 Micromonospora sp. NPDC006431
CATGATCGGCAGGCGGCTGCGTCCACTTCGCACACCCCGCACACCCCCACCGCATCCCGCCAGGTCAGACCGCCAATGGCGGCTGCCGTACTAGGATGGGATGCTCTGCTCCTTCGAAAGGTCGCTCCTGACGATCCCGAGTTGTGGCGGCCGTTGTCGCCTCGCGAGGAGTCGTTTGACCGTCGGCTCTGCGAAGCCCTCTTCGATCACCTGGAGGATCTTCAGGGCGACGTATGACAAGCGGCTCTGATTCACCCATCGAGCCGGGGTTGCCATACCAGCGACCCCGGCTTGCTGCATCTACTGGCGGTCGGCCGCACCAGCGCGGGCCGCCGGGGATGCTGCCGACACGGCCCTGGCAGGGCGGATCCGGGTGGTGCACGCGTCTCACGACGGCACGTACGGGCACCTCGGATCACCCAGGGCACCGCCGAGCTGCGTGATGTCGGACTGGCGGTCAACCGTAGGCGGGTCGCCCGGGTGATGCGCCGCTTCGGCGTGCAAGGGCTGCGGTACCCAAGTGGGCGCCCGCACCTACGCCCCGACCATCGGTCGCTTCATCTCCTCGCCCAGATCGCAGCCGTTCTTGAGATGCCCCTGTTGCAGGCACCCGCGCAGGCGGGCGTGTCACCCTGCTGGGCGAACCACGCCGGGTACCACGAGGACGACATGCCCCCTGGAATGATCGATCAGACCTGGTTGTGGATCGAGTACGGCGGCGAGTTGCTCGATGCGGATGCGAACGGCGTCTACGGGTTGGAGTCGATCGCCGGGACCGGCCCGCCGTGGGTGTATGTCTGGGCCGCTGCCCTTCCAGATCGTCAAGCAACCGGTTAGGGGCGATAGCGCCAGATTCCTTGGAGCGCCGAGCGTTGCCCATGCCGGATGCGCCTTAACAGGCGAGGGGGCGGCTGGGCCGCTTCCGGGCCGTCTGGGCCGTCGCTGGGTCGTCAAGTGCCGACCAAAGATGACCGAGGACGACCAGCAGCACCCGAGGAAACAGCAGGTTAGCCACCCGTGCGGGCGGCTGGCCTGGTGGGCGACGGACGAGTCGACCTGTACGCCGGATTCTGCGAGCATGCAGATGATGTCTCGACCGCGCCTCGCCCTTATCGCCAGCACCCTGACGTTGGTCTCAGCTGCCGTCGTCGGATGCTGCGCTCCCGCGCTCCTAGAGCCCCAACCGCCGTGGGGTGACCCAGTCGCCGACCGGGCAGAGTGGGACCAAACCCTGCCGTGGCTGCTCGCTGCTGACGGCGGCTTCCTCCTGGTCGCGTTTCCTCTCCCCAAGGCCGGCGCAGACGACCGCCACGAGCGCCAGGAGCACCCAGGGGCCATCGCCGCGCCGGCCTAGCAGCGTACGGGCTCAGGTGTGCCGCACTGCTTTGGGAGTGCCAGCCGATCCAGGAGCGGCCCTCGAAGTGGTCGAGCCCGACGGCCGTCTTGAGTGCGGGGTAGTCGTGCTCGACGGCCAGCGGCTCTTGGCGAGGCGGACCAGTTCAGTCAAGGATGTGTCGGCAGGCAGGTCGGACCGCCAGTAGTTGCTGGGCTCGTCCTGGTCGGGGGCCACTGCAGGAGCAGCCAGCATTCTGGCAGGACAGGTCTTCACCGCACTCGGATCCGCGCTGATGGCCCGGCCGGCGGGACTCACCCGCAGGGCGACGAAGTGCCCGGCCAACTCGCCGACAGGCCGGTCCAGGGCGCGGTCGCCTGCGGGTAGCCGGGCACGCCAGCGCACCAGACTCCGTCAGTCAGGGAAGGCGGGGATCACGGGCGGCTGGTACTCCTTCGCGGTGGTGTCACGTGTCGACTGCCGGATGAGCATGCGTAGTGTGCCGAGCAGGTGCTCCTGAACCGCCTTCGCTGCTCCCGCTGGGTTGCCCGCAAGAACCTCGTCGTAGATGCGCTCGTGGACTGACAGGATGTCCGACAGCGTGCGCGTCCTGGTGGTGGACAGACCCAGGGAGTGCATCTGCGACCGGACCTTCGCGACGGCCTCGACCACCCGTGAGTTCCCCGCAGCCCGCAGGATCGCCTCGTGGAAGGTCAGGTCGTGCTTCTGGAACTGCCGCTCGTTGCCGGCCTCGCATGCCGCGCGCATTCCGGCGAACGCCGATTGGAACGCCTCCCGGTGCTCCTCGGGCATGTGCTGGGCGGCGCGGTACGCGGCCGGCGCCTCGAGGAAGATCCGCAACATGTAGATCTCCTCGATGTCCTGCGTGGAGAGCTCGAGAATCCGCACGCCCTTGCTGCGCTCGAATCGCACCATCCCGTTGCTGGCCAGCTGGAGAAGAGCCTCGCGAACCGGGGTACGTGAGACTCCGAGCTGGTTGGACAGCTCTACGACCGAGTACAGCGTCCCTGGTGCCAGCTCGCCGGCGAGGATCGCGTCACGGATTTGCTCGAACACGCGCTCCGTCAGGGATGCCTGATCGATCACCAGTGGCTTCACGACACGATCCTTCTCTGTTGCCCGGCCCGGTTGTTCTTCATAGTGCCTCTTTCAAAGAAAGGACAAGTCAGCGCCCTGACTTGCCGGCAGGACGGTCTCGGCGTAGAGGCGCCGCCAACCGCGCTGCGGTGCTGCCGGAGGCACGTAGTCGCGCAGCCTGCGCTGTACCTCATCGTCGTCGACGAGGAGGTCCAGACGACGTGCGGCGATGTCGAGGCGGATCAGGTCGCCGTTGCGGACGACCGCGAGGGGCCCGCCGGCTGCTGCTTCCGGGTCGCAGTGCAGTACGACCGTGCCGTACGACGTTCCGCTCATCCGGGCGTCCGAGATCCGCACCATGTCGCGCACCCCTTGGCGGGCCAGCTTGCGGGGGATCGGAAGCGCGCCGGCCTCCGGCATCCCCGCTGCCTTCGGACCGGCGGAACGGAGCACCAGCACGTGCTCGGGTGTGATGTCGAGATCCGGGTCGTCTAGCACCGAGGCGATGTCCTGGTCCGCGTCCAGCACGAACGCCGGCCCGGTGTGTTGCAGGAGGTGCGGGCTGGCGGCCGAGGTCTTGAGCACCGCACCGTTGGGGGCCAGCGAACCGCGCAGGACCGCAAGCGCGCCGGGGGGCCCGAGCGGGTCCTCGAGTGAGCGGATGGTGCTCTGCCACTGTTCCTTGGCGAGAACGTCTCCTAGCAGCTCGTGAAGGGCGCGGCCGGTCACTCCGATGGTGGTCGTGTCGAGTTCGGGCTCGAGGACCTTGAGCAGTGCGGGCAGGCCGCCGGAGTAGTGGAAGTCCTGCATGTAGTTCTGTCCCGAGGGCTTGCAGTCGACCAGCAGCGGCACCTTGGCGCCCACGGTGTCGAAGTCCGCGAGCTTGAGGTCCACGCCCGCCCGGCGGGCGACGGCGACAAGGTGCACCAGCGCGTTGGTGGATCCGCCCAGTGCCGCGAGCACTCGAATGGCGTTGTCGAAGGCTGCGCGTGTGAGGACATCGCGGGGGAGCGGGCCGCCCTGCTCGGCTAGGGCGACCGCGTGACGCCCGGTCGCCACACCGTGGCGCAGCCGTTCACCTGTGGAGGCGCCCGGGGTGGCGCCGCCGGGCAGCATCATGCCGAGGGCCTCCGTCATGCACGCCATGGTGGAAGCGGTGCCCATCACCGCGCACGTGCCTGCGGTAGTGACCAGTTCGCCGCGCGCTTCGGTGATCTCGTCGGTGTCCAGCTCGCCGGCGCGGTGGCTTGCCCAGAGCCGTCGGCAGTCGGTGCAGGCGCCCATCCGCTCTCCCCGCCAGCTGCCGGTCATCATCGGCCCTACGACCTCGAGAAGAACCGGTTTGTCCGACGAGGCCGCCGCCATGAGTTGCGCCGGAACGGTCTTGTCGCAGCCGCCGAGCAGGATGGCGGCATCCATGGGCAGCGCGCGGATCATCTCCTCGGTGTCCATCGCCATCAGATTGCGGTAGAGCATCGAGGTGGGGGAGGTGAGGATCTCCCCGAGGGAGATGGTCGGGAACGTCATCGGCAGCCCGCCGGCCTCCAGGACGCCGCGTTTCACCGCCTCCACCAGCGCTGGCATGTCCCGGTGGCAGGTGTTGTAGCTGGACGTGGTGACCGCGATGCCGATGACCGGCCGCTCCAGGTCGACGTCGTCGTACCCACTGGACGCCAGGAAGCCGCGTCGCAGGAAACGGCTGAACTCCTCGTCGCCGTAGGCGGTGCGGCTGGAGTCGACGGCCGAGCCAGCGGACTTGGGGGGCATGTGGTGCCTCGTTTCTCGTGTACTAAGGCGGCGTCGGGGCGTCAGGAGGTGAAGGGCATGGCGAGGGGCCGCATCGGGGCCCCGGTCGCGCCGCGGATCTTCAGGCAGGCACCCACGAAGGCGAACTCGTAAAGGTTCTCGGCGGACAGTTGCTCGCAGTCGACGAGCTCCATCATCGGGACACCCGCTTCGCCGAGCAGGTAGGTGTGCACGACCTGCCAGTTCTCGTCGTCGTCGGCCGGCATCTGCTCGAGCGCGGAGTTGTCACCGCCGATGACCGACGCACCAGCCCGCGCCAGCCAACGCGCACCATCGAGATTGAGGCCGGGGCTGTTGTCGATGTACCGCGAGGGGTCGGGCCATTGCGTCATCCGGCCCGTCCGGATCAGGGCGATGTCGCCGGGGTGGAACTCCAGCTGCTGGCGGCGCAGGGCGTCGTGCAGGTCCTGGGCACTAATGCCGTAGTTGTCCGGAAGCATGTCCACGCCGTGCAGCGCGGCGACGTCGAACAGTACGCCACGGCCGATGATCGGCGGGATCTTGTCTGCTCCGCACTTGATCCAGTGGCGTGAGCTCAGGTGCTGGTCGGCGGAGAAGCCGTTCCAAATCTTCCCGCGGTACCCGAAGTGGTTGAGCGTGTCGATGTGCGTGCCAGTGTGCGTGTACATCGAAACGGCGTCGCCCGAGTACGCCACCAGCTCGTTCTGCTCTGGACCTGCCCCGGTGAGGTCGTCGAGCACTGTGCCCGGCGGTGTGTGCGTCATCCATTGCTGGAACGCCGGGTCACCCGCCTTGATCCAGGAAGGCATGCCCATGAACATGTCGACCGACAGGTCGATCGCGGCGCCCGCGTCGGCACGCTGCACTGCGTTGCGGGCGGCTTGCGGGGACAACAGGTTGAGCATGCCGATCTCGTCGTCGGGCCCGAAGGGGCTCTTCGTCACCTCACGGAACTTCGCCGCGTACCCAGCGATCTTCCTGCGCACCTCGTCAGTGATGATCTCCGGTCCGCACATGTCGGTGCCTCTCTTCCGGCCTAGTTCTCGGGGGTCTGGGTGAGGACGCCGTAGTGCTGCGGCTTGCGTTCGTCGAACACCGCGAGTTCGTACTCACCGGGAATGAAGACGAGCCGCTTGGTGCGTGCCACCTCGAGGTCCACGTCGGTGCCGAAGATGCCCTCGCGTTGGTCCGCGCGAACGAGCACCTCTCCGGTCGGGGCGACCACCTGGCTGCCGCCGAGGTACTTCGTGCCGTTCTCCTCGTCACCGCGGTCGGCCACCGCCAGGTACACGAGGTTCTCGACCGCTCGAACACGCGTGAAGTGCTCGGCGAGAAGTGTGGCGGAAGCCGGCCAGGCGGTTGGCATGGCGATCACGTCGGCCCCCTGCAGCGCCGGAACCCGTGCTGACTCCGGAAAGCGCAGGTCGAAGCAGATCATCAGGCCGATGCGACCGATCGACGTGTCGATCACCCGGGGGGCGCGGTCGTCACCGGGCGACACGAACCGGTCGGCTCCGAAGAACGGCAGATGCTGCTTCCGGTAGCGGCCGAGGATTCCGTCTCCGCTGATCAGGAGGGCCGAGTTGTAGACGTCCGATCCCTCCAACTCCAGCAGACCCACCACGGCGAGCACGTCAGCGTTGCCGCAGGCTTCCACCAAGGCGGCCAGACGACGATCCGCGGTGGTGAGGGCGGCCGCGCGCGTCTGTTCCGGGCTGTCAAACATGTAGCCGCTGAGCGTGCACTCGGGGAAGACGACAAGGTCGTGCCCCAGGTGGCCCGCATTGCGGATGTGGGCTGCCGTGATGCTCACGTTGCGGTCGAGAGCACCCGGGGCCGACGGCACCTGCGCCACGGCCACGCTGACCAGCGAGTTGGTCTTGGTCTCCACCTGGGGCTCCTCGTTCGGGGACGGAACTGAAGGCGACTTGCATGAGTATTGACATGCTGCATGCAGCATGTCAATCTTCCCCGCATGTTCAAGGAGCAAGCCGCATGACCGGCGTAATCGTGACTGGAGCCGGCGGTGGCATCGGCGCCGACACCGCCCGGCTGTTGGCCGAGCGTGGCAGCGGCGTGCTGCTGGTGGACCGCAACGGTGACAGCGTCCGCCGCACCGCCGACGAGCTGACCGGACGTGGGCTCGATGTCCTGGCGAGGCCGGCAGACGTGACCGACGAAGCCGCCGTTGCCGGGTTCGTGGCGGAGGCCCGCCAGCGCTGGGGCACTCTGTCGGGGCTCGTCAACTGCGCCGCGACGATGAGTTCCCGGGCCCTGACGGAGACCACCCTGCAGGAGTGGTCGCAGGTCATGGCGGTGAACGCGACCGGCACATTCCTGACGTGCAAGCACGCAGTCCGCGCGTTCCTGGAGCAGGACAGCGGCGGCGCGATAGTCAACACGTCATCGATCTCCGGACACGTCGGGCTACCCAAACAGCCGGCGTACTGCGCATCCAAGGGTGCTGTCGTCCAGCTGAGCCGGCAGATCGCCGTGGATTACGCCCAGCACGGCATCCGGTGCAACGTCGTCAGCCCTGGATCGGTGGAGACGGCCCAGCTGAGGGGCTACCTGGCTAGCCAATCCGATCCCGCTGCGGCCGAAGATCAGCTGATCGCGGCGCATCCACTGCGGCGAATCGCCGAGCCGGCCGAGATTTCCGGCGTGATCGCATTTCTCCTCGGACCTGAGGCGGCCTTCATCACCGGAGCCGACCTGCCCGTCGACGGCGGCTACACCGCTGTCTGAGCCGCTCGCGTTGTGCCCGGAGCAGCGAAAGGACCAATTCGATGACGATCGACGTGCAGCAACCGGACCGGACGGGCAAGCTGTCGTCCCGACGTCCAAGGTTGCGCCCTAACCCGTTCACGACGGTCTGGATCATGACCGCGGCGCTGTTCATGATCAGCCCTCTGCTCGCCCCCGGGAGCCTCTCCGGATCCGCGCTGGCCTCGATGCTGCCCTTCGCGGCGATCCTCATGATCGCCGCGCTGGGGCAGTCGCTCGTGATCGCACACGGCGGCATCGACCTCTCCGTGTCGGGTGCCGTGGCCCTAGCTGCTGTGTTCGTCACCAAGGTTCCCGAGATGCTGGGCGTGTCGCTGCCTGTCGCCGCACTGCTTGGCCTGCTCGTCGGGGCCGGCGCCGGAGTGCTCATCGGGTTCGTCGTCGTGCACGTCCGCATCGCCGCCTTCGTCGCAACCCTGGCGATGAACTCCATCCTCATCGGTGTCGTTCTCGCCGTCTCAAAAGGCTTCCCGGGATCAGCCAACCCCAACTTCAGCAGCTTCTCCGTCGGTTCGGTGCTCGGCATCCCGAACCTGCTCCTCGTCGCCCTCGCGTTGACGCTCCTAGTGCAGTGGATGCGTCGCCGAACCGTGGTGGGACGCCGATTCATGGCTGTCGGCGCCAGCGTCGAGGCCGCCCGCCTCGTGGGCATCCGCACCCGCCTGTACCAAGTGGGCGCCTACGCCGCCGCCGGCGTCCTCTACTCACTCGCCGGCATGCTGCTGGCCGGATACCTGCGAACCCCCGACATCCTGCTCGGCAACTCCTACCAGCTGTCGTCCATCGCGGCGGTGGTCCTCGGAGGGAGCCTTCTCGCCGGCGGCATCAGCAACGCACTCGCCACGGCCGTCGCGGCGTTGTTCCTCACTCAGCTCAACCAGGTTGTCCTGGCAGCAGGGGCTCCGACCTCAATGCAACTGCTGGTGCAGGCCGTTGTCTTGGCGCTGGCGGTCTCGCTGCACCGGATTCCCGTGACCGCTCTCCTCGGACTGCGCAAGCGCCCGCAGCGACGCTGACGAAGCTTCCCCGATCACTCGACTTTCAACGCATTCCTCAGATTGGAGACCGGCATGGCAACCAACCGTGTCCTCGCCGCGGCGACGTTCGCGATGGCGACACTGCTCACCGCCTCGGCGTGCGCAGCCCCAGCGGACGACTCCGGAGGCGGCAGCAAAGCCGCCGAGGTCTACGCCGACAAGGCACGTGTCGGTGAGGTGAGCGACCTCAAGTCGATCGACGAGTTCTGCGGCGACAAGCCGCTCAAAGTCGCTCTGGCAGACGGCACCGGAGACAACGCCTGGCGCAAGACCGCGCGCGCAGAGTTCGAGGACGAAGCGAGCAAATGCCCCAACCTCACCGTCATGCCGTACTCCGACGCGCAGAACAACCCGCAGAAGGCGATCAGTGACATCAAGGCACTCGTCTCACAGGGCGCCGACGCCATCGTAGTGTTCCCCGATGCCGGCGAGGCCCTCCTGCCCACGCTTCGCGAGGCATACCAAGCCGGCGTGGCGATCGTGCCATGGACGGCCAACCCGGGCGGCACCCCGGGCAAGGACTACACCACCTTCGTCGGCCACAACACCGTGAACGACGGCCGCACCTGGGCTCGCTGGACCTGCCAGCACCTAGGTGACGCAGGCGGGAACGCCATCTTCCTCGGCGGCACTCCGGGCAACACACAGAGCACCACCGAGATGAAGGGCATCCAGGAAGAACTCGAATCCAACAAGGCGTGCGCCAACGTCAAGCTGCTCAATCAGCCCGGGAAGCCCATCGACACGGACTGGAACCCTGCCCAGACCCAGCGGGTCGTCTCCGGGCTTCTCACGAAGTACCCGCAGATCGACGCGGTGATCTCCGACTCGGGTGACGGCTCCCTCGGTGGTATCCGTGCCTTCCTCTCCGCCGGTCGCAAGCTACCGCTGTGGACGGCCAACGACCTCAACGGGTTCGCCTGTGAGTGGCACCGCCTGCACAAGCAAAACCAAAGCTTCAACACCGTGACCGTGTCGAGCAGGACATGGCTGGTGCGGCTGGCGTTGCGCAAGGCGATCGCCGCCAAGCAGGGAATCAAGAACGACGAGCCGGAGATCGTCAACATCCCGATCCACGAGGACACCTTCGACGCCAGCAAGCAGCCGCGCTGCGAACCGGACCTGCCCAGCAGCGCGATCCTCAGCGCTGACCTCACCGACGAACAGTTCAAGCGCATCTACAACTGATCAGGTCTCCTGCCGGCCGCGACAGCAACACCGCTCGCGGCCGGCACGGAGGAAAGGACGGACCCACATGGTGGAGCGCACGCCGTTGCTGGTGATGAAAGGTGTCACCAAACGCTTTCCCGGCGTACTGGCACTGAACTCCGTCGACTTCGATGTCCGGCCCGGTGAGATCCACGCGCTCGTGGGAGGCAACGGAGCCGGCAAGTCGACGCTCATGAGCGTGGCATCCGGCGCCCTCGCGCCCGACAGCGGCTCGATCCAGATCGACGGTCAAAAGATCACCGAGGTATCGCCGGTAGCCGCTCGGGAACTCGGGCTGTCCATCGCGTTCCAGCATCCCGCGTTGCTGCCCGACCTCACCGTCACCGAAAACCTGATGCTCTCCGTGCCGGCTCGGAAGCGGCCACCGTTCTCAAAGGCGACCGAATGGGCACGCAAACGGTTGGAACCAATGGGCATGCCCATCCGCCCTGAGGCGCGGGTGGAGACCCTCACCCTCGCCGAAAAGCAGGCGGTGGAGATCTGCGGGGCACTCGCCTGCGACCCGCAGGTAGTGATCTTCGACGAGCCGACCGAACCCTTCATGGCAGCAGAAACCGAACAGCTCTTCACCCAGATACGGACACTGGCAGCCACCGGCGTCGGCATCGTCTACATCAGCCACCGGCTGCCCGACGTGCTCGCCCTCGCCGACCGAATCACCGTGCTGCGAGACGGGCAGATCCGGGGGACCTACAACGCCGCGGAGGTCACCGAGCAGGAGATCATCACGCGCGTCGCGGGACGTGAGGTCGACGCGATGTTCCCGGACCGCGCGCAGGCGCTGGGAGAGCCGGTGTTGCACGTGCGCGGCCTGCGTGCTCCCGGACTGAAAGGCGTCGACGTCGACGTCCGGCGCAACGAGATCCTCGGCCTGGCAGGCGTCGAAGGCAACGGCCAGCGGGAGTTCATCCGTGCCCTCGGCGGCGCCATCGCCGGCAGAGGAAACGTACAGGTGGAAGGCAAAACCGCTGACCTTCGCACCCCACGGGCGGCACGTGCCTCCGGAATCGTGCTGATGCCCCAGGAGCGGCACGTCGAAGGCCTGGCACCGATCCATTCGGTGGGGGAGAACCTGTCGATCGCCGCAACTGCACAATCCGCAAACAACGGCGTGATCCGGCTGTCGCAGGAGCACGAACTGGTGCGCCGGACAATTGCCGAGATGGGCATCAAGACCCCGTCGGAAGACACCGCCGTGAAGACCCTGTCGGGTGGCAACCAGCAGAAGGTCGTGCTCGGGCGTGCCCTCCTCTCCGAGCCCACGGTGCTGCTCTGCGACGAGCCCACCCAGGGCATCGACGTCGGCGTCCGCTCGGACATCTACCACCGCCTTCGCGGCCACGCCAACGCCGGCGTGCCAGTGGTCGTGCTGAGCTCGGACAACGTGGAGCTCGCCGGCCTCTGCGACCGCGTGCTGGTGTTCTCCCGGGGAGCGGTGGTCGCCGAGCTCGTCGGGGACAAGGTCACCGACCACGCCATCACCGCTGCCTCGCTGACCGAAGCCGGGTCCAACCGCGATGCTTCCGCGCCACGCTCCGACAAGCGGCGCGTCGGCCGGCTGACCAGGCTGCTGACCAGCGAGCAGGGCCCAAGCGCATTCCTGTTGCTGGCCATCGCAGCACTCACACTGGTCGGCATCGGCCAAAGCGACCGGTTCCTGTCGAGCTTCAACATCTCCAGCATGCTGGGCCTGATCGCACCGCTGATCTTCCTGGCAGCAGGACAGCTGTTCGTGATGCTGACCGGCGGAATCGACCTCTCGGTCGGACCGCTCTGCGGCGCCCTCGTCGTCGTCGCCTCCTTCTACCTGCGTGACGGTGTGGGCCTGACATGGTGGCTCATCGGCATCGCATTGATGGTCGCGCTCGCCTTGGCAGTCGGGTTACTCAACGGCGCCCTGGTCAGGTTCGCTGCAGTCACGCCGGTCGTGGCGACCCTGGTCACCTACACCGGCCTGCAGGGGTTGTCGCTGCTCATGCGGGACACCCCAGGCGGCACCATCGCAGCGCCGATCATGTCGTTCCTGACCGCGAAGATCGGTCCGGTGCCCTGGGTGATCCTGGCCGGCGTCGCGATGCTGCTCCTCCTTGAGCGTGCCTCCCGACGCACACTCGCCGGGCTGCGCCTGCGCGGCACCGGCTCCGACCACGAGGCAGCGCATCGCCGCGGTGTGCCCGTGGGAGCGGTGTACCTCGCGGCGTACATCGCATCCGCGATGTGCACGCTGCTAGGGGCGTTCTTGCTGATGGCACAGATCGGCGTCGGCGACCCCACCGCCGGCACGTCCTACACGCTCGCCAGCATCACTGCCATCGTCCTGGGAGGTGCCTCAGTCTTCGGCGGTCGCGGGAGCTTCTTCGGCGCACTGCTCGGCGTGGTGCTGCTCCAGGTCACCCAAACGACTGCTGTCTTCGCCGAGCTCTCGCAGGCGTGGCAGTACTGGCTACCTGGTCTGATGGCCCTGGCCGCCACCGGCGTGTTCGCTCAGGCGCAGCGTCGGGCAGCCTCGGAGGCCGTCGTTTCGAACCCTGAGTAATCACAGGACGTGCACAGAATTTGTCCGGTAATACGCGCGATGAGGCCGGTGTCGGACGTGATCCGACGCCGGCCTCTGGCGTTCCACAGCGTCTCTGATTACAGATCTTGAATTGTCGGCTTGATCGATGTCGCTCTGGCGTGCCTGCGTGACGGCGATCGATGGCCTCTTGCAGGCCGGAGGGATGAGGTATCCCGACGTTGGCGGCCTGACCGCGCAAGGGCGGGCCAGACGAGAGGTGGTACGGCGTCAGGCCGCTGACTGGTTCGCCGAGGGTATGACCGTGCCAAGTCCGCGCCAGCCCACTCGGCGAAGCTGCCTGGAAGGGCTTGGGCGGGCGGTGAAAGTGGGGTTTGTGGTGGTGATCGTCAGGTGCGGGGCGGTGTTACCAGGCCGGTTTCGTACGCGATGATGACCAGGTGTACTCGGTCGCGGGCGTTGAGCTTGGCGAGTAGTCGTGTCACGTAGGTCTTGGAGGTGGCGACGCTGATGGACATCGCGGCGGCGATTTCGCTGTTGGAGAGGCCGCGTCCGATGAGTGTCAGCACTTCGCGTTCCCGTTCGGTGATGCCGTTGACTATCGGCCGTGGTTGCGGCTTTGGTTCGGGTCGGCTGGCGAATTCCTGAATCAGGCGGCGGGTGACGCTGGGGGCGATGAGCGCGTCGCCGGCGGCGACGACGCGGATCGCGGTGAGGATGTCGTCGAGGGCCATGTCTTTGACGAGGAACCCTGAGGCGCCGGCGCGCAGCGCGGCGTAGACGTACTCGTCGTGATCGAAGGTGGTCAGGACGACGATCCGCGGGGCGTCCGGTTGGCCGGTGATCGCGCGGGTGGCGTCGATGCCGTCGGTGTCGGGCATGCGGATGTCCATGACGACCACGTCGGGTTGCAGGTCGGTGGCGAGCTGGATGGCTTCTGCCCCGGTGCTGGCTTCGCCGGCGACGTCGAGGTCGACGGCGTCGTTGATGACCATCCTGAGCGCGCTGCGGACGAGGGGCTGGTCGTCGGCGAGGACGACGCGGACGGTCATCGCGGCGCTGCCGGTACGGGTAGGCGGGCGATGACGTGGAAGCCGCCTTCGGGGCGGGGGCCGGCGTGAAAATGACCGTGTAGCAGTTGAACGCGTTCCCGCATGCCGGCGATGCCGTGTCCGGTGCCCGTGCGCTGGGCGCGGCAGCGTCCGTCGTTGTCGATCGTGATGGCGAGCTCGTTATCCCGCTGGTCAATGGTGACGCGACAGGTGGTGGTGGCGGCGTGGCGGATCACGTTGGTGATGGACTCCTGGATGATGCGGTACGCGGAGATGCCGAGGTCGGTGGGCAGGGGCCGGTGGTCGCCGAGCCACCGCAGCTGGACCTGAAGGCCGGCGGCGCTGGTCGCTTCGGCCAGTCGCTCGACGTCGGCCAGGCCAGGCGCCGGGCCGAACGACGCCGGGTGTTGAGCCGCGTCGGTGTCACGGAGGAGACCGAGCATGCGCCGCAGTTCAGTAAGGGTCTGCCGGCTGGCAGTTTCCACGGCCGTCATCGCGGACCGTGCAGCGGACGGCTGGGTGTCGATGACCCGGCTGGCCGCGCCGGCTTGCAGGGCGATGATGCCGATGCTGTGCGCGACGCTGTCGTGCAGCTCGCGGGAGATCCGCAGACGCTCGGCGGTGACCGATTGAGTGGTTGCCTGGGCCACCATTGCGTCGGCGTGTTCGCGGGCTTGCCGGATCGAGTTGCCGGCCAGCCAGGCGACGATCGCGCTGAGCGCGACGGCCAACTGGGTCGAGGTGCCGATCGGGTAACCAAGCAGTACCCGCGCGACCGCGTAGCCGGCCAGCACCCCGACTCCCGTGGCGATAGCCGCGATCGACGTCCGCCGGGACTGGGCCGCGGCGATGAAACACAACGCCACGTCGACGGCCAGGAACTGCAGAAACGCGATCTCGGTCGAGTTGAGCGCCATCGCTGCGGCGACCGACCCGGCCAGCAGCAGCACGACGGCCGGCAGCGGTCGCCGGCGCAGCAGGGCGCTGCCCGTCAGCGCCAGGGCGGTGGCCACCACCAGATAGGACCAGGATTGAGCCGCACGGTCCAACGGATCCCGGAACGGGATGACTGGTACCTCTACCTCGCCCGGCAACCGGACGAACATGACAAGCGAGTACGCCGTAGCGACACACCAGGTCAGTGCCGTCCAGACCCCCGGCGGCACGGCCTTGAGCAGCGGCAGCCTCGTGGCGGTGGACATGCGCCGATCGTAATCTCGCGTGTTCGGCAGAGCGTCGGCCGTCGGTTGTACAACCACGGTCGACAGCCGACCGGTGCGATTGTCACCGGCGGTGCGATGCGGCCCGGGCCCACCCTGCGGGAGCGTTGGCGGCGTGATCGAAGTCAACCAACTGACCAAGCGTTACCGAAAGGTCACGGCCGTCGACGGCCTGTCGTTCACGGTCCGCCCTGGGCTGGTGACCGGGTTCCTCGGCCCGAACGGGGCCGGCAAGTCCACCACGCTACGCATGATCCTCGGTCTGACCGAGCCCACCAGCGGCACCGCCACCATCGACGGACGCCGGTTCCGCGACCTGCCCCGCGGGCTGCGGCACGTCGGCGCGCTGCTCGACGCCGGCGACGTCCACGGCGGCCGCAGCGCCAGTGCCCACCTGTGGGCCCTGGCCCGCAGCAACGGCCTGCCGCGCCGGAGGGTCGACGAGGTCTTGGAGCAGGTGGGGTTGGCCGGCGCGGCTGGCCGGCGCATCGGTGGGTTCTCCCTCGGCATGAAACAGCGGCTGGGTATTGCCACCGCCCTGCTCGGCGACCCGCCGGTGCTGCTGTTCGACGAACCGATCAACGGCTTGGACCCCGAAGGCGTGCTGTGGGCACGTGGCCTGTTCCGGCGGTTGGCCGCCGAGGGGCGCACCGTGTTCGTCTCCAGCCATCTGATGAGCGAGATGCAGAACACCGCCGACCAGCTCGTCGTCATCGGCCGGGGCAGGCTGATCGCCGCCGAACCCCTGGCCGAGTTCGCGGCCCGCAGCACCAAGCAGCAGGTCACCGTGCGTACCCCAGACGTCACGGCGCTGGCCGCTCTGCTGACCGCCGAGGGCGCCACGGTCACCGCACACGGCGACGGTGGCTGCACCGTGACCGGGCTGACCGCTGCCCGCATCGGCCAACTCGCCTTCGACCACCGGATCCTGCTACACGAAGTCACCACCCAAACCGCCTCCCTGGAAGAAGCTTTCATGGAACTGACCGCCGACAGCGTCGAGTACCTCGCCGGAGGCCAGCGGTGACCGCCACCCGGACCCGCGCCGCCCGGTTCCGCGACCTGGTCGGCGCCGAGTGGATCAAGCTGTGGTCGCTGCGCTCCACCTACGGGGTACTCGCGGTCGGCGCGCTGATCTGCGTCGGGATCACCGCGAACTCCGCCCGCTCCAACGTCGCCCTCATCGCCAGAAGCGCTTCACCGTTGCAGCGCCTCGGCATTGACCCGATGATCGCCGCCTTTATGCAGGAGGCCTTTCAGATCCTCGGGGTCGTCGCGGGCAGCGTGGGCGCCATCATGATCTTCGGTGAGTACACGAGTGGGCTGATCTGGACGACGTTCACCGCCGTACCGGCCCGCCGGTCGGTGGTGCTGGCCAAGGTCGTCGTCATGACCGCGGTCATGACGGCCTTCGGGGGGCTCGTCTCGGCGACGTCGTTCGGCCTCACCCAGGCGATCTACCACCAAGAACACATCGGTCTGTCGATCACCGCACCCGGCGCGTTCCGGGCGTTCGCCGCGTCCGCGCTGCTCGCCCCGGTGTGCGCCCTGTTCGGCATGGCGCTCGGCGCGGTCATCCGGCACGCCGCCGGCACGATCGTCGCCGCGATCGGCGTGCTGTTGCTGGCACCGGCGCTGTTCCAGGGCGAGACGTACCGCTGGGTCAAGGAGATCGGAAACGCCATGGTCTACCCCGCGTGGGCAGCCCTGGTGAAGAACCCGGCGCATCAGATCCTGGCTGTCCCTGGACGGCCGAGCCCCGGCGCCCCCACGGAGAAGTACCCGGTGACGATCACCGAGGCATGGATCGTGTTCGCGGCCTGGGCGATCGCGGCCGTCGTCATCGCAGTTACCACGGTGGACCGCCGTGAGGTCTGACCACGGCGGCGCCACCGCCGCAACCGCTTCGTCCGCGCCGCTGCGTCGTCGTCCTGCTCGTTGCCGGACTGGCGACAGGCGCAAGATTTCCACGATCTCCCTGCCGCGTTTCACGCTGGCCATGTCAAGGCGGCTATGGCGATGTTGCCGGATTGATCAGCCCCGTTTGGTAGGCGAGGACGACGGCTTGGACGCGGTCGCGGAGTCCGAGCTTGGCGAGAATGTGGGCGACGTGGGTTTTGACGGTCGATTCAGAGACGGTGAGGCGGTCGGCGATTTCGGCGTTGTTGAGGCCCTCGGCCAGCAGGCGCAGGACTTCGAGCTCGCGTGCGGTCAGGGCGGCCAGGTCGCGGGGAATCGTGAGCGTCTCGCTGTGGTGGCGGCGGGCGAATCGTTCGACGAGGCGGCGGGTGATCGCGGGCGCGAGGAGCGCGTCGCCGGTGCGGACCAACCGGACGGCGGCGAGCAGGTGTTCGGGGCTGACGTCTTTGAGGAGGAATCCGCTGGCTCCGGCGGTCAGCGCCGTGTACACGTACTCGTCGAGGTCGAAGGTGGTCAGCATGATCACGCTTGGCTGGTCGGCGACGGCGCCGGTGAGGATGCGTCGGGTGGCCTCCAAGCCGTCCAGTTCAGGCATTCGGATGTCCATGAGGACCACGTCGGGGCGGGTGCGCCGGACGGCTTCGACCGCTTCGTTGCCGTTGGTGGCCTCGGCGACCACGTCGATGCCGTCGCTGGTCAGGATCATCCGGAAGCCGGCCCGGACCAGTGCCTGGTCGTCGGCGATCACGACGCGTAGTGGCAGGGTCACGGGGCCTCCAAGGGGATTTGTGCGTGGACGCGGTAGCCGCCGGTGGGGCGTGGTCCGGCGAGCAGGGTTCCACCGTAGACGGCAAGCCGTTCCCGAAGCCCGATCAACCCGCGCCCGCTGCCGGTCGCTGCCGGCCCGCGCGGTGTACCGGTGGCGTTGACCACCTCTACCCCCAGGTGGTCGGCGTGGTAGTCGACGACGACAGTCGCGGACGCGCCGGCCGCGTACTTGACGGTGTTGGTCAGCGCCTCCTGCACCACCCGGTAGGCCGCCAGCTGAATCCCGGCCGGCACGGGACGTGGCTGCCCGATCACGCGTAGCTGGACCGGCACGCCGCTGGCCCGTACGCCGGCGACGAGTGCGTCGAGCCGGTCGAGGCCGGGTTGGGGTGCGAGGTCGGCGGAGCCGGCCAGATCGGCGCCGTCGGCGTTCATCGTCAGCAGCCCCATCACGTGACGCAGCTCGGACATCGCCGCCCGGCCGCCGGCCTCGACCGCAAGCAACGCCTCGCGGGCCTGCTCCTGGTCGGCCGCCATCACCCGGCGAGCGGCGCCGGCCTGGATGACCATCATGCTGACGTTGTGCGTCACGACGTCGTGCAGTTCCCGGGCGATGCGGGCGCGTTCCTGTTCGGTAGCGCGGCGTAGCGCCTCCTGCCGTTCGCGTTGCAGCGCGGCCGTCCGCGCGCGTTCCTCTTCGGCCCGGCGCCGCCACCTGCGCAGCCCGTCTGTCGCGATGGCGATGGGGATCAGCACCAGGAACGGGACGGCGTCGGCGGAGACGGTGGGCAATGCCGACGATGACTGGAGCTGGTTGTACAGCAGGGCCGCAGCCGACTGGCTCGCCAGCGCAGGAAGCCGGTACGGGCTGTAGACCGCGGCGCTGTACGCGGCAATGACGCAGGCGTAGAACGAGAATCTCAGCGTGGCGCGGTCGTCGGTCACCGTGGCCACCGCCACGGCCGTGCCCATGACCATCCAGAGCGCCGCCAACGGATAGCGGCGCCGCACCGCCAGTGGCGCCGCGATGAGCAGCATTACGATCGCCCAGACGAGGTGATGCTGGGCCAGCGCCGGAACGTTCGCCGCGAGGGTGTCCGCCGGTTCCGGCGGGATCGGTGGTTCCGGGGGATCCGGCCGTCCCGGCACGGCGATGTCCCCGGTGACGGCGGTGGAGGACACGCCGTAGCTCGCCTGGATCGCGACGAGACCCAGGCCGAGCGCGAGGACCGCGTCGAAGACGTGGGTGCGCCGGGAGGGCCGTGGCAACGGACCCGATGGTCGCAGCAGCTGGCTCAGCCATGCCCGCAGCTGGTGCGTCATCGTTGCCACCTTCGTCACCCGGCCCATTCTGGCCGTGCGCCACGGCCGACGGTATCGGTCTGAAGATCCATTGGGCTCACGCCGAGAGCGTAGGCCGTAAGGATGACCTGCATCGTCGTCATCCCGCGGGGCTGCCGAAGATCGCTCGCCGGGCCGACGCGTCCGGATACCGACCGCGCCTAGCGTCGTCCACCAGCGCATCAGCAAGGCGAGGGAGACGACGATGACCGTGCCAGCCATCGAGCTGCACGAGGTAACGCGACGATACGACGATGGGCCGCCCGCACTGCATCACACGACGCTGAGCATCGCGCCCGGCGCGGCGGTCGCCGTCCTCGGGCCGTCCGGCAGCGGCAAGTCCACGCTGCTCAACCTGATCGCGGGTCTGGACCGGCCGAGCGGCGGCACCGTGACCGTGGACGGCGTACGCGTCGACAAGCTCACCGAGGCAGGTTCGGCCCGCTACCGGCGCGACAAGATCGGCATGGTGTTCCAGTTCTTCAACCTGCTCGACGACCTGACCGTCATCGACAACGTCGTCCTGCCCGCGCAGCTGTCCGGCATGACGCGCGGTGCGGCCCGCCTCCGCGCCGAGGAGTTGCTGGACGCGCTCGGCGTTGCCCGGCACGCCGCAGCCTATCCCGGCCGGCTCTCCGGCGGCGAACGGCAACGCGTCGCCGTGGCCAGGGCGCTGATGAACCGGCCAACGCTGTTGCTGGCCGACGAACCGACCGGCGCGCTGGACACCGCCTCCGGTGACGAGGTCAAGCGGCTGTTCACCGACCTGCACGCCGACGGCCAGACGATCGTCCTGGTCACGCACGACCTGGCCCTGGCGCAGTCGTGCGCAACCCGCACGATCCGGCTCGTGGACGGCCGGGTCGTCGCCGACAACACCCGAGCTGTCACGGTGGGGCGGGCCCGATGAGCGCGATGGGCCGCGTGGTGCGCTCCGGCGTGGCACGCCGCCGGACACAGACCGTGGTGATCGGGCTGGCCACGATGATGGCGGTGACCGCTTCGGTGCTCGGCGGGTCCCTGGTGGCCGCCTCCAGCGGGCCGTTCGACCGCGCGTTCACCCAGCAGCACGGCGCGCACCTCACGGCGCAGTTCGACGCGGCCAAGACGACGCCCGCGCGGCTGGCGGCCTCCGCGCGGGCCACCGGCGTCATCGCGGCCGCCGGCCCGTTCCCGACCGCGACCGCCGCGCCACGCGATGCCGCCGCCGACATCGACCTGCCGCCGATGACGATCGTCGGCCGCGCGACGCCCGGCGGACAAGTGGACCGCGTGCCGCTGAGCCAGGGACGGTGGGTGAACGGCCCCGGCCAGATCGTGCTCTCCGCCGACTACCCCGTCGGGCCGTCCCCGCTGCATACCGTCCTGCGCTTTCCCGACCTGCCGGGGCAGCCGACGCTGACGGTGGTCGGCGTCGCCCGGTCGGTCACCCGTACCGCCGACGCCTGGGTGGCACCGTCCGACGTCGCCACGTTGACCGCACCCGGCGCGACCGGCGGGTACCAGATGCTCTACCGCTTCGCCGAGGCGCGCACCGCCGCGCACGTCGACCGGGGCCAGGCGGCGGTGGTCGCGCTCGTCGGATCGCGGGCGCTGGCCGGGGCGCAATCGTGGCTCACCGTCAAGGACGCCAACGAGCGCGAAGTCGCGCTGTTCCTGCCGTTCCTGGTCGCGTTCGGGGCACTGGGCCTGGTCATGTCCGTGCTCGTCGTCGGCACCGTGATCGCCGGCGCGGTCGGCACCGCAACGCGACGCATCGGCGTCCTCAAGGCCATCGGGTTCACTCCCGCGCAGGTCGTGCGGGCGTACGTGACCCAGGCGCTGATTCCGGCCGCGGTCGGCATCGCGACCGGGGCCGTGGCCGGGAATCTCCTGGCCCTCCCAGTGCTGGCCGACACCGATCAGCTCTACGGCACCACCACCACCGGCGTCACCTGGTGGGTCGACGCCGTCGTGGTCATCGGCGCGCTGGGCCTGGTGGCGCTGACCGCGTGGGCCGCGGCGCTGCGGGCCGGCCAGCTCCGCACCGTCGATGCGATCGCCGTCGGACGTACGCCCCGCCCCGGCCGCGGGCAATGGGCGGCCCGGCTGACCGCCCGGCTCCCGCTGCCGCGACCGGTCAGCCTCGGACTGGCCCACCCGTTCGCCCGGCCCGCCCGCGCCGCCGCAGTGCTCGCCGCGATCATGTTCGGCGCGACCACGGTCACCTTCGCCGTCGGCGTGGCCGCTTCACTGAACCAGGTGCAGATCGCCAAGGACCACGCCGCCGCCGACGTCGTCATCGACACCTTCGCCCCACCGCGCGGAACCGGCCCCGCCCCCAACACCGCGCCACGAGCGTTGAGCGCCGACGACACCGCGACGATCACCGCGGCGATCCAGGCGCAACCCGGGACGGGCAAGTACTACAGCGTCGCCACCACCCAGGTCGCCGTCGCCGGGATGACCGGATTCGCCCGCCTCGACGCCTTCACCGGTGACGCCTCCTGGGGCGGCTACGAGCTGGTCTCCGGCAGGTGGTTCACCCGCCCTGGAGAGGCGGCGGTGCCGAGCACGTTCCTGACCGCGACCGGCACCCGGATCGGCGACAGCGTCGTGCTGACCGACCACGGCAAGGCGGTGCCGGTCCGGATCGTCGGCGAGGTGTTCCACCCGACCAACAACCTGCTGATGTTCGCCGACGCCGCGACGTTCACCGCCACGAAGCCGAACCTGACCGCCGCGAGCTACCACATCCGCCTGGCCGATGGCGTCGACGTGACCCGGTACCTCACCGGCCTGAACAGCGCGCTGGCAACCTCGGGCTTCACCGCGGAGCCGGAACGGTCCACGGGCAGCAGCGGCACCATCGTGCTCCTCGACGCGCTGGCTGCTCTGCTCACCCTGATGCTGGTTGCCGTCGCCGCCATGGGCGTGCTGAACATGGTCGTGCTCGACACCCGCGAACGTGTCCGCGATCTCGGTATCCACAAGGCGTTGGGCATGACGCCCTGGCAGACCATCGCAATGGTCATCGCATCGGTGGTGGTGACCGGACTGGCCGGCGGCGCGATCGGCGTCGCGATCGGCGTCGCCGTGCACCGGGCAGTCACACCCGCGATGGGCCACCGTGCCGGCATCAACCTGCCCGCCTCCGTCACCGACGTCTACCAGCCGACCATGCTGCTACTCCTCGGTCTCGGCGGCCTGCTCATCGCCGTCGCTGGCGCGTTCCTGCCGGCCGGCTGGGCCGCCCGCACCCGCACCGCCGTCGCCCTGCGCACCGAGTAACCGCCTCGATGGCAGCGGCCCGTCGGCGCGAGGAGACACGCCGTTCGTTGACCAGAGTCGAGGGCTGGCGTATTCGCCGGCCAGTTGGGGCAGGGTCCAGGAGATGGTCAAGTTCGATCCGACCGTGGCCGGCGATCAGGTCTTCGGCGTAGTTGCGCTGCCACCGGCACGACGACGCCCGGTCCTGGTAGTCGACGTGGACATCCGCCCGTAGAAGGCGAAGCGGATGCCCGGTGGGGGTGATGTTGTCGGGCGCCGCGCCCGTTGGCGGCTCGAGCTGTCGTCGTGGAATACGTCGGTTCGGGCCAGCGCCCCGCCAATGTGCGCTGGAAACACGGGGAGCAGCAAATTTCATAGATCGCTTCCCACCCGCACCTCAACCGTGCAAGAGGAGTCGCCGGCCGTCCGGCGAGGATCGTGCCCGCCAGGGCCGCTACGCCGATGATCGGCAGCAGACCGCCGAGTCGTCCATACGGTATGTATGCTTGCTGACCGAGACCTGCCCCTCCAACTCATGCCATCCCACCCATTCGCCGGGTGACGCTGGCCAGATCGGAGCGACATGGGCTGCTCACACGCTCAGGACTGCCCTCTCTTTCCGCTGCTCAACGCGAGCTTGAGCGCCTGGCGTAACAACTACTGCGACAGTGCGGAGGGTTGGCTGACATGTGCTCGGTACCAGCTGTACAGGACAGGCCAGCTCGTGCCGATCACGCTCCTGCCGAATGGAGTCGACGCGTTCAACCGGCGGCGGCCCGTACCTGCGGCAGTACCGACGTCCACTCAACCGGTGAACGCACGCCGCCCGTGGACATCAGCAACATCGCGAGAGGTATCGGATGGATTACCGGCTGTGGAAAGCGCAGGTGCTACGGAGCCGAATCCACCGGTAAACCACCCGGATCGCTCAGGCGCGCGAGACAAGGTCAGCGATGCATGGGTGCTTGCCGTCGCCGATGATGCGAAACGCCGCGGCGGTGAACGGCTGCACGTGTGGGTGACAAGCCAGGAGAAGCCGTGGACTGCTCCTTTTCCCATCCCACAGCCAGGGGAGCCTTCTCACGCCGACGGACCGGTGGTGGTCGCCGTCGCCTGGTTCGAGCCAGCCAGCGCCGCGTTGACGGAAACACTCACTGGCTCGCGGTGCGAAGCGCAGGTGGAGGCGGCGATCTTGTTTGGCCTGCCGCGCTGGACATCGGCGACACATCCGGCGAGGGTGACCACCTGGGGTGTGAGTCCGCACGCTATGGGTCTCGCGTTGCGTGACCCGACCGGTCACCCATTCGCCTACGGCGTCGGCGAGATACCGTCCACTTGGACGACCGCCGCGAGGGCGCTGGGCGCCGTCGCCGCCGTCTACGGAGTTGGTCCCCTGCAGCAGGCAGGGCACCCCGAGCCGCTTCCGGCTCAACGGCTCACCGATGCGCGACGCGACGGAACCGTCGCCGCCGCATGGGTGCCACTGCTCGAGTGACAGGCCGAGGCCGCCCCCTTTACCCGGCCAGGGTGCCGCAACTCGCGGTCGCCGTCCGCCGTATACGGGTGCTGAAGACGTGTTCACGGGGATGAGGCCCTGTACGTGCCAAACCCGGTGCAGGGTCTGTGAACTCGGGTTTCGTTGATCCGATTATGCCGCCCGCTGGTACTCGTTGATGACGCCGCTGAGGACTCGGCGGCGTCGTATCGGCGCGTTGATCGGGATGACGACAGCCGGGGCGTGGTTCGGTGGGTGCTGGGCGAGGCTCCGGTGTGGACAATGCCCGTTGAAGTGGGCGGCGTATCCGTCGAGCACGGCACGGGCGTGACGTTCGTTGTAGATCAGGAGTCTGTCGGTGCACCCGTGCCGGACGCTGCGGATGAATCGTTCTGCGTAGCAATTCGCCCGAGGGGCTCGGGGCGGGATCTTCACCAGTCAACGCCGTCGGCGGCGAACACCTCGTCGAAGCATCGGGTGAACTTCGCGTCCCGATCGTGGATCAGGAACCGGAACGACGTGACCGGGTCGCCGAGATCCATCACCAGGTTGCGGGCCTGCTGGGTGGTCCAGGCCGCAGTCGGATGCGCCGTGGCACCGCGAACGTGCACCCGGCGGCTTGCGACCTCTATTACGAACAGCACGTACAGCTTCTCGTTTAACCTCGGTCGCTGGTGGTTCCTGGCAGTCCTTCGTGGATGCCGGCGTTTCGTGCTCGACGTGAGGACGGCCACCGCTGATGCTCTTCCGGTTCCTGGCAAGAACACGAAGATCAAGGCGGTGGCCGGCGAGAGCGCCACCCTACAACGCCGAAACCACCAGCGCGACCAGCGACACCGCCGCCGAGACGCCCAACGGTCGCGGACGAGCCGGTCAGCGTGAACAGCTGCGTGGGAATGGCCAGCCGACGTACCTGGTCTCACCGCGCCCGCGCCGGCATGGGATCTGGCGGCCGCGCAGCGCGAACGCTCGGCGCGCGGCGCCGACCGGGGCGCGGGCCTGGCCCCGCGCCAGCCGGGTGAACCAGACGGCCGACGCGGACGCGTCATCGGCCACGGGTAACGGCCGTCCGGCCGCCCGAGGCCGTAGTAGGGCGTGTTGATCAAGGCGGCGTCCGACATGATCACCTTGCGATCGCTATTCATCCATACGGTATGTATGCTTGCTGGCCGAGACCTGCCCCTCCAACTCATGCCAACCCGCCCATTCGCCCCGGGTGCTGGCCAGATCGGAGTGACATGGGCTGCTCACACGTGCGGGAATGCCCTCTCTTC
>NZ_JBIAHQ010000047.1:0-23782 GCF_042870725.1 Micromonospora sp. NPDC006431
TTAGCGGGGGGGGGGCGCCCCTGCCCCGGGGGGCCCTTCGGGTTTTCCGCCCCCCCCCGGGGCTTTGGGGCAACCCCCCCCCCCCCCCCCGGCGCCCCCGCCCCCCCCCCCGCGGGGGGGGCCCCCCCGGGACGAAGGCGTTCAAAGCCAGCCCCGGTCCCGCGCGTGCCAGCCAAGCAACACCCGGGAATCGGCGCCGGCCAGATCCATCAGCCGGCGGACCCTGCGCTGCATGGTTCGCAGGCCGATCCCCAGTCGGGCAGCGACCGCAGCATCGGTGTACCCGGCCAGCAACAGCATCAGGACCTCCCGGTCCGCCGGGTCGGCGAGATCCTTCGGCGATGCCAAGTTCGGATCGACCCTACGGCCGAGGGCCTCCCGCAGTTGCATGGCCGACCGCCACAGGCTCTCGAAGCTGAACACCAGACAGTCCAGCAGCCCCCCGGCGCGCACCACCGCGACCTCCGAGTGCGCGTGCCCACCCTCGTCGAGCTGCACGATCGCAATCGAATCGTCGACGATCAGCAGCTTCGCCGGTAACGACTGCACCATGCGGATCTCCTGTCCCCGATCCAGGGAGGCGAACAGGTCCTTCTCCGCGGCGGGCTCATCCAGCACGGTCCGCTCGATGATGATCCGCTCCCGCAGACCACGGCCGGCGACCTCGCGTTCGGTGTCAGTTTCGGAGATCCCGAAAACCGCGAATGGTGGTTTCGCGAACATCCGCATCTGCTCCTTGGCGGACAGCAACAGGCCATTGAGCCAGCTGCCGATCTCGCTGCGACCCCGAACGATCTCGATGCCGTTCGACAGCTGCACCTCGCGCGCCCTCCGGTACTCCTCCGCGAGCTCGTCGAGTGCCGTTCGGGCGGCCCTGACCTGCTGCTCGCGCTGCGCGACCATCCCCTCGAGCGCCAGCGACGGCGGCACCGCCGAGATTTTTCCGCCGTCGGCCATGTCAACCAGGCCCACCTGCCGCAACGCACCGATCGCCGTTTCGATGTCCTCGACCGAGATCCCCAGCAGGCCGGCGAGATCCGGCCCGAGCGCCGGCCCGCCGGAGACCAACGCCCGATAGACCCGCTCGGCCGTCGCGTCGACATCGACCCCGATGAGTGAGCTTAGCGGGGAGGGGCGACTGGGGTCGGCCATGGCGCGAACTATACGTCCGTTACCGAACCGCTGCGTCTCCCAGGACCATTCGCTGTGTTCCCATCCCGCGGCGTCGAGCACAAACCGGAGGATCGCGGAGTCACCGGGCCGATATCGGCGCCTGCGGCGTCGGGCCGTGCCGAGGCTTCCCAACCTCCCTCGCCCGTTCGCCGGGCCAGCCCACGGTCGCAGCGAGCTGAGCGCGCTACGCGGCGCCAGCCTCGCCGCCTCCCGGCGCGGCGACCCGTACGCCGGCACGACCCATCTGGTCCTCGAGCTGCTGGCCGATCCCTCCGGCCCGGCAGCTCGGCTGCTGCGTCTGATCGACGTCGACCCGGAGAAGGTACGTGCCGACGCCCAGCGTCGCCTGCCCGCGATCGCCTGACCGGCGTCACAACCGCGAGCATGCCGTCCACTGCGCACGGCAGGGACCAGCTCAAGAGTGGGCCGGGCGATGAGGTACCGCGCCAGCAGCGAGCCCGGTACTAGGATCTCGCCTGGCCGTCGGTACCGCGGCGACCGACACGGGGAGGTGTCATGCGGCGTCGTCAGCTACTGGCGTCCGGGATAACCGCGGCGATCGGGCTCAGTGCCGGCGAGCTGCTGTCCGCGGGGCCGGCCGCCGCCCAGACGGCCCCGGTGAAGAGTGTCGGCGTGCAGCTGCCGGTGAACGACCTGCGGGCCATCGAGCTTGACGAGGCGCGCGGGCGCCTCTACATCGCCCAGGGAGTCGGTGCCGGCCTGCCGCTGGTGGTGACCGACCTCGACGGCCGGCTGCTGAACCGGGTCACGGCCGTCGCCGACATCTCCGACCTCGTCCTCAGCGACGACGGGCGCATCCTGTACGCGGCCCAGGGCTTCAACCGGATCATCGCGTTGGACGCCGCCACGCTCACCATGACCGCCAGCTACCCGGCACCCACCGGCGCCGGCGTGTACACCGTCGAACCGACCGGCGGCAAGATCGTCGGCGGGTTCATCAATGCCGGCATCGGCTCCGGCGGCCTGCTGGTCTGGTCCGCGCCCGGCACCCCGCCGGTGGTCTACACCGGCGGCCCCAACTACCACCCGATCATCGACGCCAGCCCCGGCGCGCCCGGGCTCCTCGTCGCCGGCGACACCGACTATTCGCCGGTCACCACGTACCTCATCGACGTGTCCGGCGCCAGCCCGACGATCGTCGCCCGGCGGGACAACACCGGCAGCAACCTCATCGACTACGCCGTGAGCCCGGACGGCACCGAGGTGGTGGAGACGGTCGGCCACCCGTACGAGCACCACTCGTACCGGCTGCCGGACCTCGCCGACGCCGCCGTGTATCCCAGCGGGGTCTATCCGCAGGACGCCGCCTGGTCCGGGGACGGATCCACCGTCGCCATCGGCCGCTCCCCGACCGCCACCGGTGACGCCGATGTCTACCTCTACGGCAAGGGCAGCACGGTCCCGACGTACGCCGTCGACTTCCGCAGCGGGGACAGCCTCTGGGAGGGCACGCTGCTGGTCAACCAGGCCGGCACCCGAGCCTGGGCAGTCACCTCAACCGACCCCTACCAGGAAACTCAGCTGCTGCACTCCTTCGGGCCGGCGCACCCACCGACACCACCGGTCACCGACCTGGACGTCACCGCCCAGGTCGGGACCGGCAAGGAAAAGCAGACCGCGCAGCTCACCGTGACCTGGAGCTCGCCGATCGGCGACGACCAGTACTGGTGGATCACCGCGTCGACCAACGGCGGGGCCGAGCGGGAGTTCTGGCGCGGCAAGCTGGACGCCAGCGGCAAGTACACCCTCACCTACGCGCTGCCCCGCGGTACCACCACCTTCACCGTCCGGTACCACGACTACTACCAGTTCTACCCGGACGGCTACGCAACCGCGACGCTGCAGCGATGAACAATCCGACCCAGCGGCGCCGTCCGCTCGTCCGGTGCGGCGTACCGCTGCTGCTGCTGCTCACCACCGGTATTGCCGGCTGCGCCCGACCCGGTGCTGCCGGCACCGTCTGGGCCACCCCGGCACCCACCGTCGCGGTGACGGCGCCCACCGGGGCGCCGACGACGAGTGCGGCCGTGGCGACCCCCATGCCGAGCAACCTGGCCACGAGTGCCTCCCCGACACCCAAACCGCGCAGCCCGGCGACAGCCCGGGCGGCTCGGCCGCCGCCCCGCCGCCGGCCCCGGCCGCCAAGGCCACCCCGGCCCCGGAATTCCCCCGCGGCTACACCCTGCTGTCGCAGACCTGCACCCTCTAGGCCGGCCAGCAGGTGTACGTCTCGCGCAGCGGCAAGACGAAGGGAAACTTCCGCTTCTGCAGCCAACGGCTGCGCAAGAACGACAGCGGCGGCTACTACCTCAACCCGTACGTCTTCGTCGAGCCCTTCTTCCTCGACGGAGGCCGATGGCTCCCGGACTCGCGTGAGCCCCTCAGCGTCTCTGATTAGCTTAGTGATCCTGAGTCGGATGGGGTTTCCGGGATCGTTTCCCACCGTGGTGGGGTCGCGTGGGCGTGCAGGTGGAATCCTGCGCCCAGTGCGGCTCCTCGTGGCCGGTGGCCGGTGGTGGTGGGTGTGCTGATCGTGTTCACGCCCTGGTGTCGGTGGGCTGCGCGGGGCAGCTTCCGGTCCGTTGGTGCGTGTCCCTCCGGACGCTTGCCCGCCCGGCCGTGAGGTCGGGTGGGGGAGGGTGCCCTGCGTCGCCTGGGCGCGGGGCGTGAGGTGCGGTGCCGGGTGGGGCCGGTCTTGGACCGGTCCCTCCGGCTGCCTGTGGTGGTGGTGCTGGGGGTGATGACGGCGCTGGCCTCGAGGGTGTCCACGACCGTGCGGATCGCCATCTGCCCGCTGGTCTTGTCGATGGCGGTCTTGGCCTGATGGGTGAGGCCGCGGGCGGCGATACGCCGCCATGCTCCGTGGTCGCGGTCGCCCTGCCAACGGCAGGACTGGTCGGGGCAGATGGCCCACTTCCATCCGGCCACGGTCGGCTTGTCGGGGGCTTTACGGTGCTGTAGCGGGGTCAGGCACTGCGGGCAGTGCTTGGAGGTGTTGCGGGCGGGGACGGTGACCACGGCGATACCGTGCTCGGCGGCAAGGTGCCGCATCCGGTCGCTGATCTTTCCGCGGACCTGCTGGGACAGACGCGTGTTCAGGCTGTGCCCCATGCCCTTGGCTTCCAACGAGCGCAGGTCTTCCAGATAGATCACCGTCGCCCGGGCGGCGATCGCCTGGTCGACCGTCCAGCGGGCGGCAGCCCACGCGAGCGCATCGTTCAAGTTCGCGCGGCGGGCGGACACGTGGCGGATCTCGCCGGCCAGCACCTCGTGTTTCGCGCTCACATGCTCGTCGGGGCGGCCGCCGAGCAGCCGCGCGTACTGGTCGGCCTTCGCATGCAGCCGCTCACTGTGGCGGCGCAGGCGGTGCTGCTTGGCTAGGACCCCGGGGGCCCGGAATTGTCCACCGGCCCCCAACGCCGTGATCCGGCCATCCTTTCCCAGTCGCAGGGCTCCGGCGCTGAGGAGGGTGTTGAGGCCCCAGTCCACACCGACCGCCACCGTGTGCCCGGTCCGCGCGGCTTTCGGCACCGGGTGCGTGTATGCCAGGTCGGCACGCACCGTCCCGTCGGTGACGCGGAGGGTGGGCAGGTGCAGCACCGCCGCGGCAGGAACCGTAGGCGGCAACGTGATCCGGCACGCCACCCACGTCCAGTCCCGATACGTCTGCGGATCCGGACGGGTGGGCAGTTGCAGCCGCAGCAGCGCCCTGCCCGGGTCGGTATCGCTGCGCTCGATGATGGCCTGCTGCCGATCACACGCGGCCAGCAACAACATCCGCCCGATCCTCGGGACGCCTTCGAGTTCGAACACGTCCACCGGCAGACGACCATTGGCCTTGGCGAACGCGGCGGCCTGCCGGGTGCGGCCCTTGATAACGCTGGACGGCAGATGCTCCCCGCCGGGGATCGAGGCCCGAACCTGATCCCACTCCGCGGGCGTGCGCTGACGCGGATCGGCCGGCCACGACGACAGGACCCCGGCGGCCACCTCGGCACGCCACTTCACCGAACGCAGAACACGCCCCGCCTGCTCCAGGACCATCCGCACGATCCGGTCATTGACCCTCACACCATCCGGCGTGGTCGCGGTCCAGCCCAGCCGCCGCAGCGCCATCCACGCATTCGACGGCAACCGCCGCCCACCCGCATCCACCCCGGAAGCCAACACCTGCACATCCACGCTGTTCCAATGCGCGCCGATCAACGCGGCCACCATGCCCGCCACCAGATCAGCACACCAACCAACCCGCTGCGCCAGCACCGCCCGAGACAGCACCTCACCGGTCTCCTCGTCCACACCCGCGCGCAGCACAGCACGGGCACACGCGGTCCGGGCCGCCTCACCCTCGGCCAGCCGCAGCTTCCCGCTCACCGACCCAACGCCTCAACACCGATCCACAAAAACCGGCCCTCACCGCCAACCCACGCCACCGGCATCCACCCCGAGCCAACCCAAACACAAAGCATCACAGGGTAAACACCACACTCCGCGGCCTGTGAAAGCCGAAGACATTCCATACAGACCAATCTATGATCACTGACGATAAATAATCAAATCGGTCAGCCTGACCATCACCTGCCGGGTCAGCCACGCCGGCGAACAGGACTACTCCCTCACCGCCACCTCACCGAGCGGGAACGGGCCCGGGCACACCGCGTCCTGCGGCCGGATGGTGCCGCACGCGGTCACCCCGACAACGGGCAGCGACGCCTACACGATCCGATTCACCGGATACACCTCCGGCGGACACTACGGCGTGCTCGCCTTCGACACCGAGGTGCACTTCCCGGGCGCCGGCAAGCCGACCCCGGTGCAGCGGGTGACCGTACCCGGCTGACGCGGAGGTACCGCTACCGCGAGCTGCGAGGTGCTGGGATCAACCGGGGGTCAGGTCTGGGCTGCCAGACCGGCGCGGTTGTGCACGACGGCGGCCGTACGGGCGTAGGGTCGGTGCCGTGGTAAGAGCGGGGCGTCGATACCGCTATGTCGGCCCGGCGGACGTGCGGGCGTCGGTCGCCGACGCGCCCGAGGGCTGGCCCGTCCGATCACCGGCCGATCTCGACGCCTATCTGGCGGCAGCAGATCCGCGCGACCGTGACGAGCCGTTCACGTACGTCATCGACACTGGCGGTACGTTGCGTCTCGCACCGAGGCGCAGCGAGCACGTCGCCTGCGCCGGCGGTGGGGAGGTTCTCGGCGCGGGGGAGATCGCCTTCGCCCACGAGCGGGACGGCTGGGTCGTGGCCGAGGTGAGCAACCAGTCCACCGGCTACTGCCCCAATCCCACCTCATGGGCGGCAGTGGCGGACGCCCTCGATCGGGCGGGTATCGGCCGTCCGGAAGTCTTCACCGTCGCTGTCGTCTTCCGGAGCTGCCTCGACTGCGGCGAACACAACCTCGTCCGCGACGACGACTACATCTGCGTGCTGTGTGGTGCTGAGCTGCCGGAGGATGTACAACCTCGGCTGACTGCCCAGCCGTCAACCGACCAGCGTTCGCGTTGACGACCGAGCCGGCGCACGCGGCGACTGCCGCAACCTGCAGTGCGCCGGCTGCCATCCCTTCTGAGAATGATTTCCAGCAAGAGGATCCCCGGCCCAAAAGAGGCAAAGACCGCATCCGTGGCAGTCGTCGTCGGTCCTATTTCGCGCGTGGTTGAACTTGATCCCCGGGATTGTTCACCCGATGCTCGAATTCCCGGCGTGGCATGTCGTGAAGGAACCGGTCGAAGGGTGAAAGAGGGCGATGAAGCTGTTGCGGAAGTGAAGTCAGGCGATCCTGGCCGTTGTGGCGGCGTCCGCCATGCTGGTGGGCAATGCGCAGTCGGCATCCCCAATGGGAGGCTTCAGCCCCACCTCGCCGATCACCGCGACCCCGATCAACCAGAACACCCAGCAGATCGCGCCAGGCGTGGTGCAGAGCGACTACAGCCGGATCGCGGTCCTTCCCCGTGCCGCGGATCGAGCGACATGAGGAAGGACCGCGTCTAAGGTTATTTCGTCCACGCCTCGATACGTGCTTGAGCGGCACCCTTCAGGTCATGCCTAGCCGTCGCCGTGACGTGGCTGTCCATGTCGGGATTGTCAAGATGTTGCAGGAAGTTCCGCAGTTGCTTGGCCGCTTGGTCTTTCGAGCCCTTGGCCAGATGATGGCTCGCACTGTTCAGGGTGTTTGACAGTTGGGGCACCAGCGGACCACGGACCTCCGCTGCTGACACATAGAAGTCCAGCATCTGGTGGATGGCGGCTGTGCCGTTGCCATCGTCAGTTCGAGTAATCTCGATCGAACGATACACGGACTCCATGATGGACGGCCCTACCGGCCCGAGCACCCTGATTTGTCCACGGTCCCCGATGATGCCATCGAACTTGTACTGGTACCTTCCCTCCGGCGATTTATCTCCGACGAGGGTGGCGCTAAGGGTTCTAATGACCTCACCGTCAGGGGCGTACAGGTGGATCTTGGCGTCTGGGTCGGCTACATCCGTATATGCCGTTCCTGACAACCTGCCGTCGACGTACGTCAGGTCAGTGAATCCCGAGATCTCGCTCTGATCCTTCGTGTGCTTCAACGAGGCTTTCACGGCATCGAGGAACCCGCTGACCTGCTCGTAAGGGGGTGCCGGAAGATCGCGCGGGTATCCCGGCTCATCCCGGGCCCACAGCAGCTCCAGGGGAATGTAGCCGCGGTAGTCGCTGTATCGGACGTCCGTGAACAGCTTGTTCAGGTCCATGGTGGTATCCGTCTCAGCTCCCCCCGGCCGCTTCTTCACCTGGAAGTTGTTTGAGTACGAAAGGACCTCGGCAATGTCGGCGTACCAGTCATAATTTAGGCCGGTTGTGTAGCGGAACGGCCGGAAATAGCCGGTGTCATTCACGATGCCAATGTTGTCGTGGTCGACCCACTTCAGGAGTTGAATGGTCTGGCCTGCCGTCGCGGTCATATCCCCATGGTTCTGGAGACCGATCTGGACCCCCTTAGCAGCGCCGTACTCCGCCAGCTGTCGCAGTGCTGGGACGACGCGCTCTCGAGTGACGGTCTCCCACCCGAGCCGGTTGATGTCTGTCGGCACCGGTCCAGAGAAAACGCGGATGACCGGAGCGCCCATCTCGGCCGCGACGTCGATCCAGTACTTGCCCCGTTCGACATCGAGCGCGCGCCTGTCAGCGCTAGGGTTGGCGAAGTCGTTCTGGTAACCAGTGCCGCTGATCTCGATGCCCAACTCCTTGGTCAGGTCCCGGATCTGTCGGGCGAATGCCTTGATCTCACCGTCCGGCAACGTTGGCATCGTGGTGTTGCTGTACCCAGGAATGTAGTAGGCCGTGACGTCGACCGCATCGAATCCTGCCTCGGCCGCCCACCGAATCGCCGTCAGCGTGTCGAGCTGCGGTGTGTCTTGTCGGTTGTTCAACCACGCGTTGATGTTGACATTGAAGCTGTAGAGGTTGAGGCTGACCTTGTAGTCGCCTCTGAAGTATTCATGATCGCGGTACCTGACGCTATCGGATCCGCCAATCCGACCGCAATACTGGGCGCAGAGTTCCGGAGTGTTGGGCGGAGCGGGATCGTCAGGATTGCCGGTGCCGTCATCACCGATCACCCTGATCCTGAACTGCTGGAAGAAGATGTGGTTCCGATAGACCTCGAGCGCCGATTCCACCGGGACGTAGATGGTCAAGCCGGTCACATAAAGGAACCAGTTCCCCTGACCCAGAAGTACGGGCGGTTCCTCGCCAAGTGTCAGCGACGACATCGACACAGCGTTGTAGAAGGCCCGGTTGTCGATCGACCTCAACTGTGGCAGGTACGCGCTCTTTAGCGCCGCATCGTTGTTGAACGCGAGCCCGTTCAGTGTTGTCACACTCGGCATCTCGACGGTGACGAGCGTTGCAACATCGTAGAACGCCCTCGATCCGATCACGGTGGTGTTGTCCAGCCTCACATGCCTGAGCGAGGTGTTGCCGCTGAACGCGCTCGTCGGCACTTGGGAGCCAACGAAGTCCGCCGTCCCGCCGAGCGTGAGATCGGTGAGCCCCGTGAGACTTTGGTTGATGAATCGGCTGTCGGTGCTGTTCAGCGTGCCGGCGTTGATTACCAGGCCATGAACATCGGCGTAGGCGACGCCAGCCGCGTCGATCGCGGCCTGCAACCCTCCGCCAGCGTCCGAGACGCTCAGCGTCAACGTGCCGGTTTCGGCGAGCGGCTCGGCTTGAGCGGCGGCCGGAACAGTCAGGGACAGCAAGCCTGCGGCGGCCAAGTAGGTGAGAACTTTCCTGAGGCGTTTCATCGCGTCCTACCTCCGTGGTAAGCGCTTTCCGGTGCCGGGGCCGGCCCAAGGTATCCCAGAACCTCATGGCCGTCTAGATGACCGCCGACCTGGTCTGCCTGGGCGTGAGCAGGCCTGGTGCGCCAGATGTCCCCACCGGTCAACCCACCGGCACTCCCGAGGAAGTCATTGACTGCGCCTGGGCACCGCCACCCGGCCAGGCGGCGAGATCCACCTGGACAGCCCCGACTACGAGGTGCATCCACATCACGGGGGCCTGCAGAGCCTCCGCAAGCCCGTCACTGCGCTGTCGTCGGAAACCGGTCGCCCGCCGGAGGCCGCGAACGACGGCAGCCGCTCGAACTCGCCGTACTGGGGTGGACCGCTGACCTTCGGTCCCACCTGGTGGCGCGTCGGCCTCGGTGCCACGTGCGACGTGTCCCGCGTCAACGTGCGCAACTACGTCGACGACACGCGGTACTACACCTACCGCCTCGAGGGCAGCGTCGACGGCGTTCACTGGTTCATCCTCGGCGGCCGCAGCGGGCCGCGCCCGGCCGACGCCGGCGACACCATGCAAACCGAGGCACAGGCGAGCTGCATCCGGGTCGTCGTCCTGCGGCGAACAGCACGTTCCACCTCACCGAAGTGAGCGTCTACGGCGCCCAGGGCGGGCCGGCCTGACGCGCGGGCGGCAGGCCGGGCGCACGGGAAATGGCAGCCGGCCAAGGCGGCGCGGAGGTTCGGCTCCTGACCGTGGCCATTCATGGGAGGCCTCGAATCACGCCGGCTGTCCGCAGTGCACCGATGGCCAAGATCCAGACCAGGAGCGTGTCACCCGATGTTCGTGGGCCGGAGATGCGCGCCGATCCGGAGAAGCGGGCGAGGTTCGAGGCGTTGGCCGACAGCCCATGGCCTGACCAGGTAATGGCGCCCAATCGCGCGTACCTGACGGCTGCGGTAGGCGAGCCGTCCGCCACCGAACGCGATTACTGGGCGCTGTTCTGCCTACGGCGGCGGCAGCCACCTGAGCACCTGTCCACGTGCTGAAATGACTTTCCCGCGCAGTAACTGCTTCTGGAGGTTTCTCGCCCGCGATCAGGTGGGAACGAACGGACTGCGAGCGACCGGACGCCTGATCAACACTCCACCGAAGTGGCGTCAAGAGTTGTGGAGAGCAGCGATCCGACCGACGAGATGTTTCGCACCGAGTACTTCGGGCCGATCCTCGCCGTGCACGTCTTCGACGACGGGAACTTCGAGGACGCTGTCGGCCAGTTGGAGTCCTTCGCGCCGTACGGCCTGACCGGAGCGGTCGTCGCCCGTGACCGTAGGGCGATCGCGTGGGCGAGCCAGCGGCTGCGGTTCGCTGCGGGGAACTTCTACGTCAACGACAAGCCGACCGGTGCGGTCGTCGGGCAGCAGCCGTTTCGGTGGGTCCCGCGCCTCCGGCACCAACGACAAAGGCGGGCGCCGCGTCCAACCTGACCCGCTGGGTTTCGCCCCGGTCGATCAAGGAAACCTTCGACCCGCCCCGCGATCACCGCTACCCCCACATGCGGCCTCGCTGATCCTGGGCCCGCCACGAGCGCCCGCGACCAGCCAAAATTCGACCCTCGGCCCTCTGTACGGGCCTGCTCCCCGGGTGTAGCCTCACTCACACTTCACTAACATTTCACTGACATACTCATAGCTTCCGATTGAGCCAATGACCATCGACACGGAGGTGTCAGATGAACAGGTCCCTCCGATCCCTCGGCCTCGCCGCAACCATCACCGGGATGCTCGCCCTCGCCGCATGTGGCACGGACAACTCGTCCGCCAACGCGGGGGCATCCCCGTTCGGCGACTGCGAGGTGACGAAGAACCCCACCGTTCACGCGATGAAGACCATGACCGAGGGAACTCTCACCGTCGCCGCCTCCCTGCCCTACCCGGCGGGCTACCGGGGCAACACCCTCGAGTCGGTGGACGGGGGCTACATGTACTGCCTCGACGCCGAGATCGCCAACCGCGCCGGACTGCGCAAGATCAAGCTCGTGAACGCCTCCTTCGAGGCCCTCGTCACCGCCAAGACCTCGAACTTCGACTTCGCGGTCTGGGACATCTACGACACCCCTGAGCGACGTAAGGCGGTTGACTTCTCCACGCCCTACAACACCTACCGCACCGGCGTCCTCGTCAAGACCGGCTCGGACCTGACCAAGGAGAGCATCAAGAACGCCACCGTCGGCGTGCTGGCCGGTTCTGTCCAGCTCAAGTACGTCAAGGAGACCCTGAAGCCCAAGGAGGTGCGGGTCTTCTCCTCAAACGACGACCTCTTCAACGCGGTCCTGGCCGGGCAGATCGACGCCGCACTCAACGACACCGCCACCGTCATGCCCCGGGCGGCCAGCTCCGGCGGGAAGCTCGAAGTCATCGGACAGTACCCGGCCGGCGGCGACGTGGCGGCGCTGTTCCCCAAGGGCTCGCAGAACGTCACCGTGGTCAACGACATCCTCGCCGACATGGAGAAGGACGGCACCCTCGCCGCCATCATGGACAAGTGGCTGAACCCGATCCTCGGCGGCGACCCTAACAAGCTGGCCGACTGGAGTGCCTGACCATGAAGGTGCAGGCACCCGAAGGACGTGAGTCCCCGCCGACACCGTCCGACACCAGCTTCACGCCGGCCCGGCCACTGCCAACGACCGCCTACCTCACCGCGGCAGCCATCCTCGCCCTACTGGCCTCGACGCTCTGCTACCAGCTCACCGCCACCCTCGTCACCGGATCCGCCACCCGGCTCCTACTCGGCGCCGTGCTTCCGATCGCCGCGCTCGGCTGGCCCCTGTCGCTGGCCTACCGACGTAGCCGCCAGTCCCAGCAGGACTGGACCGCCCGCCGGTACGTCGAGGCCCGCACGGGGGCAGCCAGCTCCCGCAATGCCGCCATCACCTCGCTCGGACTCAGCGGCTGCGTGGCCATCGTGGCCGTACTCGCCCTGATGGTCTTCACCAACGACGGGGCGGTGCAGAAGACCTTCTTCAACGGCGAGTACATGACGCGGAGCTTCTACGACATCCTGCGCGCACTCTGGATCAACGTGCAGATCGCGCTCGGCGCCCAGGTCCTCGCCATGGTCTTCGGGCTCGTGCTCGCCATCGGCAGGCAGCTCCCCGGCCGGGGCTTCCGCCCGGTCAGGGCCCTGTCCATCGCCTACATCGACGTGTTCCGCGGCATTCCGTCCGTCGTCCTGATCTACCTCGTCTGCTACGGGCTCCCGCTCACCGAGGTGCCGTTCCTCAGCGGCGGCTCCCTGATCGTCTACGCGATCGTGGCGCTGGCCATGACGTACAGCGCCTACAACGCGGAGCTGTACCGAGCCGGGATCGAGTCGATCAACCCGGGCCAGAGCTCAGCCGCCCTGTCCATGGGGCTCACTCAGACAGACGTCATGCGATTCGTCATCCTGCCGCAGATGGCCCGCAACATCGCCGCACCGATGCTCAGCACCTTCATCGGCCTGCAGAAGGACACCGCGCTGGTGATCGTCGTCGGCATCATCGACGCGTTCAGCCAGGCCAAGATCTACTCGGCGAACGACTTCAACCTCTCCGCGGTGACCGCCGTCTGCATCGTCTTCGTCCTCATCACCATCCCGCAGACCCGGTTCGTCGACTACCTGCTCGCCCGCAGCGGCGCCAGGAAGACAGGGGTGTGAGCCATGTCGAGAGCGTTCATCGAGTTCGACACGGTGACCAAGCGGTACGGCGACCTCACCGTGCTGGACAAGGTCGCCCTCACCGTCGACCGACACGAGGTGGTGACCCTGATCGGCGCCTCCGGCTCCGGAAAGTCGACACTGCTGCGCTGCGTCAACGGGCTGGAGAACATCCAGGGCGGGCAGATCCTCCTCAACGGCGACGTCGTATCCGGCGAGGGCGTGGACCTCGTCGCCCTTCGCCGTCGCGTCGGTATCGTCTTCCAGAGCTACAACCTGTTCCCGCACATGACCGTGCTGCGCAACTGCACCCTCACCCCGGTCCGCGCCGGCGTGGCGACCAGGGCCGAGGCCGAAAGCAACGCCCGGGTCATGCTCGAACGCGTCGGCCTCAAGGACAAGGCCGACGCCTACCCCGACCAACTCTCCGGCGGGCAGCAGCAACGCGTCGCCATCGCCCGGGCGATGCTCATGCGTCCGCAGGCCCTGCTGCTGGACGAGATCACCTCGGCCCTCGATCCCGAGCTCGTGATCGAGGTCCTGAACCTGGTCCGGGAACTCGCCTCCGACGGCATCACCATGATGATGACGACCCACGAGATGCCCTTCGCCCGCGAGATCTCCTCGAAGGTCTGCTTCCTGCACCAGGGCACGATCCTCGAGCAGGGCCCGCCCGAGCAGATCTTCGACTCACCCGCCGCTCCCGAGCTCCGGTCGTTCCTCCGGAAGATCCACGAAGCCGGCCGGGACTAGCGCCACCCCTTTCTGAGAACGGATCAAGGACATCACCTGATGAGCAAGACGTACGACACCAAGCAGTTCTTCACCTACCTCGGATACCCGAGCGGCGACCAGCCCTACTGGTGCAAGGATCTGCGTAGCCTCTCCGTCTACTGCCGGGGCGACCGGGCGAACCTCGAGGCCCTTCTCGAGCCCACTCCGTTCGAACTCGCCGACGACCGATTCGTCGTGCAGATCGCGGACTTCGGCAACGCCACCCCGGGGGCCTTCTACGACTCGGGTGTCGTCATCCCGGTCCGTTACCGCAACCACCGCGGGGTGAACTACTTCTTCGAGTACGAGGACCAGCCCTGGAGCGTCGCTTTCGGTCGGGAGGTCTGGGGCTACCCCAAGCAGTACGCCGACATCACCCTGACCGACACCGCCGAATCCGTCTCCGGCACCGTCCACCGCTCCGGCAAGCTGATCTTCGGCATCACGATGACTCCCCAGGAGGGGTACGACAATGCGGCCTGGGCAGACATGTCCACGTACCCGCACCTTCAGGTCCACGCCCTGCCCGAGGCCAACGGACCAGGCTTCCGAGTCTTCGAGATCATCTCCCGGGACACATCCAGCGACTTCGTCCTGAACCGGAAGAGCTTCGGCCCCGCGAACGCCGAACTCACCGACACGCTCTCGGTCAACGGCGTCGAACTGAAGGTGGTGGAGGTTCTCGGCGGCGAATTCTCCGTCGGGGACTACGCCTGCACCGTGGCGAACGGGATCTCGACGGTGATCGACGACCTCCTCGGCAATCCGCCCGGTGTCGAGGAAGCCGAGCGGCCGTAGCCGTCCGGTAGCTTGCCAGAAAACGGGGCCGCTACGCACACGCGGCGGAGAATGTGGGGGAGGAGCAGCATGTTGTCGGAGTATGCCGGAAAGGGCGCGCTCGTCGGCGTCGACCAGACGGGTAACGCCCTGCTGAGCGAATCGGCCTACGCCCGACTGTGCTCCCGACTCGTCCGCGCCGAGATCATGCCCGGAGACAAACTCGTCGAGAGTGCACTGCGGGCGGATCTCGGCCTCGGCCTTTCCCCGGTACGGGAGGCGATCCGGCGGCTGGAGTTCGAAAAGCTGGTCGTCATCTACCCGCGCAGCGGCACCTACGCCACCGAGATCGCCCTCAAGGACTCCCGCTCGGTCATGGAACTGAGACTGGAACTGGAATCCCTCGCCACGACGCTGGCCTGCAGCCGCGGCTCGAAAGCCGAGAAGGAACAACTCGTCGCGCTCGCCGAGGAACAGGCGCAGACCACCGACCTGCAGCGCTGCATCGACCTGGATGCCGCGTTCCACGAGAGCATCTACCGGATGAGCCGCAACGAATACCTTGTCGCGACCGCCCGGGTGTACTTCAACCTGGCTCTGCGGCAGTGGTACTTCTGCTCGAAGGTGGTCACCACCCCCGACTGGACCGGGGTGGACCATCGCTCCATGGCGGCAGCCGTGGCCGCCGAGGACGTCGCCACCGCGACCGAGCAGATGCGTGAGCACGTGCGCCACGACTCCCAGCAGGTCTTCGAAATCCTCACCAACTACGGCCTGTAGCCGCCTCGCCAGCCGTTCACGGGCCGCCAGAAAGGACCTTGTCAGTGACATCGGCCCCCCTGAGCTCTCTATTCACCCTGGACGGCGCACGAGCTCTGGTCACCGGCGCCCACGGCGGTCTCGGCCGCGCGCAGGCCCTTGCGCTCGGGCAGGCCGGCGCCGAGATCATCGCGACGGACCTGACCACCGACCGCGCGGAACAGGCGTGCGCCTACCTCGAACATCAGGGCCTCCAGGCGACTCCGCTGTCGCTGGACGTCACCTCGGTCGACAGCATCGAGGCCGCGTTCGACGACCTTGAGCGGCGGCGCATTGTCCCGGATGTGGTCGTGAACAATGCCGGCGTATCGCTGCGCAACACCGCGCTGGACGCGACCACGGATCAGTTCGATCTGACCCTGGCGGTGAACCTCCGCGGCACGTACTTTGTGGCCCAGCGTGCCGCGCGGGCCATGCGTCCACGCGGCGGGGGCCGGATCATCAACCTCTCTTCCATCGGAGGTCTCGTCGTCGACGGTGAGAAGTCTTCGGTGTACGACGCGTCGAAGGCGGCCGTTGTGCAGTTGACGAAGAACCTCGCCTACGAGTGGGGCAGGTACGGGATCCGCGTGAACTCCATCGCACCGGGCTACATGCGAACCGAGATGACCGCCGATCTCCTGCCCACGAAGGCTGTCGAGGATGAACTGGTGACCAGGCACATACCCCTCGGACGGGTCGGCGAACCGGCGGACCTCGCGGGCGCCGTGGTTTTCCTCGCCTCGGAGGCCTCCGCGTATGTCACGGGCCACACGCTCACTGTGGACGGTGGTTGGGTCGCCGCCATGTAGATGGCCGCCTCGGCCGAACCCGCCTCACCCCTCATCCGGGTCGTGGTCAATGCCGCAATCACGGACGCCGCCGCCGACCTGCCCACCGCGCTGCGCGACTCCCTCGGCCACGTCACCGCCCTCGACTTCGGCGAGACCACCCCCAGCGAGGAGGACGCCCAGCACCTCCGCCGCCGAGTCCGGTGCGACGGTCGGCTCGATGGCGGCCGGCGTTGCCGACTACGCGACAGGCACCCCGGATCGTGCGGGACTGCGGGGGAGGGCTGACACCGGTAGCGTCCGAGGATGCTCGACGCCGAAGATCTTCTGGCCGACTTCACGCCTCCTCAGCCGTACACGATGGAATCCGCAGCTGGCGCTCCCGGCGCGCCCGGCGTGCACGTGGTCCTCGACGGCGGCACGGTCGTCTACGTCGGCTACACCGGGAACCTGCGCAACCGCCTGCGGCAGCACCTGACCGGCAACCGCGACTCGTCGGTGCTGCACGAGCAGGTTGGCCAACTCCTCGACAAGCCCGGCCACGAGGCGTCCGCCGCGGACATCGCCGACTGGCTTGGCCGGTGCGAGGTCCGTTGGCAGGAGACCGACAACCCGGAGGGTACGAAGGAAGCCCTGGTCCTGGCCCTCAGGCCCCGCTTCAACCGTCAGGTGCCAAAGCCGCGCCGGTAGGAAGGCGGCGGCTCCTGTCGGCGCCGGCCCTGATCCGGCGTTCTGGTGACAGTTGACGAGGCGGCAGTCCTAACGGCCGGTGCGAGTCAGGCCGTTGGCGGCGGACACCTGTCGGGAAGCGTCACCTGCCCTGGCCGGTGCCTGAACGTGTTCATCGTGAACCACTCATCCAGCGCTGGATCGTAGAGGTTTTGAATGCCGAACTGCAGCACCTGCCACCAGCGGCTCGGATCCCTCTGGTCGACGTAGACATCACCGAGCGCGAGCGGGATCCGGGGAACTGCTCCCGGCTGGGTAAAGCCCGCAACCACACCAACCCGCCAATGATCGACGTGCCGATCGTCGTCCCCTTGCAGAATCTCCGGTCCCATGAAGCGCGCCGTCTTCAGCGTGTCGTTGAGTATCTGGCGGTTGAAGAACCCCACCTGGTGGCAGGGCTGCGGCGGGGTCGGCGGAATGCCCGGCCACTTGTAGGTGAGCGTGTAGAGCGTGTTGTGGTAGATCAGGTTTGTGAACCAGATCGGATACTCCGGGCCCCCGGCGATCATCTGACTGTCGCCGTCGCTTCCCTGCCAGGTGAACGGAACATCGATGCCGAGATCGCGAACGATGTACCGGCCCGTTCCCTGAAAGTCTGCCGGGAGTAGCGGGGGACGTGGCTCTTCCGGCGCAGCGGGTGTGGTGCCGCCAGCCAGGGCCGTGCCGGGATCCGATGGGGCCATGGCCATGGCCGGTGCGGCCGCGGCGATGGCGATCAAGCCGCCGACAGCCGCCGAGACCACCAGCATCCGAAGTGCTCGGGTCGATGCCATGTCCCCTCCTGTCTGTTAGACGGCTCGATCACGCTCCGGCAGTGCGGGCGCTTCGGCGATCGTAAGGTCGGCGATTCTGGGCGATGGTCGAATCGGAAAATGAGTCACCTTTCGGGTCGGACGGGACGGCGGTCGTCAGGTTCGATCCTGTCCGTGACCGCTCGTCGACGTCGGCCGCTGCCGTCGTCAAGGACGACCACGACGCGACGCTGGGCGACCGAGGACGAGTGTCCCGGACAGTGGGAGACCGGGTGAAGAGATCATGAACAGCGCATGGAATGAGACCGATGCGATCCGGCCATCTATCGGCGACGATGGGGCCCATCGGCGCAGGTCAATCAGGGTGGTGTCAGCCGGGGCTGCCAGTCGGGGACATCAATTCCTCTGTAGACGGTCATCGTCACGCCGTGCAACCGTGCAAGTCACCTACGTGCCGGCATCGCTTCGGCGCGTCCCCGCTACCCGATGGAGTGAACGTGATCCGAAGTTCGCTGAAGGCAGGCTCGCACGCGGCGACCACCGACCGACGTACGCCGTCTGGCCGCGCCATCGCCGCGGCCGGGGCGGCTGGACTGTTGGTCGCTGCTCTGCTCGTTCCGGCTGCCGCCCAGGCGGCTCCCACCGCAGCGGCTGACCTGCCGGACGCGGCGGCCGCCCTCAGCAACAAGGGCCAGAAGGCGCAGGCGCTGGTCGGCTCGCTGGGGAAGGCCCGCACCGGCGGCGTCTACCTCAATGACAGCGGGCAGCTGGTCGTGGCCGTGACCGACCAGGCGGCCGCGCAGAGCGTCCGAGCGGCGGGCGGCGAGGCGGAACTGGTCACCTACAGCACCGCCACGCTGGAGTCGGTCCACACCGCACTCGACAAGCTCGCCGGCATCCCCGGCACCTCGTGGGGTGTGGACCCGTCCACCAACCAGGTCTCGGTGGAGCTGGACAGCACGGTCAACCCCGCCAACACCGCCAGACTGAAGGGCGCCACGGACAAGTTCGGCGGCGCGGTCCGGGTCGAGCGGATCTCCGGAAAGATCACCAAGGACGAGATCTACATGTCCGGCGGAGACTCGATCCGCAACACCTACAGCAGCCTGTACTGCTCGATCGGTTTCAACGTGGCAACCTCCAGCGGGAACCGGCACTTCCTCACCGCCGGACACTGCGCCGAGGGCACCCAGAACTGGTACGACACGGCGAGCGGCCTCTACCTCGGCAACCGGGTCGCCGTCAGCTGGCCGGGCAACGACTGGGCCGACATCGACTACACGCCCGACTACGTCACCGCGTACGGCAACGTCGACAACGGTGCCCAGGACATCGCCAGCTCCCGCTACCCGTACGACGGCGAGTCGGTGTCTCGCGTCGGTGCCACCAGCAAGGACCTGGTCGGCCAGGTGCTGCTGACCAGCACGACCGTGACCTACTCGTCCGGAGAGACCCTCTACGGCATGATCAAGACGAGCCTCTGCGGCAAGGGCGGGGACAGCGGCGGCCCGGTCTATCACGGCAGCGTCGCACTCGGCATCCACTCCGGCAGCAACACCGGCGACGACCCGTGCAACACCAACGTCAGTGACAAGCGGGCCTACCACCAGCCGGTCCAAGAGGTCCTCAACGCTCGCGGTCTGCACGTCTACTGACCCCGTTGGGGTTCCGGGACACGACCGCTCTGTGGAACCGGCTGTCGGGCATCCCTGCCCCGGCAGCCGGTTCCTCTCAATCCGCCGCCGATGAGCGTCGTCCTTCCAGCACAACTCGCCGAAGCCCCGCCGCCGTCGATTTGGAGACGATCATCGCCACCACCACGGTGGAACTGCTCACGGCGACCGGTGCCAGCCCGGCAGAGCAGCTGTGGCAAATAGCCGGCCGCAGGGCCGGTCGCCACCGGCTGAGTCGCCCGCGACCCGACGGGTCGCGGGCAACTCTGTCTCTGAGGCGGCGGCATCGTGGCATACGAGGTCGCGCTCTGGTGCCCGTTCGGCCACCCGCTGCGGCTACGCGTCGCGGCCGGAAGAGTCAGCGGCCAGCCACCACGGGTTGACGATCAAGCCAGGGGCTGGCAGCTCGTGGCGTCTAGTCCAGCCAGATGACGATGCCGGTCAGGCGGTTGAGTACGGCCGCGACGCCGGCCCGGACGGCGCGGTCGGCGCGCTCGGGGGTGAAGGTGGTGGGGTCGTACGTTGAGGACATGCCGAGTCCTTCGCCGCGGAACGACGCACCCGTCCAGTCGGCGGCGGTGACGTTCGCGGTGGGTTCGGCCAGTTCGGCGCCGACCACGAGGAACTGTTGGTCGAGGTGGTGGGGTGTGACGAGGGCCATCGGGTCGACAAGGTCGTTGCCGGCGCTGATGATGAGGTCGGGTGCCAGGTCGAGTGCTTTGCTGATCTGCGGAATGAACTGATCGGGCTCAGTGGCCTTGATGGTTTTGAGGCTGGCCTGCTCGTCCTCGGCCCACTGCGTCACGGCGTTCACCAGCGTCCTGGTCTGGGGGTCTTCCCCTGCGGTGAGCAGCACCACCCGGTAGCCCTTCGACGGACGGACCCCGTCCCAGGAGCCGGGCCGTGGCGTGATCGTCGCCTCCGGGGCGGGCGGTGCGGCCGGGTCGAAGAACCCCGGGCCGAGAGTGCCGACGGCGGTGGGCTTCGGGTGCGGCCGGGACCAGTCGTCGCCGGAGCTGCATCCGGTGATCAGTACGGCGGTCGCTACTGCCGCGGCCAGCGTGCCGGCGGGCAGAGGGCGGGAGCGCATGGAGACCGTCCTCGAGGTGGCGGTAGGTGCGCCTACTTCCTACCCCATGGTCCGCCGTTTGCGAATGCGCAGGCCAGCCCGGTCGGGCGGGTTTCGTCGCTGGTTTGCGCGCAGGCTGCCGTTCGTTCATCTGAGCCGAGCAGATTTCGGTCGCCAACCGAAGAGGAGTCACATGCCCCACGCCGCTCGATGGCGCGCTGGTGTCGTCGTTGCAGCCCTAGCCGTCAGCGTCCTGCTCAGTGCCGCGCCCGCCCTTGCCCACGGCTTCAGCTCGACCGCGTACGTCGACCTCACCTCGCCCGAGACCGGGCACGTCCGCGCCGAACTCGGGCTGGAGTACGACCTGCTCGTCGTCTCCGCTGCCGACTACGAGAAGGATGATCAGCTCTTCCGGGCGGGCACCGCGGCGTTCGAGGACGGAGATGCGGCGGAGCAGGCCGCCGCGCTCGACGCCCACGCCGACACGGTGGTCGCGTACGTGACCGAGCGTTTCGGCGTCACGACCGAGGGCACGGCGTGCACCCCGGTCCGCGACGGCGACTTCACCGTCGAGAAACGCGAGGCTGTCCCGTACGCGCTGCTGGTTCTGGACTACCGGTGCCCGGAGTCAGCGGGAGCGCACGAGGTCCGCAGCGGGCTGTTCCCGGACTCCGAGAGCTATGTGCGCGACACCAAGACGATCGTCACCTACGACCTCGACCTGAAGTCGGGAAGCACCGCCCTCGACGCCGAGCATCGGTCGTTCTCCACGCAACAGTCCTGGACCGAGCGGTTCTGGGAGTTCTTCCGGCTCGGAGCCGAGCACCTGCTCACCGGGCTCGACCACATCCTGTTCCTGCTGGCGCTCATCGTGGGGTCCCGCCGCCTGCGTGAGATCGTGCTGGCGGCGACGACCTTCACGCTGGCCCACTCGGTGACCTTCATCCTCGCCGCCCTCGGCCTCGTTCAGCTGCCCGCGTCGTTCGTCGAGCCCGCCATCGCCCTCTCGATCGCGGCCGTCGCCGGTTGGCATCTGTGGCGGATCTGGCGACGCCGGTCGCACGCCGCAGATCTCGAGACGACCGGTCACAGCCACCTCAGTCTGGACCGTGCGGGCTGGGCCCGGCTCGCGGTGGTGTTCTGCTTCGGCCTCGTGCACGGACTCGGCTTCGCCGCGGCACTCGGGATCGACCAGGCCTTCTCGTGGACGCTGCTGTGGTCGCTGCTCGTCTTCAACGTGGGCATCGAGGTCGTCCAGCTGACGATCATCGTGGTCGTCTTCCCGCTGCTCGCCCTGCTGCGCCGCCACAGCCCGGCCGCAGGGGTGTGGACGACCGGGGCCGTCGCGGCGGGAGTGTCCGTAATGGGCCTGGTGTGGTTCTTGCAGCGAGTCGTCGGAATCTGATTGCCCAGGACAACTTCCGGCAGGCGCCACAGTCCGCCTGCCCCGGGTTCACCTGCTGGACACCGGTTTCCGCGACGTTGACCAAGGTTTTTCCATTATCCCTCGTATCAGAACGGATGGAATCTGATGAGGCTCGATTGGACACAGGGCCGCAGGGTTGCGCGCCGCCGGGTGGCCGGGGGCGCCAGCGCAGCGGTCCTCGGCGTCGCCACGGTGTTCGGCGCCGGCCTGGCGACGGCGGCCCACGCTGCCGATGTCGCGGCGCCCACCGGCATCGTCCTCGGCGTAGGCGCCAGCGAATCGCAGCGCGTTGTGTCGTGGTACTCCTCGACCGGCACCCCGCAGACGGTCGAGGTCGCGCCGGCTTCCCAGCTCGTCAACGGCGAGTTCCCCGCGAACGCCGTCACCTTCTCGGCCAGCGTCGCCGCCAACAGCGTCAACGGCGGCTACAACGGCCACGCCACGATCGACAGCCTGCAGGAGAACACCACGTACTCCTACCGCATCGGCGCGGCGGGCGGCTGGTCCCCGACGTACTCCTTCAAGACCCAGGCCTTCAAGGGCGACTTCGACTTCCTGTTCTTCGGCGACCCGCAGATCGGCTCGTCCGGCAACGTGGCAAAGGACGGTGAGGGGTGGCAGGACACCCTCAACGTCGCCCTCGCCGCCAACCCGAACGCCGAGCTGCTGGTCTCCGGTGGTGACCAGGTCGAGACCGCCAACACCGAGACGCAGTGGAACGCCTTCCTCGCGCCCGACAAGCTGCGCGAGTACCCGTGGGCCGCCACCATCGGCAACCACGATGTCGGCGGCAAGGCCTACGAGCAGCACTTCTGGACCCCGAACACCGACCGTTCCACGCCGTTCTACAACGGCAGCGCGACGACCCGGTCCGGCGGTGACTACTGGTACATCTACAAGGACGTCCTGTTCATCGACCTCAACAGCAACGCGTACGCCAACGGCTCGGACGAGGCGCACATCGGCTACGTCACCGACGTGGTCAAGGCGCACGGCGCCAACGCCAAGTACACCGTGCTCGTCTACCACCACGCGATCTACTCTCCGGCCGCCCACGCGAACGACAGCGACAACAAGAAGCGCCGCCAGGACTTCCCGACCGCCTTCTCGAAGCTCGGCGTCGACCTGGTCCTGCAGGGTCACGACCACAGCTACTCCCGCAGCTACGCGCTCAAGAACGGTGCCAAGTCGCACCCGGACGAGCAGCCCGGCTCTGAGCAGGTGGCCCAGGGCCCGGGGGGCGTCATCTACGTGACGGCGAACTCCGCGTCGGGTTCGAAGTACTACGACCTCACCGCCCCGGTTCAGGGCTCGGACTTCGGTCCCGACCCGCTGAACCCCGACAGCCACTGGGCCAACTCCGTCGAGAACCAGGAGCACGTCCGCACCTACGTCAAGGTCCAGGTGCGCGACAACAAGCTCGTCGTCGAGAACATCCGCAGCAGCACCTGCGACGGGCCCAACGCCGCCGTGGAACTGGGCAAGGTGAAGTGGTGCGGCCCGAACAACGGCACCAGCCCCGCTCAGCCGGTCGGATCCACCGTCGACAAGGTGGTCATCCACCCGTACCGCGGCAAGGGCTGGGACAAGCGGGCCGACGTGGCCCGGACGACCCCGTCCGCGTGGGTTGAGCAGACGACCGAGGGCGGCGCCGGGACCACGCTCACCGCGCTGAGCTGATCCGGTCCGCTCCACCCGGTGGGGGGGGGGGCCGGGGGGGGCCCCCCCCCCCCCCCCCTTTCCCCCCCCCCCCCCCCCCCGACCCCCCCCCCCCCCACACCCACCCCCCCCACACCCCCACCACCCCCCCCCCCCACCCCCCCCCCC
>NZ_JBIAHQ010000048.1:0-19943 GCF_042870725.1 Micromonospora sp. NPDC006431
TGGAGTGACAAACCTTGATACCGGAACCCCGCTTCTCACTCCCCGATCAACACGCCCCTTGACCAGCCACGCCCACGCCTAACTGAACGGCGTTGCGGCTAGACGCCGAGCGGCGGAAAGGCGTACACGGTCGACGGCAGCTCCTGAGCCGCCAGCCACCGGGCGAGCGTCCGTTCGGGGAAGTACCAGTCCGGGCTGGCAGTGTCCGGCTGCACCGCCGAGACGTGCTCCGCTACCCACGCGTCCCGGTCGATCAACTCGAGCTCGGAGAAGGACAGGCTGGCCAGGTGCACCCGCGCGCCGCCGCGCCACAGGGCGAACGCCAAGGGCAGGCCGGCGTACACGTCGAACCCCCCGCCCGCTCCGGCGATGAGGATGCTCCGCGCCGGAGCCAGCGCGGCAAACAACGGCGGAACGGCCAACGAGAACGCACCGGGGTCGGCCGGCAGCACGGCAGGGTTCATCACCGCTCAATGATGCGAAGTACTGGCTCGTACGGGGTAGTGGGCCCCGCTCACCAGGCGCCAGGGCGGACGCTGCGGAGCGCTCGAACCTTGACGTGCCGCGGCATCCCGATCTGCCGCGAATGGAGCATTATGTAGTGTTGTCGCCGATCGGTCGCAGCGGGGAGGGGTCCCAGTTGACGTGGATTTCCATGGCTAGCGCGATGCGGAGAACGTCGTCCACCGCCGTCGTAGCCGCTGTTGTCGCTGTCGTGTTCGCTGCCCTCACATCGTGCTCCGATTCTCCTGACGGGTCCGGCTCCGAGTCATCGGCGTCCGACGGCACACCGACTCCCACTCAGGTGGCCACACCTTCGCCTTCACCGACCGGGCCGTGCGCTGACGGGACGTGCCAGATCGAGGTCGCCGTGGGCGACGTCGTGGCCGTGCCGGAAAGGTATGGCCTCGGGCCGATCGAGGTTACGGCGATCACCGCCGCCGCAGTCGAGATGGTCGCACCGCTGACCCGGTCGGGCTACAGCGTTTCGGGCTGTTCCGGTGGCGGCGGCGTGTCGTCGCAGGGCGGCGGCGGTGTCGGGATGAGCTGCGAGGTGGGAACCGCCGCGACCATCAACGACGTTATGAGCTTGGAGGTCGTCGAGATCAGCGACACCGTCGCCGTCCTGCGTATCAAACCCGCCGGGTGACATGATCAGATACGCGGATTTGCCGCTCCGGGCGTACTGGCATTCATCGCCGCTGCCGACTACGTCCGCCGGCCCATGGTGCCGGCCGAGTCGCCAACCCTCGGGCTAGGTCACCTGCAGTTCGAAGCTTTGATCACACAACCGCCCGGCTGTCGACCAACCCGAACGACTTCGCCCTCGTCGCGCTTCTGGGCCTGCTCGGTCTGCGGATCTTCGAAGCCTGCGGGTCGAATGTCGCCGACCTGGGCGAGGAGCACGGCCACCGGGTACTGCGCGTTTTCGGCCGGTAGGGCAGCGTGAGTTACCGGAGGGGTTCGTCCGGCTGGGTGCCAGCCAGGATGGCTGATGGTGGTGGTTCGCGGAGCTGTCGCCGCAGGCCGGCGCCGCGGCGAGAGTCGATCACCAGGACGGCGGCGCTGGTCACGGCGAGTATGGTCAACTCCCAGGACGGAGGCAGTGGGCTGGTGATCGGCACGAACACCGCTATGAGGAAGATCCCGACGATCCGGACCCAGCGGATCTCGTGCCGGACGCGCCACCAGAAGGCCTGGTTGGCCACGAGATAGACGATGACCCCGGCGAAGAGGGTAGCGTGCCCGAGCGGCGTTTCCGCTGGTCCTGACGGGTGGGCGACCAGTTCGAGGTGCTTGCGCAGGCCGTAGGCGAGCAGCATCAGGCCGGCGAGCATGGGCAGGTGCAGGTAGGCGTAGGCGTCGCGGGCCAGCGCGGCACGCTGGATGAGGGTCGCGGTCTGCATGGCCCGGTGTCCGGCGACGGAGTCGACGTCGAAGTACGCCCACCACAGGCTGGCCAGCAGGATCATGCTGACCGCCAGGGCGACGATGACCGCCCAGGAGATCGGGCGGTGGAACACGCCGACGCCGGCCGAGATGATCACTTCGCCCAGTGCGATGAGGATGATCAGCTGGTAGCGGTCGGTCCAGTGTTTCGTCGAGCTCACCTGCCAGAGCCGGCGGTCGACAAGGTAGCCGCTGGCGAGTTCGACGGCGACGGCGGCGAGCCAGAGGATCGCCTCGAGCCGGGCGAGTTCGGCCCAGCCGTGCGGTCGCTGGGCGGCCAGCGTGGCGCCGAGCAGCAGCACCAGGGCCGTTGCGGTCAGGACGCCGGCAAGCGGCACCTGCCCGCGTAGCGTGCGGCCCCGGCAGGCGACCCGGTACGCGACCACCTGCAGCACGCGCAGCGCGATGTAGCAGGTGACAACGATCACGGGACCGGGCAGGCCGCCCGGCACGCGGTCGAACGCCTGCGGCGTGGCGATACCGATCAGCAGGATCAGTGCCACGATCAGCAGGACGCCCAACCGGATGGGGACGGACTCGCTGCGAAGCCAGTTGCCGAGCAGCGCGTAGACGCGCCAGGCGACCCACAGCAGGATGAGCACCGCCAGACCCTGGGCGATCCCGACCGTGGACGGGTGCCGGGCGATCAGGACGCTGACCTGGACGAACGCGTAGACGAACACCAGGTCGAGGAAGAGTTCCTTCGGCGTGACGCCCCTGGTGGCAGCCCGGGCCGCCGGAGCGACCAGCTCGTGCAATGCGCGGTGGCGCCGACGGAATACGGTCAGATCGGCCAGCACCATGCTGGTGAGCACGGCGGCGAGCAGCCCCACCGCGGCCACCACCGACAGGTGGACCGCGACCGGCGCGAGCGCGACGACCAGGACGATCCCCAGCAACGGGCTGCGGCCTAACAGGCGGACGGTGTGGCGCTCGAGGGCCACCAGGCCGAGCAGGTAGAGCAGGACGCCGCCGTAGAGAACGAGCACGCTCAGGGTGTCCCACCGGTAGGCGGTGGCGGGCTCGACCGAACTCAACGCGCGTTTGAGTCCGAGCGCGAGCAGGACGAGCCCGAGGATCAACGGCAGATGCCAGAGGCTGTACGCGTCGCGGCCGAACCGTGACCGGGTCGCTGCCGGCTGCCGCTCCAATGCCTGCTCGGCGGCGAACCCGGCGATGTCGAAATAGCGCCACCACAGCACCGCGACGATGAGGAGGCCCAGTACCGAGCCGACAACTACCGCCCAGGTGATCGGTGGCCCGCCCTCCAGGCCGCGGCTGGTGCCGATGGAGATGATCGTCTCGCCGAGGGCGATGAGCACGATCAACTGGTGCCGCTCGGTCCAGTGCGCCACGGACACGATCTGCCAGTTACCGGTGGTGAGCGCACGCCGGGCGGAGAAGTCGACGAGCGCGGCGGAGAGGAACAGCGCTATTCGGACGGCGCCCCCGTTCACACTCGGAGGCAGGTGATGGGGAAGCGCCGCGCCGCAGAGCAGAAGGAAACCACTGCCGCACAACGGCAGCAATGCACGTACGGCTGGTCCACCCGTCCGCTGCGTGGCCCAGGTCGCATAGATCATGAGCAGTATCGCGGCGAGCCGGGCCAGCACGAAGGCGACCGCGAAAATGAGCGGGCCGAACAGCCCTCCGGGCCGGTCGATGAACGTCACCGGCGCGGCGAGACCGAGCAACAGGACGACCACCGCAACCCCGAAGACGACCGGCGGCATCATCCCCCGGTCCAGCCGCACCGTATTGCCGAGCAACAGGAACCCGACCCAGCACCGGACGAGCAGCAGGACCACCAGCGCACCTTCGAGCAGGCCCTCGGGTCCGAACCGATCCTCCATGAGGTTCGTCGTGGCGAAGAACGCGTACACGAAGACCAGGTCGAGGAAGAGTTCCAACCGGGTCACCCCGTCGCCCTCGGAGGCGAGCTGGACCCGCCCGAAGTGCCATGCGCGAGGCCGACCTGGATCCGGTAGCCGACCGCTCCTGATCACCTGTCCCACTCTGCCAACCAGTTGGCCGGCGGACAGGGAGTTCGGAAAGCCCGCCGGCCGGTGGGCCCGGAAGCGCAGGACCTCGTGCAGTCGTTGCCAGAGTCCCCCGGTTGGCCGCGTGTGATCGGCAGCAGGCCACGATCGAACGCAGCGACACCGACCCGCGCAGGGTGCTGCTGCGCTTGCAGCTGCCCACCAGACCTGATCCGCGGGGGTATCGGGACTGGACGTGGGTGGCCTGTCCGATCGCCCTGCCCCCCACGGTTCCCGCCTCGGCGGTGCTGCACGAGGTTGAACAGATCGTCGAACCGGCGGCCGTGATCGGCCACCGCCCAACAGTGAAGCTTGGTCTGCATCCGCGGTACCCAGGGACCCCGCCGGCCGGCGTCGTCTCCCGCAGCGCCGATGTTCACCGGCGCGTCTCCCGCCATTGCAGCCTCCTCCCTTCACAAATCCGCTGCCGTCCTTCGCCATGTGTCCGGCTCTCCCGGACTCGGACTACTACGACGGCTCCGCCCCACCCGGCGCGTTCAGCAGACGGTGCACCTATCCCGCCCCAGCGCTGGATTGCGCTGCAGGCGGGAGCCGTCACCGGGCGGTTCCCGTGTTCACTGGTGACCGTTCGACCAGTAGGCACCCGGCTATTCCCCTGCGGCCTCGCCACGAGTACGCCGTAGTCCTTCCCCGTGGCCTCCCCGCAGACGCCCCGAGCGCTGCCAGGGAGTTCTCCAACCCTTCCCACGAAGGGCGGATACGCGCCGCGCCCGGCCCACATCCACCAGGTTCGAGCCGGTGGGGCATTAAGGGGCGTCAACACCGGTTCCTCTCGTATACCTCTGCATCTCGCTTGCCGGACCCGCACCATCTGGCAGTGCTGGCACGTCCCGGCGTTGTCAGGACTGCTCCCACCCTCCCCGGCACCTCCCGGCTCAGGCTGTCCTCAGCTACGCTGACCCGCTACGACGGGGCAACGGTGCAGGTCTTCCACCCACACTCGGTCACACATCGCCTCACGGCGCACCGGGGCTCCGCCCCGAACCCCGGCCCTCCTCAGGGATGCCGCCGCGGATCACCTCGCCGGGCACCACAATGGCTCCCAGCCTCCCCGCACGGGGCCAAGGTCGTTCGGCTGGTGAGGCGCTCCACCTTCCCCGTCCGGGAGGCCGGGCGGTCTACGGCTGCCCGAGGAGGAAATCCCGCTTCAGCGGTTGCCGCCACGCTCAGATGCGGGTGCGGCGTACGGCGACGGTGGCGCCGACGGCGATGTCGAGGACCGGCAGGATCGCCAGGGTGCCCATGTCGATCAGCGTCCAGTACCCGAGCGACCAGTCGTCCAGTGCCACTTGGTCGGCCATGGCCCGGCTGACGACGACGTACAGGAAGGCAAGACCGAACGACATCGTGACCCGTTCGTCGATGACCGACCAGAGGATCGCGGCGACCGCGAGCGATTGCCACACCGCGCGGCTGCCGGTCTGGAACGAGGGGTCCTGTGTGATCGTTCCGTACCCCATCAGTGCGGCCGACACCACCGGCACGAGCAGCAGGACGTGCAGTGCCCGCGGCACCACGATCGTGCCGCGCCCGATGAGCGGGATCAGCAGCACGACGGCGAGCGGCAACGGCCACGACGACGACCATGCGTAGAGGGTCTGGCGGGCGACCGCGTCCAGCACGAACGCCCCGGCCGTCACTACGGTCGCCGCGAGGTACGCCCCGCGAGCCACTGCCACCATCGCCAGGACGCAGGCCGCGACAACGGCGAGACTTACCGCGACCGGGTTGCGCGCCATCTGCCAGAGGACGTCGCCAACGGCCTGGATCAACAACATCAGGGCGGCGATCCGCAGAGATACCCGCCAGGACTGCCCGGCCGTGCGGTGGCCGTGCGCGCCGGCCCGGACCCGGAGCGCACCGAGGATCAGCCCTCGCGTCTCCCGCCATTCCGGACGGCGCCGGTCCGGTGGAGCCGAGTCCATCAGCACGGCCAGCATTTCGGCGCCCCGGCTCCGCCGGTACCACTCGGGGTAGAGGCGCAACAGGGCGGCGTACCGTCGCTCCAGCTCGCTCATGCCAGACCCGCCGCGGGTCGCGGTGCCACCGAGCGGGGTGTCCGGTCGGTGACGACCCGGGCGGCGGCCGCCATGGCCTCAGCCTCCGACCGCAGCGCGGCGGCGCCCTCGGGGGTGAGCCGGTAGTAGCGCCGGGCACGGCCGTTGACGATCTCTTCGTGGGTCGAGGTCACATATCCCTCGCCGGCGAGGCGGTCGAGCGCGGCATAGAGCGTGCCGGTGGCGAGGCGGACGCGCCCTCGCGACAACTCGCCGGCTCGGGTGATGATCGCGTAGCCGTGCAGCGGCTCGTCCTGTAACGAGGCCAGGATGAAGTAGGTCGGTTCTCGCATGGGTGTGGTCACGCGGCAACTATAGGACGATCAACTACCTATGTAAATCAACTACTTATGTAACGGCCGCCTCTGCAAACTGAGGCTCGCAGGGACAGCGGGTGTTGGGAAGCGGTGCCTATCCTCTCGGCCATGGGAGCTCTCAAGCCGTGGCACCTGTTCGTCCTGACGCTCTGCTGCCTCTTGCCGACCGCTGCGGCGATCGTTGGCGGGGTCTGGGCGGTCCGCCGATCTCGTAACCGTCGCTGAACCAAATCCGTCAACCAGCAGTCGAAGCTGCCGGGCCATCCACGGGCCACAAGCGGGTGCCACCAGGCCGGCGTCGCGTGTCGCGTGCATGGCCTGCCATACCGGGACGTCGCCTCGGCGGTGTTCCGGTTCGGTGGTCGAGCCGAGCATCGCGTTACTGGCCTGATCCCTTCCGTGCCGTCGAATACGTTTTTCCACGCTCCTGACGACGCCGCCGCCTGCTCAGTCCGCACCGGTACGCCACAACCGGACCGCACCGCACTTTCGGAGATCCTCGGCGAGTTGGAGTCCTTCCTCATTTGTCGACCCTACGACGACATCAATGTCGATGATCGTCATCTAGCCATCGTCACACAGCTCGGCCCCGCTATCGACGAGTACGTCGCCACGCTGACCGACACTCTGCGCGATGCCCTCGCTTCAGCCGACGACGAGGTGCTCCGGGCGGCATCGAGCCGCTGGCCCGTCGTCGCTGAGCTTGCGACGCTTGCCCGCAGCGCGGTCTCGGCCGGCGAGCGACTCTACGTCCGCTGAACCGCAGGTCAGTAGGCGTCCTCGCCAACGGCCTCGCCACCGGCGGGCACACTCATGCCACGACCAGGCGTCGCGGCAGGTGACAGAGCGTGGATGGCATTCGATGCGCAGCCTTGCCGATGAGCGTGCATTGGTTAAGGGCGGGCTGAGCATCTGCTTGTCGGGATGAGGCCGGCTGCTACACGAGGCGCGGCTTGATATCGATCCACTCGCGCAGCTGCGCGGCGAGGTGCGGATCCAGAACATCGTCCAGGTGCCACTGGGCTGCGCTGACCAGCTTCTTCGCCTGCCGGGAGTGGCGCATCCGCGTGCGGTCGAGACCGCCCAGGCCTCGCCGGCCGACGAGCATGGCCACCTCGTTCAAACCGACTGGGATAGCGTCCAGGCAGCCCCGGACAATGTCGTCAGCCGGCGGCAGCACGGCCAACTCGACCCCCGCGCGGCGCGTGTCCGCCGCGAAGTACGCCAGCTTCTCGGCGCTGTCGGCTTCACTGAACACACCCCGAGCCCGTCCCTGCCGCAGCAGCCAGAGCTTCAGCTCCGCCCAGTCCGCCCGCCGGCCCGACTGATCCCGCAGATGCTGATCGATGACCAGCAGCAGGTACAGCCACCAGTTCGCTCGCTCATGGGCTGCCGGCTGGCGACGGTCCAGCCACTGCCGGCGCTGATGCTCATCGAGCTGGAGTAGGTGGACCAACTCGTTGACGCCCTGGCGCCGCCCGCCGAGTCTCCTCACGGTCACAAGCTCGGGAGGGTGGGGTGCACTGATCGACCATTCATCACTGGCAGCAATCCGCCTTAGCTAGCGGCTTTGGCGATGATGCGATCCATCTCCTCTCGACCGAAGGCCCGCAGCGTCGTGGTACGGACGTTGCCCGCCCCGCCAAGATGCAGGAGCGCCGCGGCGGCGGTTTCGTCGTCGGGCGCCTCGACGACGGCCACGAGGTCGTACGGACCGACGGTCCAGTAAATCTTCAGGAGATTCGCCCCGAGATTCTGGGTCGCTGCGGCGAAGGCCTCGGCACGGTTCGCGGTGTCCTTGTACCCTCGGATCCCCTGATCGGTCCACGTAAGCAACGCGATATACGTCGGCATGGTCCTTCACCTCCATGAAGAGACCTCATCGTAAGGGTTAACTCTGGGCATAATGGCCGGAAACTGCATCAAGTGCGCAGCAGAACGAGTGATGCGAGCGATCACAGGATGGCGGCCGGCCTGTCAACGGCCAATCAGATCTGGCTCTGGCACGGCCGTGGTGATCGTTGTTTCTTGATGTCAGTCGGAGAGAATGCCGCGTGTCGGTGGATTCGGTGATCAAGCCGACGTCCTCAACGAGGCTGTCGACGCTGACGAGCCATAGGCGCAGGTCGCGGGAGACGAGGATGTGGTGGGCTCTCCTCGCCACTGGTTGATGCGTGAACGCCCGCCCAATCGGCAGGGGAGCGGGGCGAGGTTGGACCGCCGCACAGGGTCGCCCTTGTGAGGCCGGTTGATGTCTCCGTCACCGGGCCGCTGAGCAGGGTGGGGACGGCGTCGGATCCGTCGTTGAGGTCCGCGTAGAGGATGGTGTGCACACGCCCGGGTCCGCCATCGGTGGCGGATGCGGTCATGACCTTGTTGAGCTGGACGCGGATTTTTTCATGCCGGTCGGAGCAGCCGGCGGAGATCGTCTGTCGTCTGTTCGCGGGATGGGCCGGGTGGACTTTTGGCTGATGGTGAGTAAGGTCAACTAGCTGTCCGCACCTGTGCGTTCAGAGGAGGCAGGCGACCGTGGCCGAGAGATCGACCGCTCGCCCCGCCGATGGGGCCGCCCAAGCTAACGACCCGGCGAGTGACATAGACAGCTGGATCTCTCAACTGTCGCGACCGGCAGCAAGCGACTCGGACACATACTCCGAGTGGCAGGCGACTGCCGCGCCGCAATGGCGCGAGGACGTCTCGGATCCCTACGAGGAGTCATACACACCCGCGGAGACAAACCACGAGCACGACGGGCGGCACGCAAGGCACCGGGCACACCAGCAGTACGAGGATGAGTCCGAGCAGTTCGACGGGGCGTACGGTCAGCACGAGCGCGCGTACCGGCAGCCGGACCCGCTGGCCTACCCGGAACCGGAGCGTTACGAGCCCGACCAGACTGATCAATACGACGAGCACGAGCTGCCCTATCGGGAGCAACGGCGGGCCCAGGAGCCGTATGTCGGCGCCGGCCCGGTCCACGAGGACGCGTACGCGGCGCTGCAGGAGACATACGTCCTACCGGAGGTGGGCTATTCCCACGAGGAACACCATCCGCACGACGATGACCCCGGCCGCAACGGGTACCGCCACGAGGAGCCCGATGCCCAGGACCTCGGGGCGGTCGAGGACGGGCGGCCACGGGTGCAGCACCGGGAGCTTGATGCCCGCCCACGGCCGGCCAGCCGGCGGCGCCGGCTGATCGCGGTCGGCGGGCTCGCCTTGGGGATGCTGCTCGGCGCTCTGGCGTTCATGTGGGGGTCGGGCCCGTCGCCGGAAGGCGGGCTGCCGCTGTCGACCGCGACCATCCCGCCGGCCGCGTCTGAGGAGCCGATCACTGTCCCGGAGATGCCGTCGACGGCGCCCACTTCCGCGACGCCGAGCAGCTCTTCCGCCACGCCCAGGACTACACGGTCGGTCACACGTTCCGCCACGCCTAGCGCCACACCGTCAGCCACAGGTTCCGCCACGCCGCCCCCGAGACGCGCCGTGACCACGCCGACGCCGACGCCGACCCAAAGCTCGGGACCGCTCCTGCTCGGCCCGTCGAGCAACGACGGGGTGGCGACCATGGCCCAGCAGTACTGCGATCAACACGCCGCCGGAAGCTCAGCCCAGCCCCGCAACGACGGCCGATGGCAGTGCACGAAGCTTCTCTTCGCGTCCGTCGTCGAGATGGACGTCGCCTGCCGCGACACGTACGGTGCGGGCGCCTACGCACAAACGTCGAATCCTGGCGATCCATACGCTTGGCGGTGTTACCGCTGACAATCGTGGCTCCGCCACTGAGCCCGATCTGTGGCCGGCGCCCGGATCTAGCGGCGTTGCTGATGCCGTTCGATCTCCTTCTCCAGCAGCGCGAGGCGAGCATAGATGTCAGCGAGGTGCGCTGCTGCCTGCTGCGTACGAGCATGCAGGTCGTCCAAGGTGCGGCAGATCTGGTCCTCGGCGTGATCTGGGACCGGAACGGGCGCCTCGGCCGTCGTCATCCCTGTTCTCCCCAGGTCGAGCAACCCGCAGCGGGGCAGCAATTGCCCACACCGTACCCGGGCCTCTGACCAGGTAAACCATCATGCCGTGCGATCGGCGCCGTGTCATCGGCCTGCAATTCACTTGATCGGCCGGGCCGCGCCGAGGGGCGGGCGGAACCGCTCGAGGTCGTCGGCGCGTACCAGGTAGTGGTGTAAGCACCCTGACGTCGTCCCGATGCGCGAGCGGTGGTCGATCGCGAGCGGCTTCAGCCGGCCGGCCACCTGAGCGTCGAGTGCCTACGCCCGCTCGGCCGGCCCTTCATCACCTGCTCACCGAAAAGCAGGACCAGCGGCACCACATCACGAACACTTTCTGCGCATGTGCGCTCACGCAAATGTAACGACCTGGAGGGGTGTACCGCTTGTCATGGTGGAAGGTTGAGGGGGCGTTGCCCTCGAGGCAGACGACACGAACTCGTCCCGCTCACCCGAACAGCGCACCAGACGCTCCGTTGGAGGCAAACCGGTGGCGTACTCAACGACCCGTACCGAACCAACACGCCGGCGTGGCCGCCACGCCGCCGTATCCGTCTGGAACCAACCCACACAGCTGCTGCAGCAGCTCCATCAGCGTTCACGGCAGGGGCCGCCGCGCGTCGTGGTCGCCGTGATCGTCCTGCTGGCCATCAGCGTCACCATGATCGTGGCGATTTTGGCGCGATGACCTCGTGCCGACTCGTGGCAAGCACAGGCAGACCTGCACCGAAAAATCGTCCCCGTCCGAGCAGACCTGCTCCCAGCCACCCGTGCAGCCCCAGGCCTAGGCATTCAGTCCGCCGTCAGCGGCGAAACGGTGCGGTACTAGTGGCGGTCTGAAGGCTGGCTCGGTGTCAGCTAGGGGTCGCCTGCGAGGCAGGTGGAAGGCGCACCGGCCTGGGTGGCAGCCCGCAGGATCGAATCGCCCAGGAGACGCCCGCGCCGTGCGCGAACGGCAGTGGGGGTACCCGGAGAACTCACCGCCGGTTACCCCACCCCCGACCTGCCGGTTCCAGGGCGGTCGCGTTGCTGCCGGAGCCGGTCAATGGATGGTGGTCGGCGCGCTGTCGGACCGGCAGGATGAGGCGAGTGGCGGTCAGGTTCAGTGCCGCGGTCACCGTGGTGTTCGGTGGCCGGTAGGTGGGTTGGTCGATCTGCGCCAGGTCCAGTCGGGCCGCGTGGGTGCGCTGTTGGGCTGCCTGCGCGGGATGTCGCTCACTCCGCTGTACCGGGGTTGAACGGCGGTGCTGCCGGTCGGGTGATCATCGGTAGCACCGCCAGGCGTACGGGTCACCCGGATTCGATGTCCGTGCGTAGGCGCCCGAATCGTACGTGTCGCGGCAGGCGATGCCCATGTCGACGATGGACGCGGAGAGAAGCTTCGTACATTGCCAGCGGCCGTCGTTGCGGGCCTCCGCTGAGCCTCCGGTGTACCGATCGCAGTATCGCTGGGCCATGTTCGCAACACCGCGGCTACTCGATGGGCCCAGCAGGACCGGGCCCGAGCTCGGGGTTTGCGTCGGCGTGACCGACGGTGTGGCGCCGGGCGTGGCGGAAGACGTGACACGTGGTGTGGCGCTGGGTGTGAGGGAAGGAATCAGCGACGGTGTGGCGCTGGGCGTGCCGGAGGAACTGCGTGGTGCCGCTGAACTGGGCGACGTGGACGGTACCTCCGGGAAGGCGATCGGCTCCTCGGACGGGTCCGGCGGTGTGGTGGCCGCCGACACAGGTAGCCCGCCTTCCGGGGGTTGGCCCGACCCCCACATGAACGCTAGAGCGCAGAGCAGCGCTCCTAACGCGAGCCCTCCGACCGGAATCAGCCAGCGGCGCCGCCGGCTGGCCGGTCGCGGGCGGGCACGCCCGTGGCTGTGCTTCCCTCGATGCCGCCGGTCCTCCTCCGCCTCGGCGTCCTGCGGGTTGGACTCCTCGTGGCGGTGCTCGTTGCGGCCGGCGGAAACATCGTGCGGGTAATACGCCTGGTCGGCGTAGCCCGCCTCCGGCAGGCCGTACCTTTCCTGCTGCGCGCCGTACGCGCCCTCGTAGACCGAACTGGCATCGATCGGTCGGTACGGATCGTGGTCCCGGCGTTCCTCCCGATAGGCCTGGTCGTGCTCGTGGTACAGATAGGCCCGGTCGGGCCCGTCGTACTCGGGTTCGGGGTAGGCCAGCGGGTCGGACGGTCGATACGCGTGCCCGTGCTGGCGGTACGCCCCGTCGTACTGCTCGTACTGATCCTCGTACTGCTGGTGTCGGTGCCTTGCGTGTCGCCCTTCGTGCTCCTGGTGGACGTTCTCGGGCTGGTACGACTCCGACAGGTCCTCACGCCACTGCGACGCGGCGGCCCCCTGCCGCTCGTAGGACGAGTCGGAATCGTCTGCTGCCAGCCGGGACTGCCGAGGGGCCCAGATGTCCAAGCCATTCGCCGCGTCGCCGTGATGTCGCGCAGCCCGATCGCCGGAATAAGCGGTCGATCTCTCGGCCACGGTCGCTGGCCTCCTCCAAAAGCACAGATACGGACAGCTAACTGACCTTACTCACCATCGGCCAAAAGTCCACCCAGCCATCACGCGAACAGGCGGCCTTTGAGCCCGTCGCAGACGACCGTGCGGCAGAGGCGTTAGGCGGGTGTAGCGGGCTGGCACAGCAACTCGCCCGTGGCCGGATCCTGGCACAGGTATCGGCGGCCCTCGTGCATCCACCCCCAGAGCCAGTCCTTGAACAGGGGTCGCCGGCAGTGCCGACAGCTTGCGCTTCGCCTTTCCTCAGGAGCCGGTTGTGCCACCTGGACAGGTGTTTCCACCTCTGCAGGCGCCGCAAGTGTGGGTTCCGACGAGGCGGTGGCAACGGAGTGGCGGGCTGGCCGGGGCTGCGGAGCTGGGATTGACGGTTTGGTCTCGACCATGCGTGTACTCCCTCTGCGCCTTGTACGACCGGGCCGGGCGGCACCCTCGGTTGCCGCCACACCCGTCAGGAAGGTGCTTAAGCCCGTTCTCTCCACAAAAGGAGGCGTTGCGGGTCGCCGTGCCGTTACGGCACCGCTGGTTAGACCGGGGAAGGTGCTGAGGTGTACAGGTCAAACGCAACTTCGCCCGCCTCGCGCCGCAGCTGGCCTGATGGTGGCATTAGGAGGTTGCCCCGGAGCCAGGGCCGGGCGGACAGCTCGAGCTCCACGGTCACCGGGCGTCGTCTTGCAAGCCGGCCGCTCGGTGCCAGAGGGTGACTTCGGATTCGTGTGAACCGGTAGCGGTCACGGCCGCGACGGCCGCCGGATCCGCTCCGCAGGTCAGTAGGGGCAGGACCAGGCCGGCGCTGACGACGAGCGAGGGCTCGCAGGGCGGCTCCATCTGTTCGGTCTGCCACCATGACGATGACCGTGCCGCAAGCCCGCCCTTCACCGTTACGGCAGCGCGATATCTGCTGGCTGCATGTGCGGCGGCCCGATCGCCAACGACGTGACCGCCTGGCGCTCCGTGTCGCCGTGGTCGGCGCGCCGGATGACCGAAGTTCGGTCACGTAGTGACGGAAAGTCCATCCCTCGAAGCGGTCCTGACCTGAGCATATTGACCGGCGGCGGTGCATTGGCGTGGCGGCGGGGGTTGAGGCTGCGGGTGCGGTCGCCCATGATTGAGCGGACTTCTCTAATATCTGGTTTGGTCTGTGCAATGTAGAGTGAGCCGCTATGTCACGCGTTGCGGCCAGTTTTCCCGGTATCGAGGGCGCTGATGTCTGACCTCTTCCCACCTGATGCACGTGCGCTGCATAGTGACGCAGGCCGAGACGCCACTCCCGCGGCACACCGGCCGCAGGCTGATGGCGGACTGCGGGCCAGCCTTCTGTGGCTCTCGATGCTGCCCGCCGCTGTCATGGTTCTGCTCGCGGTGGCGGTGGTGACGTATGTGCTCGCCGTGTCCAGCGACTCCCTGTCCGCCGCGACTGTCGCCATTCTGGGCGTCGCGGTCGCCGTCGGCGCTGCCGTGCTGCTGGTCGCGGCGAACCGCACGGCTGTGCTCGCCGGCTCGATCCAGCGAAGAGTCGACACGATGCGCTCATCGGCCGCTTGGGGCCGCATGGAGGTGCGCCGGCTGCTCGAGCAGATGCACCGGGGTGAGCGGCCGGCCCTGCAAGCCCCGAACTTCCCGCCCGTCGAAGGCGACGTCTTCGGGCCGCTGGAACACGATCTGTACCAGACCCACCACGCCGCCCAAACAGCCGTCCTGCAGGCGTCGGCCATGGGATCCCGCCGCCGGGGCGACCAGCCGGTCGAGATCTTCGTCAACCTTTCCCGCCGGTTGCAGTCCCTGGTCCATCGGGAGATCCAGCTACTCGACGAGCTGGAGAACGAGGTCGAGGACCCCTACCTGCTCAAGGGCCTCTTCCAGGTCGACCACCTGGCCACCCGGGTGCGCCGCCACGCCGAGAACCTCGCCGTGCTCGGCGGCGCGGTGTCGCGCCGACAGTGGCGCAGGCCGGTGGCCATGACCGAGGTGCTGCGCTCGGCGATCGCCGAGGTCGAGCAGTACTCACGGGTCAAGCTCATCCCTCCGGTCGAGGGCACCCTGCGCGGCCACGCCGTCGCCGACGTCATTCACCTGGTCGCGGAGCTTGTCGAGAACGCGACCAACTTCTCACCACCACACACGCAGGTCATGTTGCGCGCCCGCGCCGTCGCCGCCGGCCTAGCGGTGGAGGTCGAGGACCGCGGCCTGGGAATGGCGTTGGACGACCAGGACCGGGTGAACGGAGTTCTCGCCGACCCGGAAGGGGTCAACATCGCGGAGCTGCTCAGCGACGGCCGGATCGGGCTGTTCGTGGTGTCGGCCATCGCACGCCGGCACGGCATCGCCGTGCGGCTGCAGAACAACATCTACGGCGGCATCCAGGCCGTTGTCGTCCTGCCGCACGCGCTGCTCGGCGGGGAGGAACGGGAGCACGGATCGCGGCCCCAGGTGCTGGCACACCAGACGATCCCGCCGGCGCGTCGGGAGCCTGCAGCGGGTTTGTCCGGCCAAGCCCCACCGGCGGTCGCTGCCGCCGCCGCGCAGGCCGCGGGTTCTGCCCCGCCACCTCACACCGAGGTGCCACGGTTCAGTAACGGCCACAACGACCGCCCTGGCAGCCTCGGCCAGCCGGGCGGGTGGGAGCCGCGGCAGACACCGGTGGCGCCTGCCGCTCCCGCGCCGCCCACGTTCGGCCCGGGGGCCCACGCAGGCCCTGGTGCCGGGACTCACGACATCCGTCCGCAACTGCCACGGCGCCAGGCACAGAAGCATCTGGCACCGCAGCTGCAGAACGTCCCGGCCACGCGCGCGGACGAACCGCCGGTCGAACACGATCCTGGCCTGGTGGCCTCGTTCATGCAGGGAGTCACCCGTGCGGAGAGCGCGGCTGACGAGGACAGCGGCCCCACGCGACCGTAACTGACCGCTTCAGCTGACCAAGCGCCACAACTCCCAGGAGGATCTCATCATCATGCCAAGCGACGTCGCCCCGGGCCAGGCTCCTGACCTCGGCTGGCTGCTGGCAGGGCTGGTACAACGAGTCCCCCACACTCTCAGTGCGTTGCTGCTGTCCTCCGACGGATTGAAAAAGGCGGTACACGGTCTGGACTCCGATGGCGCGGACCACCTGGCCGCGATCGCCTCCGGACTTTTCTCGCTCGCCCGGAGCGCCGGTAACCGGTTCGCCGGCGAGGAAAAGGTCCGGCAGGTGGTCGCGGAACTCGACGAAACCCTGCTCTTCGTCTCGGCGGCCGGCTCCAACGCGGTACTCGCCGTGCTGGCGGCCCGTGGGGCAGACGCCGGGGTGCTGGGATACGAGATGTCACAGCTGGTCAAGAGTGTCCGGCCGTACCTGGCGACAGCTCCACGCCCGGCCGCAGGCGTGCCGAGCATGCCCCGGTGAGAGCATGGTCGAGCCGCATGACGAAACCTGGTTCGACGATGAGGCAGGGCGGCTCGTACCCCTGTACGCGGTCAGCAACGGGCGGACCCTGCCGACGATCAAGCTGGATCTGCTGTCCATGGTGGGCGCCACCGGCCGGCCGCCCCGCACCGCCCTGGGGCCGGATCACGCCCGGGCGCTCAACCTGTGTGCCAGCCCGACCACGGTCGCGGAGGTCGCCGCGCGCATGAAGCTGCCGGCGACCATCACCAAGGTGCTGCTGTCGGACCTGGTCGGCTGCGGTGCGGTGGCCGCGCGAGCACCCGGCCCCGCCGTCGATCCCACCGACATCTCTGTCCTGGAGGCAATTCTCGATGGCCTACGACGGCGACTCTGAGCTGTTCCCCGCTGCGCTGAAAATCTTGATCGCCGGCGGCTTCGGCGTCGGAAAGACGACCTTCGTCGGCGCGGTCAGCGAGATCGAGCCGTTGACCACGGAGGAAATCCTGACCGCCGCCAGCGCCGGGACCGACAGCCTGACCGGGGTGGAACGGAAGTCCACCACCACGGTGGCGATGGACTTCGGTCGCATCACCATCGACCCCCGCTACGTCCTCTACATCTTCGGCACCCCCGGTCAGGAGCGCTTCTGGTTCATGTGGGATGAACTGTGCAACGGCGTCCTCGGCGCGGTGGTCCTCGCCGACACCCGCCGGCTGCAGGACTGCTTCGCGGCGGTGGACTTCTTCGAATCCCGCCAGATCGGCTTCCTCGTCGCGGTCAACCAGTTCGACGGGTCCTTCCGCTACGAGCCGGACGAGGTCCGCTCCGCCCTCGACCTCAAACCCCACGTCCCGATCGTGCTCTGTGACGCCCGACAGAGCCGATCCGCGACCGCCGTACTGGTCGCACTGATCCAGCACCTGCTGGGCACTCGCATCTCCCGCCAACCCTGAAGCAGCAGCAACCTGAGGATACGGAGCTCATCGTGACCAATGACATCGGAAGACACCCGCTGATGACTCCCGAAGACCGCGAGGCCCCGCAACGCGTCCAGCGGCTGCGGGAACTCGGCATCGGGGAAAGCCCAGACCCCGAGTTCGACGAGTTCGCCAAGAAGCTCGCGCAGGTCACCGGCGCCCCGTACGCGATGGTCAACTTCATCAGCGAGGAACGCCAGTACTTCGCCGGGCTCCACACCCCGTCGTCAGAGCAGGCGGGAGCCGACCCGCAGGACGGCGCGGCCGGGGAGCCGGGCCGCGTGATGGACCGCGACCACGGCTACTGCCCCCACGTCGTCGTCCGCCGCAAAGCACTGGTGCTCGACGACGTCTGCGACTACCCGAGATTCGCCGGCAATCCGGTGGTTGACGAGATCGGGATCCGCTCCTACCTGGGGGCGCCCCTGATCGACCACACCGGTGCGACGCTCGGCACCATCTGCGTGGTGGACACCGAGCCGCGGCCCTGGGGTCGACCGGGGCTGGAGACCATCAAGGCCCTCGCCCAGGAGTTGGTGGAGCGGATCAACCAGCGTGACCGGCGCAGGCAGTAGTCAGCTGGTGGCCGCCGCCGTCACGGCTGCGGCAAGCCGCTGCGACCACTGACCCTTCGAGTGTCCCAGCGCCACCTCGCCCAGCCGGAGCATCTGCACGTCGGACGTTCCGGCCGGAGCGAAGATGTGGTACGCGTCGCGCACGTACCGTTCCAGCGGCCGATCGGTAAACAGGCCGCTGGCGGCCTGCATCTCCATCGCGTTACGCGCCGAGTCCAGGGCGTACTCGACGTTGACGAGTTTGGCGTTCATCAGCTCCGCGTCGCAGGGTTGGCCCTGGTCGAGCAGATGCACCGCGTGGTACGCGGCCAGCCGCGCGGTCATCAGCCGCGACTGCATCTGCCCGATCTTCAGTTTGATCGACGGCAGGTCGTACAGTGGCTTGCCGTAGCGGTGCCGGTGCGCGGCGAACGCCACGGTCTCTTCCATGACGGCCTGGTGGATGCCCAGTGAGACCGCCGTCAGGTTGGGCCGGCCGTAGAGAACGCTGGACGAGTAGGCCACCGCCAGCCCGTCGCCCTCGTCGCCGAGCATGTTGGCCGCGGGAACGCGGCAGTTGTCGAAGTTCAGCTCGCCGAAACTGAAGCCGTGCAGACCCATGGCCGGCTGGTGCGGGCCCAGCGAGAAGCCCGGACGGTCCGACTCCACCAGGAACGCCGACAGACCCTTGGAGCCCGGCCCGGTCCGCACCACCACACCGTGCAGGTCACCCACGTGGCTGTTGCCGACGAAAACCTTCCGGCCCGTGAGGATGTAGTCGTCGCCGTCGCGTACCGCGCTGGCCGTCATCCCGAGGACATGCCCACCTGACTCCGGCTCGGTGACCGCGATGGTGGGCAGGCAGTCACCGTTGGAAATGGCCGGTAGCCAGGTCTTCTTCTGGGTCTCGCTTCCGAAGTGGACGATCTTGGCCACGCCGAGTTGCGAGGCCTGCACCATCGCGCCCATCGCGCCGCTGACCCGCGCCAGCTCCTCGATGATGATGGTCTTCGCCAGATGCCCCAGGCCCATGCCGCCGTACTCGGGACTGATCGTGACACCGATCCAGCCCTGGCGGGCGATCAGCCGAGAAAGCTCGTGCGCCACAGCACGGGAAGCTTCCATCTCCGCTACCCGGGGCCGCACCTCGGCCTCCGCGAACGCTCTGACCTCCTTCCGCAGCCGCTCATGGCGCGCGTTGGCGAAATAACCGTCCATCCCCAGGACCCCCTCGTGAATTACCCGCTGACCTCGATCAAAGGCAGGTGCACGCGGGCGCCGCTGGTTAGGTCGCCCTGTGCACCTTGGTGCAAACTCAGCGCGAGGTCTCCCGCGCAGCTCGGCGGCAGCTTCACGGGCGGCCAGGCGCCCACGCCGGGGAGCGGTCGGAGCGGGCCCAACAGGGCGGTTTGCACAGGTTGTCCCACTAGACGAGGTTTCACATGAGTCCCAATCTTCCCATCAGTCCCATGGATTGTAAATTGAGACCCGTTCGGGTTGGTGCCCCTGAACGTCGCCAAACCCTTGTCTGCCAAAGGGTTCGGCGGGAAGCTCCTGGTCCTCGTCTCAGCCGCCGTGCCGACTTGCTCCACCCGGCCGGATCCGTGAGGAGGTCGAAGCTGTAGCTGAGCCCTGAAGGAGGGGTGAGAGTCATCCCAGCCCCACCGATCGGGCGTCCGGATTTCCTGGTCAGGTCGGTCTCCGGTGCCCGCGAGCCTCTGGACCGGACGGATCGTGGGGCCGACGTCCCGTCCGGCAGGACGTGCCCGTGGCACGGCCGTCCTATCTGGACGGCGTCGGGCAGGCCTCTGCCGTTACGGTCCGCCCTCGGCGTGTAGCGAATGGGCATGCAGGTTGGTGATGTAAGCGCATCGCGAGCCGACTTCAGGTGAGAGATAGGGGCGACCACGCTCATGGAGCGCCCGCTGCAACCCCGTCGCCGAGCCGAAACGCGTAGCCCTCAACCCGGTACTACGGGCCGTCCGGCAGGTCTACGACCTCCTGAGCTACCCGATTTGGGCGCACCGCGATCCCTGTTCCCGCCACTGACGTGATCTCAACAAGATTCGGATAGGTACTTGTATTCGAAATGAGTCAAGTGCAGCGCGGCGGCGACGATATCGCCGGTCCGGCCTGGGCTG
>NZ_JBIAHQ010000049.1:0-19030 GCF_042870725.1 Micromonospora sp. NPDC006431
CCCGCGCCCCCCCCGCGCCCGCCCCCCCCGCGCGCCGGGGGGGGGGCGGGGGGGGGGGGGCCCGGGGGCCCCCCCCGGGGGGCCCGGGGGCCCCCCCGGGGGGGCCCCCCGGGGGGCCCCCCCCCGCGGGTGGTCCGGCTGCTCAGCCATGCGACGCGCCGAACATCGGCGAGTGGATCTTCTTGAGGGTCTGCCCGCCGCCGACGTACATGTGCACCCCGCACGGCAGGCAGGGATCGAAGCTGCGCACCGCCCGCATGATGTCCACACCCTTGAAGTTGTCCGGGCCGTTCTCCTCGAAGATGGGCGTGTTCTGGATCGCGTCCTCGTACGGCCCGGGGGTGCCGTAGCTGTCGCGGGGACTGCCGTTCCACGGCGTCGGCGGGTACGGGTGGTAGTTGGCGATCTTGCGGTCCCGGATCACGACGTGGTGCGACAGGAGGCCCCGGACGGCCTCGTGGAAGCCGCAGCCGATGGCCTCGTCCGGCACCTCGAACTCGGTGAAGACCCGCATGTCGCCGCCACGCATCCGCTCCATCGCCCGCTCGAGGAAGTACAGCGACATCGCAGCGGCGTACGCGATGAAGTAGGCCCGCGAGCGGTCCCGCTCCAGCGCGTTCGACCACTTCGGGATCTTCCACTCCAGCGTCATCTCGGGCAGCCGCGCGCTCTTCGGCAGCGAGATCTGCACGCTGTGCCCGGTCGACTTGACGTACGGGGTGTCGACCATCTTGGCCAGCGCCGTGGTGTACAGCCGGGCGAAGCAGCCGCCGCCGGTGTCCAGCGCGAGGTGCTCGCCGCTGTTCTTGTCGAACCAGCGGGGGCTCATCACCCAGCTGTACTTGTCGTCGAAGTCGCGCTTGCCGGGATCCGGGAGGGTGGTCTGGTTCCAGGGGTGGCGGATGTCGACCGGGTTGCCGAGCGGGTCGTACTTGACGAACGGTTCCTCCTGGCCGGCCCAGTCCTTGTAGTAGGAGCTGCCGAGCAGGATCCGGATGCCGAGGTTGATGTCCACCAGGTCCGTGGTGAGCAGCTTGCCGTCGACGACGATGCCGGGCGTGACGTGCATCGCCCGCCCCCAGTTCGTCATGGTCTCGTACTTGTAGTCGACGACGTCGGGGTTCTGGAACGAGCCCCAGCAGCCGAGCAGGACCCGGCGGCGGCCGACCTCCTCGTAGCCGGGCAGCGCCTCGTACCAGAAGTCGAAGATGTCGTCGTTCATGGCGACGGTCTTCTTGACGAAGTCCAGGATGCTGATCAGCCGGGTCAGGTAGTCGGTGAACAGCGTCGGCTGCGGCATGGTGCCGACGCCGCCGGGATAGACCGTCGACGGGTGGACGTGCCGGCCCTCCATGAGGCAGAACATCTCCCGGGTCGTGCGGCTGACCTTCAGCGCCTCCTTGTAGACCTCGCCCTCGAAGGGGTTGTAGGCCCGCATGATGTCGGCGATCGTCCGGTAGCCGTGGATGTCCCGGCCCGGTGCCGCGGTGGTCTCCGCGCGGGCGAGCACGCTGGGGTTGGTCTGCTTGACCATCGCCTCGCAGAAGTCGACGAAGACGAGATTGTCCTGGAACAGGGTGTGGTCGAACATGTACTCGGCGGCCTCGCCGAGGTTGATGATCCACTCGGCGAGCGGCGGGGTCTTGATGCCGTACGCCATGTTCTGCGCGTAGACCGAGCAGGTCGTGTGGTTGTCGCCGCAGATGCCGCAGATCCGGCTGGTGATGAAGCCGGCGTCGCGCGGGTCCTTGCCCTTCATGAACACCGAGTAGCCGCGGAACAGCGACGACGTGGTGTGGCACTCGGCGACCACCCGGTTCGCGAAGTCGATCTTCGTGTAGACGCCGAGGTTGCCGATGATCCGGGTGATCGGATCCCACGCCATCTCCACCAGTTCGCCGGGTTTCTTGCCGGCGGCCGGCTTCGGTTTTGTCGCGGTCACGGTCGGTTCCTCTCCTCTGCTGCCTGTCGGCGGGGGTCCGCCGGACCGTAGGGACGCCACCGCGGGTTGTAGCCGCTGGTGAGTTCGGGGCCGTTGTGGTGCCACTTCGGTTCCCGGTTGGCCGTGGCGTTGGTGAGGCCGCGCAAGCGGCGGATCACCGCGCCGTACGGCTTGATGAGCAGGGTGGACAGGCTGCCTCCGGGCGGCATGTCCATGAACGGCATGAACTTGTCGGGGAAGCCCGGCATGGTGCAGCCGATGCAGATGCCGCCGACGTTGGGACAGCCACCCACCCCGCCCATCCAGCCGCGCTTCGGGACGTTGCAGTTGATGACCGGCCCCCAACAGCCGACCTTCACCTGGCACTTGGGCGAGTTGTAGTCCTTGGCGAAGTCCGCCTGCTCGTAGTAGGCGGCCCGGTCGCAGCCCTCGTGCACGGTCTTGCCGAACAGCCACTGCGGCCGCAGCATGTGGTCCAGCGGCGGGGGCGGCGCCGAGCCCGCCGCGTGGTAGAGCACCCAGGTCAGGGTCTCCATGAAGTTCTCCGGCTGGATCGGGCAGCCGGGCACGTTGACGATCGGCAGGCCGCCCTGGGACCGGAAGTCCCACCCGAGATAGTCGGCCAGGCCCATGCACCCGGTCGGGTTGCCCGCCATGGCGTGGATGCCGCCGTACGTCGCGCACGTCCCGGCCGCGACGACCGCCCACGCCTTCGGCGCCAGCTGGTCGATCCACCAGTTCAAGGTCAGCGGCTCGCCGGTCTTCTCGTCGTTGCCGAACGACGTCCAGTACCCGTCGCCGTTGATGTTCTCGTTCGGGATCGAGCCCTCGATGACCAGGATGAACGGCTCGGTCATCTCGCCACGGGCCGCCTTCCGGTACGGCGCCAGGAACTCCTCACCGCCGGCCGCCGGCGACAACACCTTGTTGTGCAGGTTGACCTTCGGCAGACCGGGAATGAGCCCGAGGACGATGTCCTCGATCGCCGGCTGACCGGAGGCCGTCATCGACACGGAATCGCCGTCACAACTCATGCCCTCGGAGATCCAGAGAATGGTGACCTCGTCGAACCCGCTCTCCTTCGGGATCACCGCGGTGTCGCGCATGTGCTGGGTCATGTGCGTGGCCTCCCTTGCATCCGATCCCGTAGCCGGTCGTAGATGGCCGCCACCGGCGCCGCGAGAGTGAGCGCCGGCGGCTTGTCCGGCGCGTGCGGGTGCGGGCGCGTCGGGGCCCGCTGCTTGCCCTGGTCGATCTCCTGGCCCAGCTCGCGCAGGGCCTGCTCGTCGGCCCGGGCGCACAGCTGCGGCATGAGCTCGTTCTCGTCGTCCTGCACGTGCCGGGCGACGGCGGACGCCAGCCGCTGCATCAGCTCGTCCTGCGCGTTGTCGCCGGCCCGGCAGCGGTCGAGTTCGAGGAGCAACTCCTTGATCGGCCGGTGCCCGGCGAGGTGCCGGTCGACCTGTCCGTCGGCCAGCACCTGCGCGGCGAACGGGTAGAAGAGCACCTCCTCGAGCGCGGCGTGCTTCGACAGCTCGCGAACCAGGATCTCCACGACGCCGCGCCGCTGCGCGTCGGACTCCGCTGCCTGATAGTCCCGGAACAGTTGCTCCACGACGCGGTGGTCGTGCCGGAGCACGTCGTTGGCGTCCATCAGAGCGCACCCACTTCGATGTTCTCCACCGTGATCGACTCCAGCACCACGTCGTCGCTGCCGGTCACGGCGATGTCCACGCCCGCGCACCGGGGACAGGCCACCATCGCGAGATGGTCGTCGACCGGCCCACTGCGACCGCACTCGTGGCACGCCACCGTCATCGGTTCGAGCACCAGGTCGACGGCGGTGTCCGCGGCGACCGTGCCGGCGGCGGCCAGCTGGATGCCCTGCGTGACGACATCGGGGTCGACCGGGTGCCCACCGATCCGCACCCGCAGGCCGGTGACCCGACGGCCGGCGGCCCGGCGTACCGCCGCGTCCACGATCGCCTGGGACAGACCCGTCTCATGCATGCGTGCTCACCCCCCGTTCGCTACCTTCAGCGGGCGTGCCTCGTGCCGCCCCCTTGCCGCGGGCGAGCCGCGCGGCTTCCTCCCGTACGATCCCGGCCACCGTCCGGACCGCCTCATCGACCGCGGCGGCCACCGGGGCCGACAACTCCATGCGCTCGTCGAGGGCGGCCGGCTGGCAACCCACCACGAGGACGCGGTCGACGCTCCCACCCAGGCCGCGCAGCAGCCGCAGCACCGACTCGGGATCCATGCCGTGCGCATCGGCGGCCGGCGCGTCCAGCACGTCCGCCGGCCGCAGCGTCCAGCCCGGGTCGTCCAGGTCCACCCGGAGCACGGCCAACGTCCCGGGCGGCTCGTCCAACGGCAACGCGTCCACGAGAACCAGCACGTCGTGGCGGCCGTCCAGCAGATCGTAGGCCAGATGCATCCCCCGGATCCCGTAATCGGACACATCCACCCCCGCCGGGAGGACCTCGTCCCGCAGGCGCCGGACGACCTCCACCCCGAACGCGTCGTCGCCGAGGAAGATGTTGCCGATCCCGGCGACCAGGATCCGCCCGTGGTCCGGGCCGCTCACGGTGCCGTCACCTCGCCCGCCAACGGTTCGACCTCCTCGGGCCGGAAGTGGCGCAGCCGCCCGTACCACTGGTGCAGCTCCGCGCCCGGGTCGTCGTCCACCGTCACGGCCAGGAACCGTGACCCGTCCACGTCGAGCAGCACCTGCTCCACCCGGGCGGTGCGACCGTCCAGGAACATGTCGTGCGCGTCCGTGCCGCGCCGGCGGGGCCGTAACCGGACCCGGCTGCCTCGCCCCAGCAGGGTGCCCGCGACCAGCACGCTGTCGGTCTCCGGCGCGATCCCCGCGTCGGCGCCCGGCTCCCACCACGGCCGCTCCGGGTCGGCGCCGGCATCGCCGTCCCGCCGTACGGGTGCCAGGGCGCGGATGGCGCCGTGCAACCGTTCGAGCACCTCGGGCGGCATGACGTCGACCCGGTCGAGGATGGCGGCCGCCCTCGGATCGGTGGCCCGCGCCTCCCGCTTCTCCGCATCGGAGAGGGTGAGCGTACGCAGCGAGAGGATCTCGTCGATCTCGGTCGCGTCGTGCAGGTCGCCCGGGCTCTCCGGCGCTATCTGCGGGTGGTCGTAGAGGATGATGGGTGACGAGAGCAGCACGTCCACGCTGCCGGGCTCGCCGGCCAGCACCGGGAACGTGTGCACGTTGCGGCACTCCCGTGCCGCGGGCGCCGCCCACTCGGGCGGGTCGAGCAGGGACAGGAACCGGCCCCGGCTGACCGTGGCCAGCGTGTGCGCCGCCAGCAGGCAGCAGCGCAACGCGTCGTCCCGGGCACTGTCCGGCGGGGTGCTCCTGTCCGTGTTCTCGACGCGGATCCCGAGCCGCAGCAACGGGAAGGGCGCCTCGGCCGGAGCGGCGGAGACGGTGACCGACGCGGACAACGGCCAGCGCCGGCGTACCACCCGACCGACCGGCTCACCCCGGTCATCGACCAGCGGCTCGACGTCCGCCCCGCCCGGCACCCGAAGGTCGAGGCGGCGGCCCCGCCGCAGGTCGCCGACCGACGCCTCGACGTCGTACTCCCGGGGCACCGCCTCGTCGAAGCTGAGCTCCGTGCGGTCACCGACCTCGATCCGGTCGACCGGCTGGTACCCGCCGTCGGCCGTCCGGCGCTCGGCCACCTTGCGTTGCAGGTGCAGGAACCGCAACCGGACGCGGACCGTCGCCGTGTCCGGCGCCTCCATCAGGCATTCGGTCTGCTGCCATGGCGACTCGGCGGAGCCCGCCACACCGCGGTCGACCAGGCCGTGCGCCGCGCCCCACGCCGGGGGCACCAGCACACCGAACTGCCAGCGGACCCGGTTCTTGCCCGATGACCGCCGGTAGGGGTAGAGCAGGTAGCCCTCGTAGAGGATCGCGTCCGCGACCGCCTCGACGTTGGCGAGGCGTGGGTTGGAGCGGTCGGTCCGCACCGTGCTCGACCCCCTTCCGGGCAGGCAGCGACCGCTCCGGCGAGCGGTCACCCCCGGTGTATCCCGTCCCGCCGGGCGGCCGTAAGTGTGCGCCGCCGGTAGGTGACGACAGCGCTCACCGGATCGGGTGGGCCGATTCCCGGCCCGGCGCCGTGGCGGATCCGGAATATTCGATGTCGATCCGTCGCCGCGCCCCGTTAGGGTCGTCCACATGATCGAGGTGCGCGACCTGGCCAAGCATTTCCGGGTGCACCGGCGACCACCCGGCCTGCGCGCCTCGCTCCGCTCACTCGTCCGGCGCGAGCACGTTACCGTCCGCGCCGTCGAGCAGGTCAGCTTCACGATCCCGGCGGGCGAGGTCGTCGGCTTCCTCGGCCCCAACGGCGCCGGCAAGACCACCACCCTGAAGTGCCTGACCGGCCTGCTGCACCCCGCCGCCGGGGCCGTACGGGTGCTCGGGCACACCCCGCACCGCCGGGAGCCCGCGTTCCTGCGCCGGATCTCGCTGGTCATGGGCCAGCGCAACGCCCTGTTCTGGGACCTGCCCGCCGCCGACGCGTTCGAGGTCAACCGCGCGATCTACGGCCTCGCCGAGCGCCCCTACCGGTCGGCGCTCGACGAACTGGTCACCCTGCTGGACCTCGAACCGCTGCTGACCAAGCAGGTCCGGGTGCTCAGCCTCGGCGAGCGGATGCGCTGCGAACTGGCCGGCGCCCTGCTGCACCGGCCCGACGTGCTCTTCCTCGACGAGCCGACGCTCGGCCTGGACGTCAACGGCCAGGCGGCGGTGCGCACCTTCCTGCGCGACTACAACGCCCGCTGCGGCGCGACGGTCCTGCTCACCAGCCACTACATGGGCGACGTCACGGCGCTGGCCCGCCGGGTGCTGGTCATCGACCATGGCACCCTGCGCTTCGACGGCGACCTCGCCGCGCTGGTCGAGGCCCACTCGCCGCACCGGCTGGTCCGGGTCACCCTGCGCGAGGCCGTACCGGCACAGACCTGGGTCGGCCTCGGCGAGGTGTCCGAGGTGGACGGTGCCGTGGTCACCCTGGCGGTGCCGCGCGCCGAGACCGCCGCGGTCGCGGCCCGGCTGCTCACCACCCTGCCGGTCGAGGACGTCGCGATCGAGGACCCGCCGGTGGAGGACATCATCCGGGCGGTCTTCGCCCATGCGTGACGTCCTCACCGCGTACCCGCCGCTGGTGCGCAGCGCGACGCTGGTGGCGGCGACCTACCGGAGTCGCATCGCGCTGTCGCTGCTCACCGGCTTCTTCCCGCTGCTGCTGATGGGGGTGTGGCTCACCATCGTCGCCGAGGGCGGCCCGCCGAAGGGCTGGACCACCGGCGACTTCCTGTCCTACTACGCGGCGGCGACCCTGCTGTGGAACCTCTCCGGCGACCACGTCGTCTGGCAGTGGGACGCGGACATGCGCAGCGGCGATCTCTCCGTGCGGCTGCTGCGCCCGGTGCACCCCTTCCACCAGTACGCCACCAACGACCTCGGCCACCGCCTGGTCTTCCTGACCGTGCTGGTGCCGGCCCTGGTGCTCGCCGCGCTGCTGGTGCCGGGCCTGGACTACCCGGTCGGTCCCGTCCGGCTCGCCGCCGTCGCCGCCGCGCTCGTGCTCGCGTACGCGGTCAGCCTGCTCATGGCGTCGACGTTCGCGTTGATCGGGTTCTGGAGCACCCAGGCGTCCAACGCGTGGCTGCTGTGGTGGGGGCTGGGCTCGTTCGCTTCCGGTTGGGTCGCGCCCCTGGCGCTGATGCCGGACTGGCTGCGCAGCGTCGCGGTGGTGCTGCCGTTCCGCACCGCGATGGGTTTCCCGGTGGAGCTCCTGATGGGCCGCCTCGACGCGCGGGAGGCCGCGTACGGCTTCGCCGTCGGGCTCGGCTGGCTCGCCGCCTTCGCCGTGCTGTACCGGGTCATCTGGCGGCACGGCGTCCGTCGCTACCAGGCGGTGGCCGGGTGAACGGCTGGTCCCGGCACACCCGCGTCCTCGCGATCTGCTGGCGGGCGGCGGTGGCCGGCGAGGTGGAGTACCGGCTCAACTTCTTCTCGAACGTGGCGCTCAGCGCCTTCTGGATGGTGTGGGCGGCCGCCGGCGCGTCGGTCTACTTCCGCTTCACCGGGACGGTGGCCGGTTGGACGCAGGCCGAGGTGCTCGTCGTGATCGGCCTGTTCTTCACCCTCAACGGCCTGCGTCAGGCGCTGCTGCAGCCCAACCTGGAGCGGATGACCGACTACGTACGCCTGGGCACCCTCGACTTCCTGCTCACCAAGCCGTTCGACGCGCAACTGCTGGTGAGCCTGCGGCAGGTGCGGGTCAACAACCTGCTGGACCCGGTGCTGGGCCTGGCGCTGACCACCGTCGGGGTGGTCCTGTCCGGCCGCGGCGTGTCGGTGGTCGCGCTGGCCGCGTTCGGGCTGTTGCTGGGCTGCGCCGTGCTGCTGCTGTACGCCCTGACCGTGCTGCTCATGGCGCTCGCCGTGGTGCTGGTGGCCGCCGAGGAACTCGGCCGGGTCTCGTACGCCTTCGTCGAACTGTCCCGCTTTCCGGTGGAGCTGTACCGCAACCCCGTGCAGGCGGTCCTCACCGTGGTGCCGGTGGCGTTCCTCACCACGTACCCCGCGGCGGCCCTGCTGGGCCGGCTCAACCCGTACCTGCTGCTGATCGCGCCGGCGGTGGCGGTCGGCGCGGTCGTCGTGGCCACCCTCGCGTGGCGGCGTTCGCTGCACTCCTACTCCGGCGCCAGCGCCTAGGGTGACCGGTCCGGCGACACGTCCCGCCAGGGTCCGCTCACATGCCGGAGGAACCCTGGCCGCGCCGCCACACCTCGCCCTGGACACCGTGGCGCTCCGCCGCGTACCGCTCCTGGGTCGACCTGGCGTCACGGGCCGCCTCCGCATCCTCCCGCGACGAGAGGCGCTTCCGGTCGCGCCAGCCGACGAAGACGAACAGCCCGATGAGACCCACCGCGATCACGACGAGAGAAACCACCAGCGCCCTCATGCCGTCGACGCTACGGTACCGTACTGGTGTCGATCCTCGCCTGTCGCCATAGATGCCGATTTGTGCCAGCCATGTGAATTCATAATTCACCGGTACCGTGCTTTTCGGGCTCGGCGCTTCCGACGGCCGGGCGGCAAGGATCAGCCTCAGTCCACGAAGGAGTCAGCAATGACCGCCACCTCCGTGTCCTCGAGAACCACTCGGCTGCGCGCCGGCGTCCTCGCCGTCGGCGGTTCCCTCGTCGCCGCCGCACTGGTCTGGGCCGTCGCCCAGCTCATCGACGTCGAGTTGCACATCGATCCCCGCAACGGTCAACCGCCCGGCGTCCTCGGCCTGCCGATCGTCACGGTCTTCACACTCGTGGCGGCGTTGCTCGGTTGGGCAACCCGTTCGGTGCTGGGCCGGTTGACCCGCCATGCGGCCGCTGTCTGGACGGCGCTCGCCGTCGTCGTGTTCCTGGCGTCGTTCCTGCCGCTGTTCGCCGTCGGGGCGAGCGGCGCGACCAAGGTCGTCCTCGGGCTGATGCACGTCGCGGTCGCCGCGGTGCTGATTCCGATCTTCAGCCGCCGGACGTTCTGAACCCACCGACCCGGCGGGTCTTCACTGGGCGCCCGGTCGCGGCCGGGTAGGGGCCCACGCCGGCTCAGGGCTTGCGGGCCACCGCCGCGTACATGGATGCCTGGGCGGCCGCGGTGCGCAGCTCCGCCGGATCGTCCGGCTGCCACTCGGTGACCGGGGTGATGCCCGGCGGTACGAGTTCGAGGCCGGCGAAGAACGCGGCGAACTGGTCCCGGCTCCGGAACGCCATGTCGATCATGCTGGTCGTGGTGACCGGTGCCGCGGTGGCGGCGACGTCCCGCGGCACCAGGTCGATGGTGGCGTGCGAGACCACCAGGTAGCTGCCCGAGGGCAGCGCGTCGACCAGCCGCCGGGTGATCGCGTACGGGTCGTCGGCGTCGGTGAGGAAGTGCAGGACGGCCACCAGCATCAGCGCCAGCGGCCGGTCGAAGTCGAGGGTGGCGCGCACGTCGGGGTGGCCCAGGACCCGCTCCGGGTCGCGCAGGTCGGCGTCGACGTACGCGGTGGCGCCCTCGGGCGCGCTGGTCAGCAGGGCGCGCGCGTGCGTGAGCACGATCGGGTCGTTGTCCACGTAGACCACCCGCGACTCCGGGGCGACGCCCTGGGCGATCTCGTGCAGGTTCGGGCTGGTCGGGATTCCCGTGCCAATGTCGAGGAACTGCCGGACGCCGGCGGTGTCGGCCAGGTAGCGGGTGGCCCGCTGCATGAACCGCCGGTTCTCGATGACCGTGGTCCGGATCGCCGGGTAGGCGGCCGCGACAGCGTCGCCGGACTGCCGGTCCGCCGCGAAGTTGTCCTTGCCGCCCAGCCAGTAGTCGTAGCGGCGGGCCGGATGAGGCACCGACGGGTCGATCCGCGTCGACAGGGCGGACTCCTCCGAAGTGGGGTGGCCTCCCGACCTGACGTCCGCCATGGCGACCTCCTGCGCTCCGGGGCATGCATCCGCGATCGTAGCGGCCGGACACGTGCCTCGAGGGCCCCGATGCGGCCGCGCACCGACCCGAACGGCTTCGCCGTGCCGCCCGGGGGCAGCCTCCCACCGCGCGTACGCTGGCCGGTGTGGATCAGGAAGACCGTATCGCGCTGTTCCTCGACTACGAGAACCTGGCGCTGGGCGTACGTGATCATCACCGCGGCCGGATGTTCGACTTCCGGCCCATCGCCGACGCCCTCGCCGAACGGGGCCGAGTGGTGGTGCGCCGGGCATACGCCGACTGGTCGTACTTCGACGAGGACCGCCGGATGCTCACCCGCTCCCACGTCGAACTCATCGAGATACCGCAGCGGATGGGCGCCTCGCGGAAGAACGCCGCCGACATCAAGATGGCCGTCGACGCGGTGGAACTCGCCTTCGAACGCGGCTACATCTCCACGTTCGTGATCTGCACCGGGGACAGCGACTTCACGCCGCTCGTGCACAAGCTGCGCGAGCTCAACAAGCGGGTCATCGGGGTCGGGGTGGAGGGGTCCACGTCGGCGCTGCTACCACCCGCGTGCGACGAGTTCCTCTACTACGAGCGCCTCGAAGGGGTCGACCTTCCCCCGCCCGCCGAGCGGCGTGGCCGACCCGGGCGGACGCCCGGCCCGGAGGTGCGGCCGCCGGAGCCGCAGCCCGAGCCGCAGCCGGCGGAGGAACCCGCGCGCGACGTCGACCGGCTCGCGGTCCTCGTGGCCCAGACCGTGGCGGGGCTCCAGGGCAGCTCCAGCGGCGAGGTGACCGCCTCCGGGCTGAAGCGGACCCTGCTGCGCAAGGATCCGACGTTCAGCGAGTCCGACTACGGCTTCCGCACCTTCGGCGAACTCCTGCGTTATCTGGCCGAGCACAACGTGATCGAGCTGTCCGAGGGGCCCGCCAAGGGTGATCCCGAGGTGGCGCTGCCCGAGCGTGGCGACCGCGAGGCGGCGTTCGCGCTGCTGCGCTCGGTCGTCGCGGACCTGGCCGGCGCCGACGGGGCGGTGGCCCTGTCCGGTCTGAAGAACCAGCTCCGCCGGGCCCGGCCGGACTTCAGCGAGAAGAAGCTCGGCTACCGCAGCTTCCTTCAGTTCGGCAAGGCGGCGGCCACCAGCGGGGTCGTCGAGCTGCGATGGAGCCCGGAGGCGGACGACTACCTGCTCACCCCGGCGAGTTCCTGACCTCGCGGCCCCGGGCGCTCGCTGAGCGATATGGCGCCGTGCCGGCCGCTCAGTCGTCGGTCGGTGGACACAGCAGCGAGTCCAGCAGCGGCAGCCGGAGGGGATCCAGGCAGACTCGCACCACCGGCGGGTCGGCGGAAGGCGGCGCGCTGCTCGGTGCTGGCGCAGGGGCGGCGCTCGACGGCGGCGTCGTGGCCGGGGGCTCGGCCGGTGGTGCGGCCGGTGGTGCGGCGGTGGTCGGCGCCGGTTGGACGGCGGGTGGGGTTCTGCTGACCGGGGCCGCCGGCGGCTTCTGCCGGGGCCCCACGGTGGCCTGCGGGGCGGGGCGGCTCGCCGCTGGCGTCGCGTCGGTGGCCAGTACCACGGACACGGCCGCCGGCGAGGGCACCGGACGACCCCCGGGCGCCCCCTGGCGGGCGGACGGACTCGGGAAGATGTCACCGATGCCCTCGGGTTGGTCCCCGGTGCCGGCGCTCACACCCGGCGCCGCGCGGTACGGCAGGTCGGTCGTCCCCGGGGTCGCCGTGCCGTTGGTCAGCGCCGCGAACGCCACCGCGACGACGACAGCGGCGGCGGCCGCCATCCGCTCCGGCGGCAGCAGGGCCGTGGGCGCGTCCTGGGGCGCCACCGGTGGCGGGGGCAGCGGGCGCGCGGCGCGGTGGGCGGCCAGCAGGGCGTCGATCTGCGGGGCCACGGCGGCCCGCTGCCCGGTGGCGGCGGCGAAGGCGAGGGTGAGGTAGAAGCGGAAGTTCACCGCTGCGGCGGTGGGCACCTGCAGGCCGGCCGGCCGGCGCCCGTCTGCGGCGTGCAGGAGGGTGACCGGGGCCTCCGGATGGTGGCCGGGGCCCAGCAGGTCGCGGTACGTCCACTCGCGCCGGCCGGTACGCCCGCCGAAGGCGACCCGGCGGTCGGTCACGACCGCCATCCCGGCGTCCACCACGCGCAGCCCCTTCGGCAGCACGGGGCCGGACGGCTGCACGGCGGTCGCCCCGACAGGGGTTGCCCCGACCGCCAGGGCGGGCGCCGGCAGTCCGGCGATGTGCCGCGCCTCGGCCTCGACCAGCTCCGCGTTCGGCAGTACGCGGTAGAGGACCTCGTCGTCGTCGAGCTCCACCGGCAGGCCGGTGCGGGGCTGGGTGCATCCGAGGAAGCCGGCGGCCTCGATGCCCAGCCGCACCAGCTGCTCCTCGCGCCGGCGCCAGGCCTCGACCTCGGCGTCGTACGCGTGCCGCCGCCGGTCGTTCTCGCGTTGCGCCCACGCCACCTGCCGGCGGGACTGTTTCGCGGCGGACCTGGGGGCGATGACTGACCGTTGCGCCGTCACACCTCGTACAACGGCTTCCGCGGGTGACGGACACGAGGCGGGGAGTAACCGGTCCCTTTCTTCCGGGAAGGGGCTGATTTGGACGAGTGGCGGGTTTCTAGACTCGTCCTCATGCGACGGATCGTCCAACTGCTGGCCTCGCCCGTGCACCGCTACGTGGGCCGGCCGGCGGATGGCCCGGCCCCGGCGGCCCCGGGCGGGTGCTGGCCTCACCCAGGTCCGGCCAACGTCCTCACCGCGAGGGCGTGCCGCGCGTCGGGCCGGTCGCGGTCACGATCGGCCCGTGAGTGGGGCCGGGGCCGGGCCGTGCCGAAGATGCGGCCCGGCCCGGGAACTTCTCGCCGCCGCCGAGCGACCAATACAGGGCGCGCGACCCGGCCGGGTCCGTGACCGGTCGGCCGTGCGGTCGGAGGAGGATGGCAGGTATGAACCGAGTGAGGCCAGCTCCCGTACCGTCGATCAGGACGACGGCGGACCGGCCGGCCGGCCACGGATGAGCGCCGACGCCGACGACGCGCAGGTCACCCGGTGGGCGCACCAGGCCGGCCGGGGTGACCAGCAGGCCGCCGCCGCGTTCGTCCGGGCCCTGCAGGTCCCGGTGTGGCGGTTCCTCGCGCACCTGGCCGGCCCGGCCGAGGCCGACGACCTGACCCAGGAGACGTTCCTGCGCGCGCTGCGCAGCCTGCCCGGTTTCGCCGGCCGGTCCTCGGCCCGGACCTGGCTGTTCACCATCGCCCGCCGGGTCGCCGTGGACCACGTACGGGCCGCTGCGACCCGCCCGCGGGTGTCCGCGCTGACCGACTGGGAGCGGGCCGCCGAGGCGGCCGGGGCGGTCACCTCCGGCGGCGACGACGCCGTGACCCTGCGGCGGCTCATCGCCGCCCTGACGCCCGAGCGGCGGGAGGCGTTCGTCGCCACCCAGCTGGTCGGCCTGTCCTACGCCGAGGCCGCCCAGGTGTGCGGCTGCCCGGTCGGCACCATCCGGTCCCGGGTCGCCCGGGCCCGCGAGGACCTGGTCGCCGCCTGGCGGGGTGACGCCCAGGGCAGCCGCGTGGTCTGAGCGGCCGAGGTCTGCCGGCCGGGCTCGCGCCACCGCCGGGCCGAGGCGCGGCGTCGTCGCGCCCCGGTCCACCGGCACGTAGGCCGTCCACCGGTCAGGCCGCCCGGCGGTCGCGGGCCTGCGCCGAGTACGGCGGCAGCAGCCGCAGCGGCGCCACCTCCGGCTGTTCCTCCAGCCGCAGCGACCACCGCGAGCCCGACGACCGGCCCTGCCGCGGCGGCGTGCCGCCCGAGCGCCACCGGGGCCGGGACAGCAGCATCATGACCACCCAGCCGACGAGCAGGAACCCGTGGCTGATCAGCCGCTGCACCGCCACCTGCCCGGTGATCAGATCGTTCACCGACAGCAGCACCAGCGTGGCGACGAAGGCGCTGAGCATCGGCAGCAGCCCGGCCGGCGCGGACCGGCGCAGCGCCACATAGAGGAACCCGGCGCCCACCGCCACGTTCCACGCCGCGGACTCGTGCCACAGGTGCTGGCCGGAGGTGTGCACGTGCCCGACGACGGCGTCCCGGCCGACCTGCGCCATGCCGAGCACCAGCTGCACCGCCCCCAGCAGCCCCAGCACGCCCCGCAGCCCGAGCGTCACGCGCTCCCGCCAGCCGGACCGGGCCGGCGCCGGGGGAGCGGCCGCGAGCACCGCGTCGACCAGGTCGGGCATCTGCGGCACCGCGTGGGTACGCGCGCGCCGGGTCACCGCCACCGCCGCCTCGAACCACCCCCGGCAGCCGGCGCAGGACTCCAGGTGCCCCTCGGCCGCTGCGGTCTCGGCCGCCGACGCTTCACCGTCCAGTTGCGCCGACAGGATCTCCCGCCACTGCTCACACGCCATGTACAGATAGTCGTCGGCGGTGCCCACCTGGTTCCCGAGCCCCCGGCGACCGCGTTGCCCCGCCCGCCGTCGGCCGGCAGCCCGACGGCTCGGGCCCCGTCGGCCGGTCCGGGCCGGGCTCGCTCGTCGATCATGTGCCATCGTTGTCCTCCTGGTGCGGTGCCCCGACACGGGTCGGGACGGAGGAGGGGCGGACGCGATGGGGGAGGAGCGGAGCGGACCGCTGCGCGGCGTACTCGTCGCGGACTTCTCGCGGATCCTCGCCGGGCCGTACGCGACCATGCTCCTCGCCGACCTGGGCGCCGACGTGGTCAAGGTCGAGGGACCCGGTGGTGACGACACCCGGACCTGGATGCCGCCGGTCCGCGAGGGCGTCTCCACCTACTACCTCGGCGTCAACCGCAACAAGCGCGCCATCACCCTCGACCTCACCGACGCCGAGGACCTGGCGCTCGCCCGGCGACTGGCCCACCGCGCCGACGTCATGATCCAGAACTTCCGGCCCGGCGCGCTGCGCCGCTTCGGCCTCGACTACGACAGCGTCGCGGCCGCCAACGACCGGATCGTCTACGCCTCGATCAGCGGCTTCGGCGCGGGAGCCGGCGCCGACCTGCCCGGGTACGACCTGATGGTGCAGGCGGCGTCCGGGCTGATGAGCCTCACCGGAGAGCCGGACGGTCCGCCCTACAAGGCCGGGGTGGCGGTGTTCGACGTGATCGCCGGCCTGCACGCGGCCGTCGGGATCCTCGCCGCCCTGCACCACCGGCAGCAGGCCGGGACCGGGCAGCACGTCGAGGTGAACCTGCTCTCCTCCGCGCTGTCCGGCCTGGTCAACCACGCCAGCGCCCATGTCGCCGCCGGCGTCGTGCCGTCCCGGATGGGAAACGCCCACCCGAGCATCTTCCCGTACGAGCCGCTGCCGACCGCCGACGGCGAACTCGTCGTGATCGCCGGCAACGACGGCCAGTTCCGGACCCTGTGCCAGGTCCTCGGCCTGCCCGACCTGCCCGACGACCCCCGCTTCCGGCGCAACCAGGACCGCACCGCCCACCGCGCCGTGCTGCGCCCCCTGCTGGTCGCGCGGCTGCACCAGCGGACCACCGACGAGTGGTTCCGGGACCTACGCGCGGCGGGCGTGCCGTGCACGCCGATCAACACGGTCGACGGCGGCGTCGCCCTGGCCCGGCAACTCGGGCTCGACCCGGTGGTCACCGTCGACGGCGTGCCCGGCGTCCGCCATCCGATCGGCTTCTCCGCGACCCCGCCGCGTTACCACCTCCCGCCGCCCGGGCCGGGCGAGCACGACGCCGAGATCCGCGCCTGGCTGGCCGGGTGACCCGCGCCGTACTACCCCGGTGCGGCCCGCCGGGCCACCAGTCTCGTGGACTTCCCAGGCGATTCACAGCCGGGTGGGGTGACGCTGCGTGCATCGGGCGCCTACATTTGGTCCGGTTTGGCCCCCGTCCGGAGGAGGCACTCGTGCCGCACGCCGCCGCGCGTTCCGACAACCGCACACCCGTGGAGCCGGTCCCGCCCGCGGGCCCGGCCCGTCGGCGTTGGCCGCGCTGGGCCCGCTGGTGCGTGGCGGTCGGCGCGACCCTGATGACGCTCAGCGGCGTGGCGCTGGGCGGCAGCCTGTTCCTGCTGCACACCGCGACCAGCAAGATCACCCAGCAGAACCTGCTCGGCGCCGCCGCGCCACCGCGCCAGCACCAGAACATCACCGGGGCGAAGAACATCCTGCTCGTGGGCGTCGACGCCCGCCCGAACCAGGATCCCAGCCAGCTCACCCGCGCCGACTCGATCATCCTGATGCACATCCCGGCCGATCACAGTCAGGCGTACATGGTCTCGCTGCCGCGCGACTCGCTGGTGAGCATCCCCGCCTACGACAACGGCGCGACGTCGTACGCCGGCGGGCAGAACAAGATCAACGCGGCCTTCGCGTTCGGCGGCCGGGGACTCACCGGCGCGCCCGCGCTGTCGCACGGCTTCGAGTTGCTCGCGCTGACCGTGCGTGACGTCACCGGCATCACCCCGGACGCCGGCGCCATCATCGATTTCCAGGGGTTCAAGGACATCGTCCAGACGCTCGGCCAGGTCTGCATGTACGTCGACGAGACCACCACCTCGATCCACCTGGGGAAGGACGACGCGACCGGGAAGACGGCGGCGCCGTACAAGATCAATCCCGACGGCACGGTCAACCACCGCATCCCCGGGGTCACCCCGAACGTCTACACCAAGGGCAACCACTGCCTGAACCCGTCCCAGGCGCTCGACTTCGTCCGGCAGCGGGACCTGCTGGCCAACCACGACTTCGACTACGGCCGGCAGCGCCACCAGCAGCAGTTCGTCAAGGCGGTGCTGCAGCAGGTCATCACCAAGGGCCTGAACTCACCGACCAAGCTGCCCGGGCTGCTGTCGGCGGTCGGCAAGGCCATGACCGTCGACGACGGTGGCATCCCGCTGGAGGACTGGGCCTTCGCCATGCGGAGTGTCCGCCCCGACGCGATCACCACGATCAAGACCAACAACGGCACCTTCAACAGCCGTACCGTCCCGGGGGTCGGCAGCGCCGAGATCCTCAGCCCGACCAGCATGCAACTGCTGCACGCGTTCCGGGACGACACCGTCGCGGCGTTCGTCCAGGCGCACCCGACCTGGGTGGCCGACTCCGGGCAGCCGGCGTCCGCCCACTGAGCGTCTCCGGGTGCCGGCGCCGGACCGGCCTTACCCCGCTCCGGGGCCGGCGGCCAGCACGGACGCGAGGGGCGCACGCAGCCGCTCGGCGGGATATGGGGTGGCCCGGTCCGTGCCGAACAGATCCCAGTAGAAGTCGTTCACGATCGCGGCGACCGGGGCGTACCGGGTGATGATCGCCGCCGCCGCGGCCGGCACGTCAGCCGGCGTGCCGCCCGCGGCGCACCGCCGGACGTACTCGTCGCGTTCGGCCGGCCGTCGGTGAGGATGTTGCGGAGGTGGGCGTCGAAGTGCAGCAGGCCGTTGCCGTGCATGAAGGCGGCGCCGGCGCGCAAGCCCCGTTCCACCATCGAGTACGCGTCGGTCCCCTCGACGCCGACCGGTCGCGTGGCCAGCCAGTCCTGCAGGTTCTGTGGTATGTGCTCGAGGAAGAGCACGATGCTCGCCGAGGCGCGCGCGAGCGCGTCGAGTCGGTGCCGTACGGCCGGCGAGCCACCCCAGTAGGCGACCGCTCGGTCGACGTCCGCGTGCTCCTCGGCGAGCGGCGGCGCGCCGGGCAGCAGCAGCATCCGCCAGTGATACTTGACTTCCTCCCCACGCCTGAAGGGCGGGGGATTCCCGTGGCTGAGGCGCGTTCACGCTGCGAGCCGTTGGGGTGGTTGGCGCTTCACAGACCGGGTAACCCCGAGGTCTCCACGCCCTGTTACCGCCAGCCCGGCGGCGAGTATGTTCTTGGCCGCGTTCACGTCGGCGTGGTCCTGATGCCCGCAGGCGACGCACCGGAAGACCGCTTGGCTCTCGCGGGACTCCGGGGCGACATGCTTGCAGGCGTTGCAGGTCTGCGACGTGTACGCGGGATTGACCTTCTCGATCTTCGCTCCGTGGTAGCGGGCGGCATGCTCCAACTTCAGCAGGAACCCGCCCCACCCCTTCGACAGGATGGCTCGATTCAGGCCAGCCTTCTGACGCACGTTACGGCCCGGCTGCTCAACGGTGCCCTTCGCGCTGGCGGTCATGTTCTTGATCCGCAGACGTTCGACAGCGACCATGCCGTGCTCGCGGACCAGGCGCACGGCGGTCTGCGCGGCGAAGTCAGCCCTGCGGGCCCGGATACGGGCATTCAGCCGGCCGAGTTGCGCGCGGGTAGCGTCGCGGCGCTTCGACCCGCGGTTGCGGCCATGAACCCGCAGCGACCGGGACAGACGCTGCTGCAACCGCTTGAGCCGCTTCTCCTCCCCAGCCGTGACGAACTGCCGGTCGTCCAGACCCCCGTCAGAGGTGGCCACCGCCACGGCCACACCCCGATCCACCCCGACCGGCGGTTTACCGTTCGGGGCCGCTTCGGTTACGGCGTCCTCGATGCAGAACGAGATGTACCAGCGTCCGCCGTCACGGGAGACGGTGGCGTTACGGACGGTCCCGCCGAGCGGGCGGGTCCAGCGGAACC
>NZ_JBIAHQ010000050.1:0-18268 GCF_042870725.1 Micromonospora sp. NPDC006431
GACGCCGGCTACGACTCCACCGCGACCCGCGACCTACTCGCCGGACGCGGCCTGACCGGCGAGACCGCCCGCAAAGGCGTCAAGGCCCCCGTCCAAGCCACCAAACGGTGGCACATCGAACGCACGAACGCCTGGCACAACGCCTTCAACCGGCTCCAACGCTGCTACGAACGCAAGGAAGACGTGATCCACGCCTACTTCGACCTCGCCGACACGATCATCACCGTCCGTAGCCTCATCCGCCAGGCCTGGACCCTCTACCGCTGGGACACCCGCTCGACCCGTCGGCCATGAGCCCGCCTAATTGCGCGACCTCTAAGCGTCGCGGCGGTGAGAGTGAGGGCGGCGAGCGTTAGGGCGGAGAGTGCCCAAGTGACCGTGGCGGCGGCGCCGCGAGACGGGTTGAGGGCGGGCGGTGTCCGGCAGGTAGGCAGCGGCGATGCGGCCGGGCCGGGCCCGCAGCCGGTTATGCATGCCGCTCGCACAGCGCGCCCACCGGCTAACGTCAGCACGTGTCGACCCCCCTGCGCTGGCGCCTGCTCGACCAGGAAACCGGCGCCACCCTCACCGACTGCACGGACATCGACGGGCTCTTCGTCGACCGCGTGTGCCCGAACGAGCCGCTGTACGAGCGCTACACCCTGTTGAGCTGAGCGCCGTCCGGACCGCTACTCGCCGCGATCGACGGCACGGGGCCGGCCTGGTTCGGCAACCTCGTCGTCGAGGGCGCACACATCCCCGGCCGGCCAGCAAGCGAACGGTGCGAGGACCAGTGCCGGGAGTGCTACGAGAACACGGAGGAACTGCTCGACGTCCGGGTCGTCGGCCACCGGCCCGCCGCGGACGGGTCCGGTCTGCTCGACATCGGCCTCGAAGGCCATCGCCGCGACGACGACAACAATCGTCGCGGCACCGTCGCGCCCGCTGTCCTCGGTTACCGGCTGTTCGTGTGGTCGACGGCGAACGGATCCAGCGAGGAAACGCGGGCTGGCGAGTGCCGTGACATCGCTGACCTGTTCCATGAGCGGCCGGACAGCTGGCCGCCGGGTCCGCCGTTGACCTTGCTGGGCTGCCGTCGCCGGCTCAGCGGGTCGTTCGAGGCCGAGCTGGCCCACGTGCGCGGCTTCGCCGCAGAAACAAGCCCCGTCAGGGCTTTTCGGGTTTGCGGGCCAGCAGGCAGGCGTGCGGTCTGTTCACCCGTCCGCCGGGCTCCTGCTCCAGCTTCGCGGTGACGACGAGTCCGGCCTGCTCCAGCAGGCCGACCATGCAGTCCAGTGGCAGGAGGTACGACTCGTAGGACACCGGATGGCCGTAGCCCTGGGTCGGCTGCAGCCGTTCATCGCCGACATAGTCTCCCCAGAGCAGGTAGCCGCCGGGCGCGAGTGTGCGGTGGAACTCGGCGAACACCGCCGGCAGCCACTGCGGGGGCGTGTGGTGGGTGGAGTACCAGGCCAGGATGCCGCCGAGCTCGTCGTCCCTCATCTCCAGCGCGGTCATCGAGCCCGCGGTGAACCGCAGGTTCGGATAGGCGTGCCGGGCCAGCCCGATCATCTTCGGTGACAGATCGACACCGAAGGCGGACACTCCCAGCCCGGCCAGGTGCGCCGTCACGCGGCCGGGGCCACATCCCAGGTCCGCGACCGGCCCCAGACCAGCCGCCCGCACGAGCTCGGCAAACCCCGCCAGCATCGCACGTGACAGCGGGTCCATCGCGGCTGGAGGCGGGACGCGTTCGACGTAATCAGCGGCGACCGTGTCGTACGACTCGCGCACAGCGGTCAGAAAAAAGGGCTCAGCCATGCGGGCGACCCTAGACCAGGGACCGACAGGCCGTGTCACGATCTTGAGTTGACCTCCGCGGCATCCACCGCCGCAGACACCCGGCCATCACACCACTCCGGTGATCGTTTCCGGTCAGAGCACCAGAGAGGCTCCGCCTCGGACCGCCGAGCAGGCCACTTGAGCTGCACAAACAGCCTGTGGCCCCACCTCGGGCCAAGCTCACGCAGGGACCCGCGGCCCGATCTTGGCCGGCCGCCGCCACCCGCTGCGCCGATGTCCGGCCGCCGTGGCGGCCGGCTGTGCCACCCAAAGTGGCTGGTCAGAACCCATGTCTGCAAAATGTGGAGCGGGCAACACAATGTTACGCCCGCTCAAAAACTCGACACAAACGTCGCGCCAACAGCTCCCATTCCCTGCGGGAGACCGGAGACGGGATCCACTTCGCGATCGTCGACGCGAACACAGACCGCCTCCTCGGCACCGTCGGTCTGGAGAAGACCGACTGGCGCGGCCTGGTCAGCAGATCCGGGAGCCGAGCGGTTAGCCGCGCCAGGCATTCGTCACGCAGGGTTTGCCCACCGCGCTGACCCTCACATCCGGCGGACGTCGAATAGCCGATCGTTGCAGGAGGTGACAGCGGACACGGGAATTTCCTCGTGGACGGACACGACAGTCGGGCCTTGACGGCAGTCACCGACCGTGATGAGGTGGGCCCGAGATTCCGGGCCGGGCAATGTCGCACTCTCGCGCTAGGTTCCGGCCCATGAGTCGTGATGAGTTGCAGCGGCAGTCGCTCGAGGCCGCATTGGGCGACGTTGAGACAGCAATCATCGAATTCGAGGGCGTCGCCGGCTGGCTGGCCGCCGTCGGTAGCAGTCCGGTCGACCCGCTGGGGGCTGAGGTCTGGGTGTTCGACACGAATCTGACCCAGGTGCTGTTGGTGTGCCATCCGTGGCGGGGCTGGGTTCCGCCCGGAGGGAGAGTCGAACCCGGGGAGACACCTCGTGAGGCAGCCCGCCGTGAGTTGTTTGAAGAGACGGGTGTCGTGGCCGAGCTCCTCACCCGGCCGGCCGCTGTCTGCGTCCGCTCATACCATCCCGATCATCCGGCGACACTGGGACTGTCGTATGCCGCGATTGTCGGCCGGGCTGTTCCGCTGGTGGCCGAGCCCGGCCAGCCCGTCGCCTGGATGAACCTGGATCACCAGTGGGAAAGCTGCTTCTCCGACGACCCATCCCGCATTCGTCGGCATGCGCAGTGGCTGGCCCGCCTTGCCCGATCTCAGCGGCGTACCCGGTCCGCGATTGACGTACCAGACATTCCGGACCAGCCGCTACAGCCTGTGATGCATTGTCCGCTCGTCCGGCGTCCGCTGTCCGTCTATCCGGATCGGCCTGTCCGCCCAACCGGCTTTCCCAGTGACCGCTGACAGGAGGGCTGGACCTGCTGCAGGTCGCACTTCGATCCGTGCCTGGTTCTGTACGTATGCAGTACGCCGCTCCCCTACTGATCTCAGCGCGAGGCCGTCTCGGGCAAACGCCCGGGCGGCCTTTGCGTTTCCGGTCCGCGTCAACCTTGCGCGGCACCCTGAGTAGCTGACAGGTCTTGTCAGGGCGTGACAGGTAGGCAGCGAGTTCGATCGACCTGACAGCCGAGATCTGGGCGGTGCATGTCATCCACGGCATGCCCGCCCGGTGGGGATCTCCCATCCGGCGAGGCCCACGGTCCGGCACGCCTGGCGCGGCGTACTGACACCGCAACCCTTCACCACACGCAAGGGAGGAGCGCCCCCACCGGATCACACGGTCCTTGCGTCTGGTCCCCGCCGCGGCGGCCCACCGATCCCTAGTGGAGCGCCGCAATGCACACGATCTCTGTCCTCAACGACCTCCTGGCCGCGCCCGCCCCTGACGGCGGAGGCCCCAACTCGATCGCCCAGGTCATCGCCAACATCACCGGCTGGGTCATGGGCATCATCGCGGTGGTCGCGACGATGTTCCTGGTCATCGGCGGCCTGCGGTACATGGCCGCCGGAGGCGACCCGGCCCAGGTCGAGCAGGCGAAGGGCAACGTCAAGTCCCCGCTGATCGGCTACGCCCTCGCGGTCCTGTCAGCCAGCTCGGCACGCCCTATCACTTCGGCGGATCGTGCACCGACCCCCGCTCCGGCGACCCCGACAAGCAGTGCGACTGCTCGTCGCTGATGCAGTCGGCGTACCGGGCGGCGGGCATCGCCATTCCGCGCGTGACCAGCGACCAGGTCAACGCCGGCAAGCCCGTGGCCGACCCAGCTCTCCTGTTGCCCGGCGACCTCATCCTCATCCCCGGCAGCAACGGCAGCATGTCCAATCCGCGCCACGTCGGCATGTACCTCGGCGAAGGCTCATCATCCACGCCCCGAAAACCGGCGACACCGTCAAGATCACCCACCTGAGCAACTGGCTCAACCAGATCGCAGCGATTCGCCGCATCGCCAGCTGAATAGAAGATGTAGTCGACAGCGCCGGACACGCGACTCAGCGCGCCGGCGCCGGCGCGGGGCGCGGCTGGTCCGATGCCACCTCCGCCATAGTGCGCCACCAGTGGCGCGACGCCAGCCCGGCCAGCACCGCGCCGGCGGCGTTGACCAGGACGTCATCCACGGAGGAAACCCGGTCCAGCCGCAGGACGTACTGCGCGGTCTCGACCAGGACCGAGCAGCCCGCCCCGAGCGCCAGGATCCGCGGCACGGACGCCAGCACCGCGAAACGCATCGGGGCGAAGAACCCCAGCGCCGCGAAGATCAGCAGGTTACCGCCGATCCCGACCGGCCCCATCGTGACCAGGTCCCGCAGCGGGACCAGGCTCACCCGGCCCGGGACGATGCCGGCCCCCGGGCCCGGCATCATGGTCAGCCATACCAGCGGCACCGTCCCGTAGACCATGCCCACCTCGGCCAGCGACATCCACCACGCCGACGGGACGCCGGCAGCACGCCGACGGCGCGCCAGAGCCCACACCACCAGGGCGGCCAACGGCAGGCCGACCAGCGTCATGAGCAGCACCCCGTTGAACGTATCGAAGCAGCCGTGCCACCGCCCGGCCATGCACCTCGGAGCGGACATCATGAGCGGCCGCCGCACGACGAACGCCGCGCTCGCCAGGCCGAGGATCGCCAGGCTGACGAGCACGATCCTGCGCGTACGGCGCGGCGGCGCTGACAGGGATGCACTGTGCTTCATGCCCCCATTAGAAACGGAGGGCCGTTGCAGTGGCGTATGAAATTTTCCATACCTCCGCGATACACGGAATGCCCGGCGTCGTCGCCCGGCACCTCGGCCACGACCAAGGCCGGCAGCTGGCTGCCGACGTCGACGGGCAACCGGTCCACGACCCGGACGGCCCACGCTTGCTCGGCCTGGTGCAGCGCGAAGCGCAGGATCCGGTCGATCCGCCCGGCCACCGGCGGCTCGATTCGCTCCGTCCGGCAGCGCACCAGCAGCTCCGCTGCACGATGCCCTGCACAACGACGCCCACGCCCTTCTCCGATGGGCTCGCGTCGACGAATTTAGCCATTTTCCAACAAATGCGATGCGCCAGACGCGGATCACGTGTCAGTGCCGCACAACGCCCGTGCCCCGATAAGTAGTACTTGCGTTCCCCAGCACAGGCGCAGCCCTCCGCCGCATCGTCGACGGACGAGACACCTGACGCGCTCCGGCCAGCTGCGCGCCCGCCGGCCACGCGGGAGCTGGGCTCAACGCACACCGCATCGGCCGGCGGGGTCAACGACATGGTCGCCGAAGCCCACGAGATGACGAGCGTCGGGGCGTACCAGGTGATGGTGCGCCGTTACATCGAGGGCCGGCTCGCCGAACTGGGGCACGTTCGCAACCCAGCACTGCCCCATCGACGCCGGGTGTCGGCGCTAGGGTCCTGCGTGCAGCGGTACGGCCGATCGGCTTTCACGCGACCCTGAATTTCCTGCGAGTGGTGGCCGGGCCATTCGAGCGTGACGAGGTCGCCCTGCTGCGCTCGATGCCCTGAGCGCGAGCCAGGCCGCGGCTGGCACGCCGAACTCCGCGATCACGCTGCAAAACGCAGCGCCGCCAAGCGTCGGAGACGGGTTGCCTTCAGAGTCGGCTACCGGATCGCCTGATCCCACCGACCCGCAACGGCACGCACGAGACCGATTAGAGCGTGACACCCGGAGTGGGCACTCATCTCGGCGTCTTGCTGGACCCGACCCCTTCGGGCTCGCCGAAGAGGTCACCGAGCACGAAGCCCTGCTCAGAAGGTTGCCGGTGGGATTCGAGTCTCAGGACCCGGAATCCATGCCGGCGTCACCACGACGGCACCCAAAGCCATGCGTCGATGCAGCATGGCCCCCGTGAATGGTGCCAGCGGGCCCCAGGACGACAGCCGGCACCATCCAGGCGGGGGAGCAGCGAACCCTGACCACTTCGATTTTCGGCTTGTCTGCGAGGTCGTGGTCACCGGGCGGCGACGATGGTGGCCTTCTCGATTCCGGCTCGGCCCCGGGCCTGCTCATCTGCGTCGTCGATCCGGTCGGCGATGGCCAGAGCTGCCCGGTGATGGCGCAGGGCCGTCTCGTGGTCGCCGGCGAGAAAGTACGCCTCGCCGAGGGTGTTCAGCACGTTCGACTGAATGTCGGGGCTGAGTCCGCGGGCGAGATCGAGCGCGGCCAGACCAGCCCGGATGGCTGCCTTGTGCCGGCCCAGTCGGGCGTAGCTGAAGGCGAGGTTGGCCAGGGCGTTTGCCTGGCCCGGGCGACTCCCCGTGCGGTGTTGCAACGCGAGCGCCCGTTGGGCGTACCGGAGCGCCTCGGGGTGCCGGCCCAGCCGGGCATGGAGCAGGCCGATGTTGTTCTCCAGGCTCGCCACGCCGGGGCCGCCGAGCTTCCGCTGCAGCGCCAGGGCCCGTTTGGCCTGGTCGAGCGCCTCCCGGTCCCGGCCGAGCAGGTGCAGGTCGATGCTGAGGTTGCTCAGCACGGCGGCTTCCCACTGTCTGTCGCCGGTGGATCGGAAGAGCGTGATGGCCCGGTGGTATTCAGCAATCGCCTCATGGTGTCGGCCGAGCCGGCGGTACACCAGGGCGAGGTGGTTGCGGGTGATCGCTTCGCCGTCGGGCTGTCCGAGCGTGTGATGCAGGGGCAGTGCCCGTCGGAGCTGCGTCAGCGCGGGATCTGTCCGGCCTGCGGTGTTGTATGCCTGGCCCAGTTCGGTCAGGGTGTGCGCTTCGGCGCGGGGGTCGTCGAGCTGGCGGGCTGCGGTCTCGGCACGCAGCAGGATCTCGATCGAGTCATCGGTGTGGCCGCGCCGGATCTGGTAGGGCTGCAGCAGATGGGCGAGCAGCAACACTTGCCGTTGACAGGGGCCGCTGCTAGCGGTCCGGGCGGCGGCGATCACGTTCGCGTACTCCGCGTCGAGCCAGGTGAGTGCGTGCTGCTCGTCGGCGAACTCGACCGGAGGTGCCTCCGGTGCCGGAGGCTGCCCGACCGGTGGGAGCGAGAACCTGCGGATCAGCCGGGTCGCGGCGTCGGTCGTCGCCACGTACCAGTCGAGCAGCCGTCTTTTGGCGGCCGCGATGCTGTCTTCGGTGTCCTCGCTGAGGCACCGCCGCGCGGCGTATTCGCGCAGCAGGTCGTGCATCTGGTACCGGTCCGGTTCCGCCTGCTGCACGAGGTGCTCGTCGAGCAACGATTCGAGCGCGAGCTGCGCGGCCGCCGGTTCGCAGCCGACCAGTGCCGCCATCGACGCCGCGGTCACGTCGTTGCCGGGGTGGACGCCGAGCAGCCGGAACAGCCTTCGGCGGTCCGGAGCCAGCGCCCGATACGACAGGGCCAAGACGCCCTGAACCGCTCGCCCGCCGGCGGACAGTTCGTCCAGCCGGCGATTCTCGTCGGTCAGCCGGGACAGCAGATGGCTGATGGGCCAGGCCGGTCGCGCTCGCAGCCGCCGCGCGGCGACTGCGACGGCCAGCGGCAGATGACCGCAGCGCGCCAGCAGCGCGTCGGCCGCGGACGGCTCGGCGGTCACCCGGTCGCGGCCGACGATCATCGTGAGCAGGTCCAACGATTCCTCCCGGTGCAGCACGTCCAACCGGACGGTGTGAGCACCGTCCACGGCGAGGCTGCGCCGGCTCGTCACGATCACCAGGCAGCCCGGGTTGGCCGGCAGTAACGGGTGAACCTGTGACTCTTTGGCTGCGTTGTCCACGACGAGAAGCACTCGCTGCTCGGACAATCGGTCCCGGAACACCGCCGCGCGGGCCTCGATCTTCTCGGGAATTCCGGACGGCGGGACGCCCAGCAGCCGGAGCAGGGACTCCAGCACCTCACCGGGGTCGGCCGGCGCCGAATCCTCGGTGAATCCGTGCAGGTCGACATAGAACTGCCCGTCCGGGTAGGTGGCGGAGAGCCGGTGGGCGGCATGTACCGCCAGGCGGGTTTTGCCCACACCGGCCATGCCCTCCACCGTGACGATGGGCACGGCTGTGTCCGGTGGGCTGGTCGCCGCGCCCATCAGCGCCGCCAATTCGCGTCGCCTGCCGACGAATTCCGCGATGTCGGGTGGCAGGTGTCGGTACGCGCTCTCCAGCGCCTGGCCGGCGTTATGCGGGGTGGGCGGCTGCGGATCCCCCGTCAGAATCCGCCGGTGCAGCTCTTGCGACTGCGTTGACGGTTCGATACCCAGCTCCGCGACCGTCCGGCGGTGCAGCTCGCGATAGACCGCCAGTGCGTCGGAGCGCCGTCCCAGCCGGCTGTGCACCGTCATCAGGTGCCGGGAGAAGCGCTCGTCCAAGGGGCGCTCAGCGATCAGCCGGACCAGTTCGGGGGTCAGGCCGTCGAGTTGCCCGTCGGTGATTCGCGCATCGGCGTACTCGGCAGCGGCATCGACCCGGGCCTCGTCCATGGCGGCCGCGCTGTGCTCGATCACCCGGCCTGTCAGGCCGCTGAAGGCCGGTCCACGCCAGAGCGCGAGCGCGGTGCGCAGCAGTCGTACCGCGGTCGCGTTGTCACCGGCGGTCCGTGCCTTGCCTGCCGCCGTTGCCCCGGCCTGGAACTGCTCAACGTCGTATCGGTCGGCAGCCACCTCGAGCAGGTAGGCGGAGGATCGGGTAACGATGGGGGCGGCGGCGCGGCTGCCGCCGGGCGCCAACCGACGCCGCAGGTCGGAGACAAGCCCCTGCAGCTGCACCCGGTACGACCGCGGCGGCGCGTCCCGCCACAGCTCGTCGACGAGGATGTCCATGGAGACGGGCTGGTTGGCGTGGGACAGGAGAAGTGCGAGTACCAGGGTGCGTTGCGGCCCGCCCAGGTCCACCGGTTGGCCGCACCACTCGACGGTCAACGGGCCGAGTGCGCGAAAGTACAGATCCTCATCAGCTTCCAAGGTCAGCTGCCACCTCGGTATCGCGGTCACTTCGTATGGGTTCGTCACCCGGGCGCTTTCAGCCCTCGTCGCACCGCAACCTAGTCACGGTGAGTACTCGCAAAACCTACCAGCGGTTCCGCACCCCGACTTGGCATCAAAACCGGCATACTTCCATATGTCGGTGCTCCGAATTGCAGGATGGATGTCAACTTTCCTGCTGGCTCAGCATGTCGCAGAATCAGCGGGGCCGACGGCCGACCCTGCCCCGGCAGCATTGCCCTGGTAGCCCGCCGCTTGAAGGGTGAACAACTCGGCATACCGGCCACCGGCGACCATGAGCTGGTCGTGGTTGCCGCTCTCGGCCAGGGCGCCGTCGTGTAGGACGAAGATCCGGTCGGCGTGGCGGACGTTGGCCAGCCGGTGGGTGATGAGGATGGTGGTGGCCCGCCCCTGCCGGTCCCGGATCGCCTGGAACAGCGCGTCCTCAGCCCGCGGATCGAGGGCGGAGGACGGCTCGTCCATGATCAGCAGGTCGGCGTCGCGAAGGAAGCCGCGGGCGGCGGTGATGCGCTGCCACTGCCCGCCGGAGAGGTCCTGGCCGTGGGCGAAGGTGCGGTCGAGCAACGTCTCGTACCCGTACGGAAGATTCTCGATCATCTCGTGCGCGACGGCCCGGGCAGCGGCGGCCTGTATCCGGTCCAGGCTCGCTTCGCTGTGGACATCCCCGATGGCGATGTTGGTCGCCGCAGTGAACGGCCACTTGTGGTACTCCTGAGTGACCACGGCGATCCGGGCTCGCAACCCGTCGGTGTTCCAGTCGGCCAGCGGCCGACCATTCCAACGGATGACACCCGAGGTGGGCGCGCGCAGGTTGGCGATCAACGCGGCGAGGCTGCTCTTGCCGGAGCCGTTCTCCCCCACGAAGGCGACGGTCTGACCCGTCTCGATGGTCAGCGTCACGCCGTCCACGGCAGCGGTATCCCGGTCGGGGTAGCGCAGGCTGACCTGATGGACGGTCAGCTCACGCAGCGGCTCCAGCGATTCCCCGCCCGACTGGTCGGGCAGGTAGGCGGCGGCTCGGGTCATGAACCCCGTGTAGTCGCCGAAGTGCAGGCCGTCGGTGTAGACCTTGTCGACCTGGGTGGTGGCGACGGCCAACGAGCGTTGCGCGGCCTGCAGGGCGATCACGCAGGTCGCCGCAGCGGCCAGTGGGATCTGCCCGTCCACGAGCAGCAGCCCGAGCAGCACGTACACCGCCCCGGTCGCCAGTCCGCCGATCATGGACCCGAGTGTGGTGGTTGTGGTGACCCGACGAGCGAGCGCGAGTTGGATGCCGGTCTCCACCACCATGACCCGGTCGTACTGATCGAGCAGGAACCGGCGCAGCCCGTACGAGCGGAGCTCCGGGGCCGACACTCGCTCGGCCATGAGCCGGTGCAGCAGCCAGATACGGCGTCGGCGTACCGAGCCCGCCGTGTAGGTCCGATACTGCAGGTGTCCCGCCCGCAGCGAGGCCCACGCCTTGGGCAGCGTGGCGACCAGCAGCGCCACCAACAGCAGCGGGTGGATGACCACCACGGCGACCGCGACGGCGACCAGACCGGCCAGGCCGGCGAGGAAGCTCATCGACGCCTGCACCAGCGAGATCGCCGAGTCGGTCCCCCGTGAGGCCCGTTCCATGTCGTCGGCGAAGGCGTCCGCGTCGAACGCCTCCAGTCGCACGGCCGTACTCGTCTCGAACAGGCCGCGCTCGACCTCCCGGCTCACCCGCGGGGTGAGTCCGTTCTGTGCGTACCCGCTGGCGATACCCATGCCGGCGCGCAGCGCCGTCGCCCCCGCCAGCGCGGCGAGGGCGGGCAGTGCCGATTCGACCTTGTCCGCGGTCGGCCCTCCGGCGAACAGCTCGACCAGCACCTGCTGGGTGGCCAGCAGCCCGAAAGCGGCCAGCACCCCGGCACCGACCGTCGTGGCGGCCACCACGCCAGTGCGAATGCGGTCAGCGCGCCAACTGATCCACAACGCCACCCAGACCAATCGGGGCAACTCGGCGAAGACGGCGAACAGTCCGGCCTCAGCCCGCGCCCGCAGACCCGTCTCCCACCACATCTCCCGCAGCTCGGGCAGTACCGGCTCCGCCGAGGGCAGCGGGGCGGCGGGACGGGGGGCGGTGCGCTGGTCGCCCGGGATGGCGGTTTCGGTCATGGGCATACCTCCTCACGCTCCGCCGCCCGGGTCGCGACGGCCCCCAGTGCGCGACGGCACCACTGCGAGCGTCGAGCGTAGAACATCGATCCGTTCTTGACGGGCGTCGTGAGCGCCGACGCGGGGCGATTACGGGGTCGCTCGATCGCCGCACCAGTCAGCGGAGCTCCGCAGCACCGATCACCGCCCGCAGCCGCGCCTTGATTCTTAGTGATTAGTTAGCGGCCGACGCTAGCGTCCGCGCCAGTCCAGGGCGGACCGGCGACCACGCCGTCGCGCTCAGCTACCTCGACGGAGGCGAACATGACCCAGAGACTGCAGGCGGCCCTGCTCGAACTCGCGCCACGCAACGGCGGACCGGCGGCCGTGGAACCGCGGGTCCACTTCGAGGACGTGCAGCAGTCGCTGCACTCCGCCAACCGCTGCCCGTACACCTGCGGACCGTGCACCGACCGAAGCAGCGACCGCTGCATCGCCACCGGCCACACCGTCTGACCCATCCCTGACGATCTCCGCTGCCGAGGAGGTAGGTGTCCGTGTCCGACTGGGAATCTGGACCGTTCGTCAAACGGCTCGTCGATGAACGGTACGGCGGCCGGTACACGGTGCGCCTCAGGCCGCAGTGGACCTACGTGGACCGCGACGACGTGCAGCTTCCGGACCATGGCTGGAAGCTGCACATCTCGTCACGGGCGGAAGACTTCGCGGCCATGGCGGCCCGGACAGTCCCGTTCCTGCTCGAGGTGGGGTGCAGCTTCAAGCTCGCCAGCACAAGCGGCGTGCTCACCGCGATGAACTACGGCATCGAGACGCCCGCCGGGGTGGGCAAGGCGATCACCGTCTACCCCCAGCAGGACCGCGTACGCGACCTCGGCCTCGCGCTCGTCGAGCTGCTACGCGGGCATCCCGGACCGCGGGTGCTCAGCGACCGCCGGATCGACGGCGACGCGCCGGTCTACTACCGCTACGGCCCGTTCGTGGCTCGCTGGTTCCGGGGCCAGCGCGGTCTCATGTCGATCCAGATCCCCGGCCCGCACGGGGAGACGTTCGACGCGGTCGCCGACCTGGACTACCGCCAGCCGGACTGGGTGACCGACCCATTCCGGCCCGAGAGCGACGACGAAACACCGGAGCTGCTCGGTGGGCGGTACCGGCTCGAGGACGGGGTGCAGCGCACCGCGCAGGGCAGCGTCTTCCGCGCCCGCGACACCACCACCGACCGGGTGGTCATCGTCAAGCAGGCCAGGGCGTACGTCGGCGACTCGGGCAACGGCCTCGACGCCCGCTCCCGCCTCCGCAACGAGCGACGGGTGCTCACCGCTTGCGAGGGCGTGCCCGGCGTGCCCGCCTTCATCGACCACTTCGCCCACGGCGACGACGAATTCCTGGTCACCACCGACGTCGGCGACCAGGATCTGGCGTACCGGGTCGGTAACCAGGGCGCCATGCTCCGCGCCGGCACACCCGTGTCGCCGGGGTTCACCCAGCTGGTGGCCCAACTCGCCCGTACCCTGCTGGCGCTGCACACCCGCGGCGTGGTCATGCGCGACATCACCCCGCGCAACGTCGTCATCGGCGCCGACCGGGCACACCTCGTCGACTTCGGCATCTCCGCCCTCGACGGCCTGCACGTGCCCGGCGGCACGCACGGCTACGCCTCCTGGGACCAGATGCGCAACGGCCCGGCCACCCCGTCGAACGACCACTACTCGCTGGGGATGACCCTCGCCTTCGCAGCCACCAGCCTGTCCCCCGTGGTGGACGAGACGGAGGCCGACGTGCCCGCACAGCGGGCACTGCAGTCGCTGACCAGCATCCTCGGTCCCAGACACGCGCCCTTCACCGACCTGGTGGCCGAGCTGCTGCAGGGCACGCCGGAACAGGCCACGGCGGCGCTGCGGACGCTGGCCAACGAAGACTGGGCGGCCCATACCAGCGCAACGCCCCGCCGCCAGAGCATGCCGACTGCCGATCCCATTGTCCTCGAACAGCAGGTGCTCGATCAGCTGCTGTGGGAGGTCGAGCACCGACAGCTGCGGCAGCCGGCGTCCGCATTCGCCAACGTGGACGGCAGCATCTACACCGGCAGCGCCGGCGTCGGCCTGGAACTGCTGCACCACCGCCACCAGCCCGGTGTACCAGAGCTGCTGCACCAGCTGGCCGAGCACACCGTCCGAGCCAACACACGGATCGACGTGCCGCCCGGCCTGTTCCTCGGCTCCACCGGCAGCCACCTGTTCCTGGCACAGCTCAGGAAGGCCGGTTTCGACGTGGCGCTCCCCGCGATCCCCGCCGTCCCGTACAACGTCGACGACGAGCACGACGACATCATGACGGGCACCGCCGGCGTCGGACTCGGCCATCTGTACCTCGCCGATGTCCTCAGCGACCCGGCGCACCTCGACGCCGCCCGCGCCTGCGTGGACAACCTGCTGGCCAAGACCGAGATGACCCTGTCGGTGGCCCTCGACGCCGGCCTGCCCGAAGAGATCGACACCGACCCGTCAGCCAGCTACTCCCACGGCCGCGCCGGCGTCATCGACCTGCTCATCGCATACACCGCCCGCACCGGCGACCCAGAAGTACGGGCGGCCGCCCAGGAACGGTCCCAGGAGCTACGAAACCGTGCCGATGTGCTGATCGGGCGGGCCCGCGACCCCCGGGCGATCCCACTGTCTGTGTCCTGGTGCCAGGGACTCGCCGGCATCGGTCGCACCCTGCTGCACGCCGCCGAACTCTTCGACGCCTCCGAGTTCACCGCGGCCGCCGTGTCAGCGGCTGAGGCCTGCACCGCCTGGATCCCCCGCCTTGGCGGCCTGAGCCAGTGCTGCGGCTTGACCGGGGTCGGCGGGTTCCTCATTGACTGTGCCCGCCACACCGGCGACGACCGACACCAGCGGGCCGCCCACGCGGTCGTCCCGCAACTCCTCGCCCGCAGCCACGGCCCGGACGGCTCGCCCTTGTTCGTCAACTCGAACCGGCAGGACGCGCCCTGGTCGTGGGCGACAGGGAACGCCGGCATCCTCGCCTTCCTCCGCCGGCTCAACCGGCCGGACACGCCGGAGGTCGTGCCCTACAGCCACCTTCCGCTACGGACGGCGGGCCACCCGGCGGACCGCTCGGCTCTCGTCCGCAGTTGATCTCCGACGACCGGTCACCGCACCGATGATCCGACCGGCGCCCGCAGTCGCCGGTGCCCGCTCGCCTCCCGTGTACGTGATGAACCGCCAGATATCTGTGCCGCCTCAGTGTGTACGCGCTGTGTGTTTCCACGCCCGGCAGAAGGAAGGTTGTCATTGGATGCGTGAACGGTCAAGTAACGGTAGGTCAAGCGCACCGAAATGGGTGCGGTTCCAGCCGCGCAGCGGCGAGCCGCCGGCAATGATTATCGTCTGTTTTCCACCGGCCGGGGGTGGCGGTGGATCCTTCGCGAAACTTCGCGAAGTCGCCGCGGCGAATGCCGAATGCGTGACCGTGGAATTACCCGGACGCATGTCCCGGCTCGCCGAACCACCGGTGCAAAGCATGAGCGCGCTGGCCGACCATGTGGCGCAGTCGGTCCTCGAGGCGGTCGAACCACGAGGCATCCCCTATGCCTTTCTCGGCCTCTGCCTGGGCGCGGTCATGGCCTACGAAACGGCCGTGCGCGTCGAGGCGGCCAGCGGGAACGGTCTCCGCAGCATCGTTGCCGCCGGCAGCAACGCCCCGCAGAAGGGCCCACCCTCGGTGGACGACCCCATTGACTTCCTGCGCCGGATGGGCAGCCCGGAGGACGTCTTCGCGAATCCTGCCCTGCTCGAGATGACCCTGGAGATCCTGCGCTCGGATCTGCATCTGTTCCACTCCTACACCTGCTCCGGCCAGCGGCTGAAGACCCCAGTCAGCATCCTGTACGGCCGGGACGACACGCTGGTGGAGAGGACCGCGATCGCACCGTGGAAAGACCTCGCCACCAGCATCTCCGTTGACGAACTCCCGGGGGGTCACTTCTTCCTCGACCAAAACTACGATCGCCTGCTCAGCAGGCTGCACGGCGATTTGCTCGACACACCCCGGTAGAGCAAGGATTCCGCATGTCTTATCGCTACACCCCGGCCGGTTCCTCTTATCCCTCACCCACGGAACCGAAGATACCCAAACTGAGGATTCTCGGCTCGCTCAGCCTGACCGCCAAGAACGGGAAGTCGTGCAGCCCCCGCGCCCTGAAGCTTCGCATTCTGCTGGCGAACCTGCTGTGCGGCCACAATCGCGCCATCCCGATCGAGCACCTCATTCGTGAACTGTGGAATGAATCGCCGCCGAAGACCGCGAAGACGGCACTCCAGGTGTACGTCTCGAACATCCGGAAAGTCCTCGACACCACGGATCTGGCACCGGGCTATGCGCGAATCGTCACCCAGCCACCCGGTTACATGCTCGAGGTGGACGAGAACGTGCTGGATCTCGCACTCTTCGAGCAATACTGGCGAGAGGCCCGGAACGCACAGGACACCGGCCGCACGAAGATGGCCTCGCAACTCCTGTCCGATGCACTCGCGCTCTGGCGCGGGCCGGCCCTGTCGGACGTCTGCACCACCCCGGACCTGCAAGCGGAGGCACGCCGGCTGAATGAGATGCGCCAGGCCGCGCGGGAACGGAAAATCCTGCTGGACCTGGAACTGGGCCGGCACACCGAGGTGATCAGCGAACTGTACGCGCTGACCTCGCGCCATCCGTTTCACGAAAATCTGTGTGCCTACCTGATGATCGCCCTGCAGCGGCAGGGCCGGCCGGCCGACGCCCTCGACGTGTACAGCGAACTCGCCCGAGCTCTGCGCAATGAACTCGGCCTCGATCCCGGCACCCAGTTGCAGCGACTTCACCAGCTGATTCTGCTGCGTGAACCGATTCCGATCGACTCGACCTTCGAACTGCTCCAGCTTGATAAAACGGCCTGAACCGAGGACCGCGCCAGCGCCATTACCGGCCCCGCTTAAGCACGCTTTAAGATGACCTTTAAAGCCGCCTGCTAGATTTACACTTATTCCATATCGCACGCGCAGAGGGGCGAATATGGTACGCGGTCCTGGAATGACGTTGGCGCACGTCTTGAACGACAAGGCCGAGCGCCATCCGGAGCGAGAGGCCCTCGCATTCATTCCGGATATCAACGAGGGAAAAATAGCGGACCGGCTCACCTTCGGGCAGCTGGCCGAGAGATCGCGCCGGCTGGCGGCACGGCTGGCCACCGCGGGGTTCGAGCCGGGCGCGCGGGCGCTACTGCTCTTCCCCAGCGGCCTGGACTTCGCCGTCGCGTTCTTCGCATGCTCGTACGCGCGCCTCATCGCGGTGCCCGCACCGCTGCCGGAACGGTCGCCTACGAGCATTCAACGGCTGGCGGGGATGGTCGCCGACGCGGAGCCGGCGCTCATCCTCACCGTCGAGGAGTCGCGGGAAACCGTCCGCGAGTGGGCAGCGGGCAACGGCTACCGCGCGCTCCCCTGCATCACCGTGGCGGACACCGCGGACCCGTCGCCGGACGACGTGCCGCTGGAACTGCCGACCCCGGACGACCTCGCCCTGCTGCAATACACCTCCGGCTCCACCAGCGACCCGAAGGGTGTCATGGTCAGCCAGGGCAACCTGCTGAGCAACCTCGATCTCATCGACTCGTTCGTGGGCCGGAAGCCAGCGATGAGGGTGTGCGGCTGGCTGCCGCACATCCACGACATGGGCCTGATCGGGCAGCTGCTGTACCCGGTGTACGTCGGCGGGTGGCTCCTCCAGCTGCCCCCGCTGGAGTTCCTGAAGCGACCGTCCAGGTGGCTGGAGCTCATCGCCCGCCACCGGATCCAGTGCGCCGCGGCCCCCAACTTCGCATACGACCTGTGCGCCCGGGTAACCAGCGAGGATCAGGCGGCGGAGCTGGACCTCAGCCACTGGGAGATCGCGCTCAACGGCGCCGAGCCGATCAACGACCGGACGCTGGAGCGATTCGCCACGCGGTTCGCGCCCGCCGGCTTTCGCATGGAGTCGTTCCTGCCCTGCTATGGCCTGGCCGAGGCCACCCTGATCGTGACCGGCAGGCCGGCCGGTCAGCCGGTCGGGAAGGCGACAGTCGATCCCGAGCAGCTGGCGCACGGCCGATTGGCCCCGATGACCGGAGCAGGCGGCAAGATCCTCATCAGCAGCGGGACGATTCTGCACGACAACGTGCTGATCGTGGACCCGGGGAGCCGGATGCCGCTGGCGGACGGCCGGGTCGGTGAGATCTGGGTGACCGGCGCCAGCGTGAGCCGGGGTTACTGGCGCAAGGACGAGGTCAATGAGGAGATCTTCGGCGCGACGACCACCGACGGGCGAGGGCCCTATCTGCGTACGGGTGATCTCGGGGTGCGCGACGGGGCGGAGCTCTACGTCACCGGGCGGATCAAGGATCTGATCATCTCCAACGGCCGCAACCTGCACCCCCACGACCTTGAATGTGCGCTGCAGGAGATGGCGGGAGATCTGCCCTTCGGCTCCTCCGCGGTCTTCGCGATCGAGGACCACCAGGTGGTGGCCGTGCAGGAGATACGCGGACGCCAGCACGACGACCTCGCTCAGGCGGCGGCGCGGCTCGGGCTCGGGCTGGCGCAGCAGTTCGGGATCGGCCGAACCAGCGTGGTGTTCGTCCGGCCGGGCGCCGTGCGCAAGACGACGAGTGGAAAGACGCGGAGATCCGCGATGCGCCAGCTCTTTCTGGAGTCGGGGCTGGACCCGATCTACGTGAGCCTGGCTCCAGGTATGAGCGAGCGTCTGGGGAAAACGCCGTCATGACTTATCCAGCTTCGTACGCGCAGCGCCGGTTGTGGTTCCTGGCTCAGCTCGAGGGGCCCAGTGCCACCTACAACCTGCCGAACGCGCTGCGGTTCGACGGGCCGGTCGACC
>NZ_JBIAHQ010000051.1:0-18149 GCF_042870725.1 Micromonospora sp. NPDC006431
GAGTGACAAACCTTGATACCGGAACCCCGCTTCTCACTCCCCGATCAACACGCCCCTTGACCAGCCACGCCCACGCCTAACTGAACGGCGTTGGGTACCCGTCCCGGTCAGCGAGCTCGACACCGTGCACCGCACCTGCGACTTCTGCGGCGACCCGTACCCGACGTGGACACTCGTCGGCGGAGAAGTCGCCGCCGTCGCCATCGGTACGGCCGGGGGACTGGTGCAGAACTTCGGTCACGCATGGGCGGCGTGCGCAACGTGCCAGACCTACATCGACGATGGCAGGAACGACAAGGTCGTCGACCGAGCGGTGCAGGTCCTCGGCTTCGGTAACCATCCGGAGGCGCGAGAGCGCATCGAGCAACTGCACCTGGCGTTCCTGAACGCCCGGGACCCGGGACGAACGCTCATCACAACAACCGCCTGGCCTGCCACCGCCATTACCGCGCGAGAGCTGCCGAAGGTACGCGACCGGCTCGCCCGCTTCTACCACGGCGCCGACAACCTTCCCACCGCGCTCGTGGACACCGACGCACGTCAACAGATCGCCGCCGGCCTGAACCGATCACGCTTGTTCTGGATCGACAGCGACTTCACCGACTTGGCCGAGTACGCCGCACAGAGGCTCCCCGACGTCACCATCAGCCGCGACCTCATGCCATCGACGGACGGGCTGCTCGTGTGGTCACGGCCGGTGACAGGTCGGCAGATCGCCGCCGCGTCCTGGACCGCCACCAGCGACGGCTGGCACCTGGTCAACTACCGCACCATCGGTGGGGGACTGGACGGCAAACCACTCCAGCGACTCCGCGAGCAGGTAGGTTGGCTCGGCCCAATGAGCACGGTCCAGGTTCACGAGCAGCACCTGCTGCCCGGCGACCATCCAGCGGCAGCCCTGCTCGCGACATGGCTGCTGGTCGCACAGCAGGCCGCCGAAGTTACGACAGCCGAAGTCGACAAAGCCCTGCGCAAAACCTACGCCCGCACCAACCGGCCCGCGCCCGAGGTACGGGTCGTCCGCATCCGCGCCGACCGCGGCGCCACGCCGCCCAGTACCCGACCGGCGTCCGGAGACCCAGGCCGCTCCCAAACCAGCCGGTTCTGGGTGTCCGGCCACTGGCGCAACCAGCCATACGGACCCGGCAGAGCGCATCGCCGCCCCGTCTACATCAACCCATTCCTCAGAGGCCCCGACGACGCCCCGATCAAACTCAGCACCACCGTGCGCATGCTCAGCAGCCGCAAACCGAATCCAGAGACCCATGAGTAGGCGTCAGTGATCAAGTGTTGGCAGGGACACCTGTCCCTGCCAACACGACATCGGGGGTCCGATCATGTACAGCGACCTCGGCATCCGACCCGTAGCCGACCGCTGCCGTCCATGCCGCGGAACGGGTGTCATTGACGGTCGGGAGGCGGTGGGGCCGTCGCGGTGCATGGGACGGCCGAAGCTTGCGGCTCGCCATGCTCGGTTTCGTACTGGCACTCACTGCACGGCTCCGGCGGGATGTGCTCGCGCCAGTCATGCCCACACTCGGGGCAGTCGCCATGCCATCCTGGCCGTCGCCGGATCCTCATCCAGACACATTGTGATCACCTGGCCGGAATCCACGGTTTAGGAATCGTTGCTCTATTCCCTGAGCTACGAGGGCGCGAGCGCTCAGTCTCGCGACCCGGGGCGGCAGGGAGTGGCCCCCCCGTCAACCTGCGCTGTCCCCCCGGCTGGTCTGCGTCATGACCACACCTGGTAGCAACGTCTGCATGGCACGGAGACGGGGTGGAGCGCCACCAGAGGATCACGGCGCAGCCGGCATGCTCAACAGGGGGATGCCGGGCGTTGATTGATGGAACTGACTCACCGCCGACGGGTGGAAGCGTGATCAGCCCAACGGCGGCAGGCGGTCGTGTTCGCTGGCCAGCTAGTGTTCTGCGCCGGAAATCCGCCTCATAAGTGGGTGTAGGGTGGTGGGATGCCGAGGACCGGGCGTCCCACCCCGCCGCTGGTGTTGTCCGACGAGGAACGCGCGACGTTGGTGCGCTGGTCACGGCGGGCGAAGTCGGCGCAGGTCCTTGCGATGCGCGCGAAGATCATTCTGGCGTGCGCGGACGGTGCGTCGAACACAGATGTGGCAACGGCTTTGGGTGTGCACCTGTCCACCGTGGGCAAATGGCGGCGGCGGTTCGTGCGCGAACGCCTCGATGGGCTGATCGACGAGCAGCGGCCGGGCCGGCCCCCGTCGATCAGCCTGGACCAGGTCGAACAGGTGGTGGTCGCCACCCTGGAGCAGGCACCCCGCAACGCCACCCACTGGTCCCGCAAGTCGATGGCCGAGCGGTCAGGGCTGTCGAAGTCAACAATCGGCCGGATCTGGCGGGACTTCGGGCTCAAACCGCACCGAGCGGACACGTTCAAGCTGTCCACCGATCCGCAGTTCATCGAGAAGGTCGTCGACGTCGTCGGCCTCTACCACAACCCACCCGAACGGGCCGTCGTGCTGTGCGTGGACGAGAAATCCCAGATCCAGGCCCTGGACCGCTCACAGCCCGTGCTGCCGATGATGCCCGGCATGCCCGAGCGGCGCACCCACGACTACGCCCGCAACGGCATCACCAGCCTGTTCGCCGCGTTCAACATCGCCGACGGCACCGTGATCAGCGAACTGCACCGCCAGCACCGCGCCACCGAGTTCAAAAAGTTCCTGACCACCATCGACAAGACCGTGCCAGCCGAACTGGACGTGCACCTGATCTGCGACAACTACGGAACGCACAAGACCCCGGCCATCCGCGCCTGGCTCGCCCGGCACCCGCGGTTTCACATGCACTTCACCCCGACCGGATCCTCATGGATCAACCAGGTCGAACGCTGGTTCGGCTACCTCACCGAACAGAAGATCCGCCGCGGCGCCCACAAGAGCGTCCAAAGCCTCGAGGCCGACATCCGGACGTGGATTGCCGACTGGAACAGCAATCCACGCCCGTTCGTCTGGACCAAGACCGCCGAAGAGATCCTCGACTCACTCGCCCGATTTTGTAGGCGAATTTCCGGCGCAGAACACTAGTGGGGCCGCGCACCCATCCTCGCGGCAACCCGCTGATTCCCGGCCGGAGGGTTCGAGCACCCTAGCGGCGGCGGTGACCGTCGCCCCGGTGGGTCGCCCATTCGCCGGTCCACATCGCGAGGTCGTGTACCCAGCCCTCGGTGCTCTGCCTGGACTTGGCCGACCACTTCGATGCGTTCCTTGACGCGAAGTCGTCCAAGACCTCACGGTCGGTCACGGCCCATGCGGGGAACTGCGCCAGCCACTGTTCTGCCTGTTCGGCGCTGTGGCCGCTGCCGATCAGCCACTGGACGAGCAACGCGAGTTCGACCCATGGGGCCCCCTTGGTTGCCCACGCCCAGTCGACGATCCGTAGGCCCTGCATGGTCACGATCAGGTTGGCCGGGTTGAGGTCGGAGTGGATGAGTGTCTCGCCGTCCATCGCCGGGTGCGCGAACCCGAGCCGGGCTGCCGGGGTGAACCACGGCTCGCCCGGCGCGGGAGTCCCCTGAAGGGCCTTCAGCGTGACAGCGAGCAGATCGAGATCCGCACTGCCGGGAGACAGGTCGGGGTGGGGACCGGCAAGATGCTCGGTCCCCACCACTAGCCAGCCATCGGACTCGAAGTGCCACAGGACTGCGGGCGGGTGCCCGTCGACGGCCCGGGTTGCCGCCATCTCGTAGCGCAGTGACCGAACGCTTAACTCTCCCCAGGCCGCCTTGACGAAGACCGGTCCGGCTGGCCCGGTGACCGTCGAGGCGATCTCCGCATGGTTGCCACTCGAAGCCGGGGTTACGTCGAAGGCTCCGCCGATCCGTTCGGCGATCCCTGTCGTGACACTCTCAGGCAGAGCGGTCCAGTCGCTACGCATCGGTTCTCTCTTCTGCTACTTGCCCGGCTGAGGCGGGTTCGGCGGGCAGCAGGACTCGGCCTCACCGCCCCAGAATTCCATGTCGACCCGGTAGCCGGTGCCGTGCAACGCCGCGAGCGTGTAGGTGATGGCGGTGCCGTCCTGCATGGCCTCGGTCAGGATCGGTCGGTGGTGTACGTAGTGGCCGGCGATCTCTTTGCAGGCGGCGGTGTAGGGCTCACTGATCTGGAGGGCGGCGTGCCATACGGCGTCGACCGGCCGGGTCGGCACGACTCGGTAGGACTCGCCGGTCGGCAGAAGCATCCCGAAGTCCGGCTTGTCCAACCGGTCGGCGTACGCCTTCAGGAAGACGAGGAATTGCCCGACCGCACGCTCGGCGTAGGTCTGGGTCACCTCCTGCCTGGCAGCGAAGTAGCGGGCGATCTTGTCGAACACCTCGGCTGAAACGAGGGTGCGGGGGTCTGCGGCGGCTGTCGTGACCGATCTGTCTGCGGTGATACTCAAGACTCCTCCTTCAGCCTGTGGCTCAGCGAGCTCCAGGGTTGTCATGAACCGGGGCGGATCGACGAGTGGCCTGCGCCCCGCTGTTCACACACTCACCCTTTCGGTCGCTCATGTGAACGCCGAGCATGCGGACGAAGCGGCTGTCCGCATGCGGGGTGTCCTAGGTGTTCGTCCTGCAGCCACGCGATTTCGTCGTTCTTGCTTGCGCCGGGCTGAACACTGAGTGACCCTAAGTGCCCCGATGTCCACGCTGCTCAATGCCGCTAGGCGAGCAGCCTGAAAAGGCGGTGTCATGGCTCAGACCCCGCGAGCGCTACAGCCGTCCCTATCCGAGCGGCACTTCTTTGGTGCCGAGCTCCGTCGGCTGCGGGAGCGCGCCAACCTCTCGCAGGCGCGATTGGGCGCCATGATTCGGTACAGCGCCGACCTGGTGCGTCGGGTCGAGACAGCGGACCGATTTCCCTCCCGAGAGTTCGTCGAGGCCTGCGACACGGCGTTGGCGGCCGGAGGCGCCTTGACGCGCCTGCTGCCGCTTCTCGATAAGAAGCAGGCCAGCGCGGGCAAACTGACGTCTCCGCCGAACGGCGCCATCGGCGTCAGCAGCCTGCTGCCGGCCCACTCGGTGGAGATATCAGGGCTGGCCGACCTGGTCGTCAGAGTTCCGTTCCAGCCAGGCGTCCTCGATCGCGCTGCCCTGGACTGGCTGAACGCTTCGGCCGAACCCGGCCTGTCCATGGACGGACGACCGGGCTCGTCCGATCAGGTTTGCGAAGAGGATCTTTTCTCCGCTGAAAACGCTCTGGCGATGTTCCGGCAGTTGGACCATACCCATGGTGCCGGGCGAGTCCATGCCCAAGTACAGCGGTACGTCGAAGGGGAACTGAATCGGCTGCTGGCAAACCCCCCGGCCTCGGAGGCGATTGGTCGGCGCCTCTACACCCTGGCGGCGGGGTTCTTCGAACTGTGCGGTTACCAGGCAGTCGACACCGGCGCCCACGGTGTCGCGCAGCGTCGCTACCTACGCGCTCTACGGCTGACGCAGGCCGCCGACGACCGCCTCTACGGCAGCTACCTGCTCGCTGTGAACATCGGGCACCTCGCGCTGCACTGCGGTCACCCCGAGCCGGCGCTGCGGATGGCGCTCACGGCGGTGCGAGGAAGTGAGACTCAGGCGACGCCAGCCGTGGGAGCCGCGCTGCACGCCGTGGTGGCGCGGACGCAGGCCCGCCTTGGGCGCGAAGGCGATTGTCTGACCCACCTCGATATTGCAGAGAGGCAACTGGCTCGCAGCAAGCCCGAGGAGGAGCCGTCGTGGATCCGGTATTTCACTCCGGCATATCTTGCCGACGAGATTGCCCACTGCTTCCACGACCTGGGCTTACCGCAGCAAACCCAACGGCACCTGGGCGACGCTCTCACCGCGCTGAGCCCCACACACGTCCGGCGACTCGCGATCGACACCGCGCTCCTGGCTTCATCGCTGGCTGCTGCCGGCCGAATCGACGAGGCGTGCGCCACCGCCCGGGCGGCGGTGGATCATGCCGCGCAGACGACATCGCACCGCTGCTTGCAGCGCATCGTCGAGGTACAAGCCGACCTTGAGCCCTACCGATGCGAACCGGAGGTTCGCGAGTTCGGCGATTACGTGCGCCAGCAGCTACCACTCGCGGCCGTGTGAATACCCTCGACCAGTCGTCGCGGCCGCCATCACCGAGCGGTAATGAGCCAATTCCGCCTCGAGCGCCGCACCCGCCCGACTGGACGTCGCTACGTAGTGACCGACATCGCTAAGTAGCAGCAACTCGTGCGTCGTATCGAGAGCCTGCAACTGGTCGGCGAGTTCTCGCACATCCTCGGCCACGGCCACCTCATCCGCGGTGCCATGAATGAATAGCACAGGCCGCTGAACAGTGGCAGCACAGACCCGGCCGGCGCCACCCCGCAGCCGCATCGCGTGCGCCCGCTGGAACCGAGGCACAGTCTCCGCCCATCTGTCCGGATCCACGATTGCAGATACAGCGGTGGCGGCAGCGAACGGACCATCCCTCGCCACCGCTTGTAGCGCCGTGTATCCGCCAGCACTGGCGCCCCGGATGAAGACCTGCCCCGGCGTCGCCCGCCCCGTCGCCAGCAGGTGGTCCGCCACCGCCGCGCAGTCATCAACGTCGTCCAGACCCCACCGGCCGTACAGCGATTCTCGGAAGGTCCGGCCATAACCAGTGCTGCCCAGATAGTCGACGTCCACCACGGCGAACCCGTGACTGGTGAAAAACTGCGCCTGCCAGTCCAGACGCAGCAGGCAAGAGGCAGTGGGCCCAGGATGAGCCCGAATGATCACGGGTGAACGCCAGTCTGCCATCGAGCCCGTCGGCGGATACACCAGGGCCAGCACCTCACGTCCGCCCGATACGCGGACCCGCAATTCCCTCGGCGTGGACACCTGAGCCCCGGAGATCTCGGCGTGCTCGGACGTGGCAAGGACCTCCACCTGCGGATCGCCACCTGCCAGATGCACCAGCGCGACCTGCGGGGCCGCGGTCGGTGACGACCCGATCAACCCCACCGTCGTCCCCTGCGCGGCCAGGTAGGGCTTGATCGACGTGTAGGGATGGTCGACTGCGCGGATGGCGCCATCAGGGTCGATAACGATGAGGCGTTGCCGCGGCCCCTCCTGCACCACCACGGCGATCCGGCCGTCGGCAAGGAAGTCGTACGACGCGTAACCCAACTCCCACGGCTCCGCGGCACACTCACCCGCGATCGGTGCTACCGCCTCGACCGTGTAGCCGTCCCACCGATAGAGGTTCCACCAACCGCTGCGGTCCGACATGAAGTACAACGCCCCGTCGGGCCCCCACCGCGGCTCCACCGCCGACTCATCCGGACCACCGGCGATCTTCCTCGGGTTCCCGATGCGACCACCAGACGCATACGAGGCCACCCACACTTCACAGGCGTCCCAGGGCATGTCGCGCTCGCCCCAAGCAGTCCACGCCAACACCCCGGGACCCGGCCGAGGTGCGCCAAGGAATCCGCGAGATGCGGTAAGGGCCCGCAGCTGCGGAGCACCTGTCAGCGACACCGAGACGAGTTCGTCTCCTTGCTCCGACTCACGCACCGCTAACAATTCGCCGTCGCCGACCGTCAGGTCTCCGAAGAGCCCTTTGTCGATTAACTCGAGCGGATCGCCGTGGCGACGGATCCGGTAAAGGCCACCGCTGCCGACGCACCAGAGGATTCCCTCGGCGACTGCGAAAGATCCACCACCGTACGCGTGAACCCTGCTGGTGACATCAAAACCGTCGGGACTGATGTCATGCCTACCCTCGCCGGGCCGCCACCTCGTCACGGTTGCGCGCCCGCCAGCTTCGGGCCGAGCCTCCAACCAATACAGGGCGCCATCACCGGCACGAAGCTGGTCATAGCTCACAGAGGCGCGGACAGCATCCTCCACCGACACAGCGGCGAAGCTTCCGTCAACCTCATGGGATCCTCCCGAGCAACTCTGGCCGTAGCCCAAGGGGCACGCTCCTCGTCAAGCAGCCCGAGGCACCGGATACCGCGCCGGGAACGTTTCGTTTCTCCGGGCCGGCGCGAGTACTCCTCGGACACGGCCGACTCTACGCCCGAAGCCTCCTGCCGCTGCTGCTGGCCGTCCTACCTCAGACCGTCGATCGGCCGGCCACGCCGTCAGCGACAAAGCCGATGCGGACAACAGCCTTTGTCCGCATTTCCGGTATCGACCAGGCCGTCAGTTCGAGCCAATCTTCGGATCGTAAGGCCATTCAGGGGCGGCGCAGCAATAGATGTGTCTGCGGCGAAAAGCGCGAGCCCATTGGGAGGGTGCGATGCAAATGCAAGACGACTTGGCCCGCTACGGTTACCGACAGGAACTGGCCCGGCAGTTGCGGTTCCGGGACCTGATCGCCTACGGGCTGGTGTACATGGTGCCGATCGCGCCGATGGCGATCTTCGGCAGCGTGTACGCCGGCTCCGGCGGGATGGTCGCCCTGGCATACGCGATCGGCGTCGTGGCGCTGGTGTTCACCGCGTTCTCGTACGCGCAGATGGTTCGAGCGTTTCCCATGTCTGGCAGCGTCTACAACTACGCCGGCCGCGGCATCAGCCCGTCGGTCGGCTTCCTCGCCGGCTGGGTGATCCTCCTCGACTATGTCCTCGTGCCGGGGCTGTTGTATTTGGTGGCGTCGGTGGCGATGCACGCGACCGTGCCTGCGGTGCCGGTGTGGGCGTGGCTGCTCGGGTTTGTCGCGGTCAACACCGTCGTCAACTCGGTCGGGATCCGCATGACCGCGGTGGTCACCCGGGTCATGCTGGTCGGCGAGCTGATCGTCCTAGCAATCTTCATCGCCGCCGCTGGCTGGGCCCTCAGCTCGGGGAAGGGCCGGTTCAGTTGGGAGGCTTTCTACAACCCGGACACGTTCACCTGGTCCCTGGTCGCGGGCGCGGTGTCGATCGCCGTGCTTAGCTTTCTGGGCTTCGACGGCATCTCGATGTTGGCTGAGGAGGCCAAAGGTGGGGCTCGGCAGATCGGCCGAGCTATGGCCGCGGTCCTGGTGCTGGCGGGGTTGTTGTTCGTCGCGCAGACGTGGCTGGCCGCGATGCTCGTCCCCAACCCCGGGGCGCTGCTGACCGAAGGTGACCCGAACGGCATCGCCTTCTACGACGCCGCCCAGATGGCCGGCGGGGGCTGGCTGGCGACCCTGTGTGCGGTGGCCACCGCGATCGCGTGGGGGTTGCCGAACTCGATGGTCGCCCAGGTCGCCACATCCCGGCTGCTGTACGCGATGGCGCGGGACCGGCAGCTGCCCGCCTTCCTGGCGAAGGTGTCGATCCGCCGCAGCGTGCCGATCAACGCCACCCTGCTCACCGGCGCCGTGTCCCTCGCCCTCGGCCTGTACATGGCAACCCGCTCGGACGGGATCACCCTGTTGTCGTCGTTGATCAACTTCGGGGCGATGGTCGCCTTCCTGGTCCTGCACGTCTCCGTGGTCGTACATCACCTCATCCGCAGGCGTAGCGGGAACTGGTGGGCGCATCTGGTGATGCCCGTGGTCGGGTTCGTGATCCTCGCCTACGTGGTGGTGAACGCGAACATCGCCGCCCAGCGCCTCGGCCTGGCCTGGCTCGCCCTCGGCGTGATCGTGCTCGCCGGCCTGTACCTGTCGGGACGCCGCCCGGTGCTCTCTGGCTTGGCACCCGCGCAGCCGCAGCAGCGTGACGTGGAGCGGGTGTGACCGCCATGGAGAAGATCACCTACCGTCCCGCGCGGGACGAACTGGCCTACACCTTTGGCGGGAGGATGCCGGTCGCGCACCTGCGGTCCGGGGATGTGCTTGAGGTGTTCACGGAGGACTGCTTCGGCGGCCTCGTACGGGGGCCGGGGGACCTGCCGTCGCAGGTGTGCCGCATGCCCTACCTCAACCCTGTGTCAGGGCCGTTCTTCGTCGAGGACGCCGAGCCCGGCGACACCCTCGCCGTCCACCTCGCCTCGATCACCCCGGCCCGGGACTGGGGTGTGTCCTCGACGTTCCCGCACTTCGGCGCGCTCACCTCGACCTCCCACACCGCCAGCCTCCAGCCACCGCTTGAGGAGCGGGTGTGGGTGTACGACATCGACCGGCAGGCTGGGACCGTGCGGTTCCAGGCCACCGAAACCGACCACATCGTCGACCTGCCGCTGGAGGCGATGATCGGCACGATCGGCGTCGCCCCCGGCGGCTTCGAAGCCCGCTCCACCATCGTCCCCGACCGCCACGGCGGGAACCTCGACATACCGCAACTCCGGACCGGCACCACCCTCTACCTGGGGGTGAACATGCACGGGGCGATGCTCGCCCTCGGCGACGGCCACGCCCGCCAAGGCGAAGGCGAAGCCTGCGGCGTCGGCGTCGAGATCGCCACCACCACAACCCTCGCCATCGAGGTCATCAAGGGCGTGCCGACCATGTGGCCACGTCTGGAAACCGACACGTCGATCATGTCGATCGGGTGCGCCCGCCCACTCGAGGACGCCTACCGCATCGCGCAGCACGACATGGTCGGCTGGGTGCAGGCCCTGACCGGGCTGGAGACGCTCGACGCGTACCAGCTTGTCTCCCAGGCCGGGCGGGCGCCGATCGGCAACGTGTGCGACCCGAACTACACGGTCCTCGCCGCGGTCGACAAGGCGCTACTGCCATCGCCGGAGCCCGCCTACGGCGGGGTGCACAGCCGGCTGCGGCAGCTCGTCCCAGGGCTGGGTTAGGGGCGGCGCCATGACCGTTCCTCGACTGCCGCTGCGGGATGAGCTGTTCCTGCTCGGCCACAACGACGACACCGGCCAGCCGCACATCCACCGGCAAGCATTGGCGCTCGGGCTCGCCGGCGCCGTCCTGATCGACATCTTCCTCGCCGGACGGATCGCCATCGACCCAAACGACGACCGCCCAGCCGGCGAACGGTGGCTGCGCCTGCACACCGACCAACCGGTCGGCGACCTGATCGCCGACACCGCAATCGCCGCCATCCGCTGCCGGCGCACCGCCCCGCCGGTGAAGGCGTTTCTGCGTGACTTCGCCGACGACCTGTACGAGCGCACCCGCGCAGGTCTCGTCGCCGCCGGGATCCTCCGCCACAGCACACGCCGACGCCTCGGCGGCCTCGCCCGCACCGATATCTACACGGCGACTGACAGCAAGTGGGCGATCATCGCCCGGGCCCACCTGCGGTACCTCGCGCAAGGCCGCGAGCAACCCGACAACCACACCGCCGCCCTCGCCGGCCTGGTCGCCACCCTCGGCCTGACCAGCCACCTCTACCTCGACGGCGACACGGCCACCCTCACAGAACGGCTGAAGGCAATCGCCGCGCAGCACCATCGGTCGGTGCGGGACATCACCGCCGCCGTCGACGCCGCGGTCGGCGACCTCGCCACCGCCACCTACCGATAACCCAACCCGAGGTACCCATCCGATGGAGACTGCCGTGCGTATCCGCGCCGCCCGCTGGACAGACAAGGACCTGGTCGCCGCGCTGATCGCCGACGCCCTGCACTCCAGCCCGCTCGCCGCGTGGCTGGTGCCCGACCCGCAACAGCGGCACCAGGTGCTGACCGACGTGGTTGGGATCTGGGTGGAGCACGCGATGTTCTTCGGCGACATCCACCTCACCGACGATCTCACCGCCGCCACCGTCGGCTTCCACCGCTACCGGCCCATCCCACCACCGGCCAACTACCGTATCCGCCTCACCGACGCCGCCGGGAGCCACGCCGACCGGTTCGACCTGCTGGACAGCCTGCTGTCCACGAAACAGCCCACCGAACCGCACTACCACCTCGCGTTCCTCGCCGTGCGTCCTGATGCTCAGAAGGCCGGTTACGGCACAGCGCTGCTTACCCATCACCGCAGCCGACTCGACAGCATTGGCCTACCGTCCTGGGCTGCCGTCCTTGCAGAAAGGGAGCACCTGTTCGCGCGCTACGGCTACACACCGCGACCACCGATCACCCTGCCCAACGGCCCGACCTTGCGTCCGGTACGTCGCAACGCTCACCGCAGCAGCAGCGGCCTACCGATCAACACCAGCCGCCCGGTCGACAACCGCTGGCAGGGCTTTCATGCGTAGCCCCACCGCCCTCGTCACCAAACGGACCAAGCCGGTGACACCAACGGCGGCTGACCACACTCGTCCCCAACCGATACCGCGGATCATGGCCTTCCCTCGTAGATACCCTCCGGAACTCATCGACGCCGTCGTCCAGCGTGTCGCGGATGCCCGCGCTATCAGGGCATACGGCGCCGTCACCACGGTCGCCCGCCAAATGGGCCTCGACCCACGCCTGGTCCAAAAATGGGTAACCAAAGCCACCGCCCCAGTCCCACTCCAGCCGAGCAGGCCGGCCGCCGACTCGCGAGATATCTACCTGCCGTCGGGACTGCTGCACTGCAGGTTCTGCCACCAACCGATGGCCTACGCGCAACTGCACGACTCTGGACAGGGCTACCAGTGCCAGCAGGACTGCCGGCCGCGGCCGGTCGACGCCGCAGCCATCGCCCACACGGTGGGTCAGACCATCCTGCGACATGCGGCTCGGGTCATCCCCTCGACCACGGCGCCGACACCCCCGCAGCTGGCCGCCGCCCACGCCCACCGGGTCCTCGCCCGCATCACCGTCGGCGCCACTCCCGGCGATATCGCCCTCACCTGGCGAGCCACCCCTGTTACCGGACCCGGCCGGTTCGAGGCCGAACGTGGACAGCGGATCGCCGCTGCCCGCAATCTGGCCCACACCGAGCCGCTGCGCGCCCGGCAGCTCCTGCACGACAGCCTCACCGGCGTCGACCCCGCCACCGCGTCCGCCGACCCCCTACACGCCGAAGCCGCCAACCTTCTGGCCGAACTGCAACTCCGCCTCGGCCACCCCGCCGACGCCATCGCCTGGGCCACCTACGCCCACCACAGCACGATCCACCTCCACGGGCCCGGCCACCCGCGGAGCGTTCACGCCCTCCACCTCCAGGCCGTCGTGCATCGGCACGCCGGACACCACCAACGCGCCTACCACCTCTATCGGCAACTCGGCGAACACTTCGCCGCTACCGCCGGGCCGCACGCCCATCGAACCCTCGCCACCCACGCCACCACCGCTCTCGTCCTACACGCCCTCGGCCACTGCCAGGCGGCGCGCGCCCTGCTCGCCGACACCATCGCCACCCACCGGCGCGAACACCCCGGCCATCCCGCCACCGCTCGCATGACACAACACCTGACACACATATGGCAGGACTGCGCCGCCAAGGGGCACAAGCACCAAGACGCCTGACTACCCGCCCCGCCAATTCCAGGAGATCCCGACCGTGTCCGCACACGCAAGCAAGACCGTTGCCCTCAGCGTCACGGCATCGTCACCATCTCCTGGCCCATGACCAGCTGAGCTTCGCTCTCAACCCTGCTCGCCGGACCAGGTGACAACAGCCCGCTATCCCACCCGGAAGGAGAGTGATGTCGGCGCCGCCGCACAACGCGGGACTCCATTGCGCCGAGCGAATACCGCATCAATTCAAACCAACACGACGCCCCATGGGCGAAGTAGGGCTTGTACAGCCGACGGATTCCCACCACAAGGACTGCGATGACATTGCGAGTTGACGACGCTGCCAGCCTTCGTCAGGCGATGGTGGCCACACTGCGTGACGAGGGTCTGATCACCACCGACAGCGTGGCCGCGGCCATGCACACTGTGCCCCGCCATGACTTCGCGCCCGGCGAGCCGCTGGAAAAGGTGTATCAGACGAACACCACCTTGGTTCCCAAGATCGACGCTAGTGGGCGTCAGACCAGCGTGGTCTCGGCCTCGCACATTCAGGCCATCCAGCTCGAACAGGCCGACGTACGGCCGGGCATGAACGTGCTGGAGATCGGATCAGGTGGCTACAACGCCGCCCTGATCGCGGAGATCGTCGGGCCGACCGGCTCGGTCACAACCGTGGACATCGATGCCGACATCGTGGACCGCGCCCGCGCCGGCCTGCGCCGAGCCGCGTACGAGCAGGTCAACGTCGTGCTCGCCGACGCCGAGCACGGCGTGGCACAGCACGCGCCGTATGACCGGATCATGGTCACGGTGGGGGCGTGGGACATCCCGCCCGCCTGGCTCGAACAGCTCACCCCGGACGGCCGGATCGTCGTTCCGCTGCGCTTCGCCGGGATCACCCGGCTCATCGCCTTCGACCGCACCCCCGGCATGTCGGTGCTGAAGGCCCGCAACTACCGGCTCGGCTCGTTCGTGCCGATGCAGGGCGACGGCGCGGCCAGCGAGCAGCTGATCCCGGTCACCCCCGACGTCGGGCTGCGCCTCGATCAGAACAGCGCTCTGACGTTCGACGTGCCGGCGCTGCGCAAGGCGCTCAACACCAAGCCCGTGGAGAGCTGGTCGGGCACGCCGTTCGACATGCCGGACGAGCTTGAGCTGTACCTGTTGACCAGCGGGTCGGAGCTGCCGATGCTGCACGCCGCGCAGGCCGCGGTCGATCAGGGCGTGGTCAACCGCACGGTATGCAACGGCACCCCGACGCTGGTGCGCGGCGGCAGCTTCGCCTATCGCATCAAGCGGGAGAATCCGCAGACCGTCAGCGGCTACGAGACCGGTGTCATCGCCCACGGGCCGGAAGCCGAGCAGGTCGCCGGCGAGCTGCTCGCCATAATCCGCACCTGGGCGGGCCGCTACTACCGGCGCAGCGCGGCCCACATCACCTACCACCCGAACACCGCCGACACCAGCGACCTGACCGGGTGGCACACCACCAAGCGACACGGCGTCCTCGCCGTCGCCTGGCCCTAGCTAGCCCGTGTTTCGTAAGGGCCTGCGGTCGGTGAGGCAGGCCCGGCGTGGCGGTGATCGATAAAGGTTGAGGTCTCCGGAAGATCGGTTAGCGACCAAGCGAACCGGAGACCGACCGGAGACCTCGTGCCCAGGGTAGCGGCAGCGAGGCGGCACGACCTCACCGACGCTCAGTGGGCAGGGCTGCAGCCTGTCCTGCCTACGGAGTCGGGCCGGGGACGTCCGCCGCGGTGGACGAAACGGCAGATCATCGACGGGATCCGGTGGCGGGTCCGGACCGGAACGCCGTGGCGGGACGTGCCGGAGGTGTATGCGCCGTGGCAGACCTTGTATCGCTGGTTCCGGCGCTGGCAGCGGGACGGTACGTGGGCGAAGGTCCTGGCCGGGTTACAGGCCGCGGCGGACGCTGCCGGGAAGATCGACTGGACGGTGAGCGTCGACTCCACGATCAGCCGCGCCCACCAGCACGCTGCGGGCGCCCGCCGGGAGGGCCACCGGCAGAAGGAGCCGCCGGGTGGCGTTGTCACCGAGCCTGACGATCATGGGCTGGGCCGATCGCGGGGCGGGTTCACCACCAAGACGCACCTGGCCTGCGAGCAGGGCCGCAAGACCCTCGCCGTGGTGATCACCGGCGGACAGCGCGGCGACAGCCCCCAGTTCACCACCATCCTCGATCGGATCAAGGTGTACCGGGTCGGCGGCGGCCGGCCCCGCACCCGCCCCGACCTGGTCCTGGCCGACAAGGCCTACACCAGCCGCGGCAACCGCGGATACGCCCGCCGCCGAAAGATCCGGGTCTGCATCCCGAGCAAGGCCGACCAGGACGCCCACCGCAAAGCCAAAGGATCCAAAGGCGGCCGCCCGCCCGCCTTCAACTCCGTCGACTACCGGCTACGGCACGCCGTCGAGTGCGGCATCAACCAGCTCAAGCAGAACCGTGCCATGGCCACCCGCTACGAGAAACTCGCCGTCCGCTTCGAAGCCACCGTCACTATCGCGGTCATCAACCAGTGGCTCCGCGCCTTAACGCGCTAGAAGACTTCGGCGCTCACCCCAGCGACGACGGTGGGGGGAGTGCCGAGGAACTTCCTTCGCGGCTTGGATGAGTGAGCCTTTTCCAACCTGATCTTGCAGGTCGGTGGGGGCCGGTGATCGTTGGGGTGAGGCTCCAGACAGGGCAACAAATCGACCAAACCCGATGCCACGACCGGGAGCCTCGCCACGCTGTCTTACCCGTCCACGATGTCGCTGTTTAGCCGGACCCTGAACCACCTTGCCAACCGCATCCGCGGCTGCCGCCAGCAGCTGAAATCCCGGTGAAGGCGACTGACTCCGGGCCACCAGGCACTCTTCGCCCTGGCCCTCCTGCGCAACGCCGACACGTACTCCCGCCTCGCCGCCGGTTTCGAGGTCGGGACCGCGACCGCCTGGCGCTACGTGCAGGAGGGCGGTCATGCTGCTCAGCGCGGGCCGCCGACGACCTGGACACCCGGATGCGGCGCATCCGGCGCCTCGCCCATGCGATCCTGGACGGCACGCTGATCCCGATCGACCGCGTCGCGGACCAGAGGCCTTACTACTCCGGGAAGCACAGACGTCACGGTGGGAACGTGCAGGTCATCGCGGACGCGGTTGGGCGCCTTGCCTGGGCGTCGGCCGCGCTGCCGGCGCCGTCCACGACCTGACCGCAGCCCGCACCCACCGATCATCGACACGCTAACCAGCGCGAACGTCATGACCTCGGCCGACAAGGGCTATCAGGGCGCCGGTGGCGCCGTCAGGAAGAGCCCACGGAGCGCCGCCCGTGGGTGCTCGCCGGCGTAGAGGGCCCTATAGAGCGATGAGTTGCGAGCCGATGCCGAGACTCCCGAGGTCGTCCATCAATCGCCAGTACACGTCAGACTCGTAGAAGCCCTCAGCGTCACTGTTTCCCTCGGCGGGATCGATCTTGTACAACTCGGGGACATCATAGGCGATGGTGTATCCCGCCTCAGAGTTGTTCCACTCGACGCGGACAACCATGTCCGCAGTGCCGATGTCGTAGTTGTCGTTCCCGTGGTTCTTGACGATGTATTCGAACTGATACGTGAAGGTGTAGCTGTCGTCTTTCTTGAGCGACCGCAGATAGTCCTGCTCGTTTACGAAGCCATGGTTATCGGACTCACTCCACATGGCAGCAGCATACGACCACCCAGGCCCGGCGAGGCCTGCGGGCACTGGTCGGTGGAGGCCAACGGCACGGTGATCGAGCAGGCGCAGATCCTGACGACCTATAACCTGGCCGCCCTCGTTCATGCGGTCGGCGTCGCTTCCACGGGCGGCTGGCCCGAACGGTGCGACGCACGGTCGCGACAGTGAGCAATCTCATCCTGCGTGACGCTTGGCTTCGACGCGGTGAAGGACGAGGGTGGCCTGCACGATCGCGGTGGCGCGGCGGGGGCAGCAGCGCAGTTTGGTCAGGATCTTCCAGCCCTTGAGGGTGGCGTTGGCGCGTTCGCCGATGGCGCGGATCCGGGCGTGGGCACGGTTCACGGCCTTCTGCCCTCGTGACAGCCGCTGCCGGTATCGGTGGCGTTTGAACGGTGTCCGGATGCTGCCGCCCGCGCCTTGGTACGCCTTGTCGGCGAAGGTCATCACGTTGTCCCTACTCAGCGCTTGGATCAGGTCGTGCGTGCGGGCAGCGGTCAGGTCGTGGACGGAGCCGGGGAGCGCGGGCGAGGCCCAGACGAGCCGACCGGCCGGGTCGGCGATGACCTGCACGTTCATGCCATGACGGCGGTGTTTGCCGGAGTAGTAGGGCTTCTGGTCCGCGACGCGGTCGATCGGGATGAGGGTGCCGTCGAGGACGACATAGGCCAGGCGGCGGATCCTGCGCATGGCGGCGGACAGGTCGTCGGCGGCTGCGGCGAGGAGGTCGACGGCCTCGCGGACGTACCGCCAGGCGGTCGCCACGCCGATCTCGAACCCGCCGGCCAGCCGGGTGTAGGTGTCACCGTTGCGCAGGTGGGCCAGGGCGAGCAGCGCCTGACGGCCGGGCCCGAGCCGTCGCCAGCGGGATCGGTGCTGGTGACGGTGCCTGCGGATGAGGCCGGCGAGGTGGTTCAGGGTCCGGGTGGACAGCGGAATCGCGGCAGGGTAAGACAGCATGGCGAGGCTCCCGTTACGGCTTGGGCGACTGCTGCCTTACCAGGAGCCTCGTCCTTTGTAGACACCGGACCTCACCCGCCACCCGTGACCTGCACCATCACGATGAAAATGGCTCAGTGTGTAGTCGAGGTCGCGGGGTGGCTCCCCTAGCCTGGGTGATTCATGGTGATCGCCGGGATGTGCTGTTCGTCGGCGTGTAGATGAGCGGAAGTGCCTGCCCTGCAAGGGAAACTTGTGATTG
>NZ_JBIAHQ010000052.1:0-17394 GCF_042870725.1 Micromonospora sp. NPDC006431
ATCGACCGCCGCACCTACAAGGCCACCACCAGAATCGACGTCATCACCGACGACCCTTGACGAACCAGCCACCGCCCTAACTGAACGGCGTTGGGGCTAGTCCCGCCAGCGCCCCATCCGTACGGGGAGCCTCGGTTGTCATCATCTTCTCCTAATCGTTGAGCGTTGCATTCGATCGCCTTGATTCATTGCCTGGGTGGCCGAAAATGCGCGTCAGCAGAATCGCGGTGTCCCGTGGCGCGTTTCGCAGCGGAGCGAGAACCGCCGACTCGGCGAGTTTCTCCAGCGCCGTGTTGACGACGTCCAGGTCGGCAGGGGAGAGGGACGGGGCTCGACGGGCCAGCCGACGCAGTTCGGCGTCGATGACGGCCCGGTGGTGCCGGTGCACCAGGGCCAGGACGTCCGACTTGAGATCGTCCGTGCACCGGGCGGGCCGATCCGCGGCGCGGGCTGAATCAGTGGCCATGGCCGGGGCTTCCGCCGTGCGAGCCGCCGAATGGCGTCGTGACACCGTCGTAGTGGAGCCGCAGCATCATCCCCTGATGCGCGTGCGGCAGGTTGTGGCAATGGTTCATCCAGATTCCCGGATTCGTAGCGCGGAACGCGACCACCCACGTCTCGCCCGGCCGGACGTCGAAGGTGTCCACCCACAGTGGACTACCCGTCGACGGCGTCCCGTTCCTGGACAGGATCAGCACGGGATGGCCGTGCAGATGCCACGGGTGCGTTTCCAGGCTTCGGTTGACGACGGTGAACCGGACGATGTCGCCTTCGGCGACGAGCTGGTCGGGGATGGCGGGGTGGCCTCGACCGTTGACGGTCTGCGCAAACGCCGGCTTCCCGTCGACCATCGCCACTCCGCGATCGAGGACCATGGTGAAGTGCCGGTCGGCGCTGCGGCTGTCGAAGGGCACGGCGGCCGGAGCCCCGTACCGCAGCAGGTCGAGCTCCGGCAGGTCGGACGTGTCCTCGACACGCGCTTCACCGCGCGCATCGCCAGGCGGGCGCAGGCGCACCCCGCCGTCACGATCGTCGTCGACAACGAGCGCCACGGACGTGTCCGGCATGAGGAACACCAGGTCGTACCGCCCGCCCGCGGGCAGGTGCAGTCCGACGTCGCTGACCTCACCGGGCTGGTTGAGGTCTCGGCCGTCGACGGCCGCCACCCGGAACGGGGTTCCGGCGAGGACGATCCGGTGCGGATCCGAGTCGGTGTTGATCACTCGCAGCCGCACCGGTGCACCGGGTGGTGCGAAATGTTCGGTTCGGCCGTCTCCGCCGGCGATCACGACGGTGCCGTCGAAGGTGTGCACGGGCAGCGTCAGGTCCACCTGCTCCGCCGTGGAGTGTTCGTCGGCCCGCTGCCCGTCGCGCGGCTGCACGACGAGGGTCCCGTACAGCCCCTTGTGTACGCCGACGTGGGACGCGTAATGGGTGTGGTACCAGTAGGTGCCCACCTGGTCGGCGCGAAACCGGTAGACGAAGTCCGCACCGGGTCGCACGGCCAGCTGCGTCACGCCCGGCGCGCCGTCCTCGCCGCACGGTACGTCGTAGCCGTGCCAGTGCAGGGTCACGCCGTCGTCGATGTCGGCGTTGTGCAGCCGCACCTCGATCAGGTCACCCTGGTTCGCGGTGATCGCCGGACCCGGGACCTCCCCGTTGTAGGTCCACGCGTCGATCTCCCGCCCGGACGGGAGCCGTACGGTGGCCTTCTTCGCGGTGAGCACCTGCCGCCGCACGGTGCCACCCGGTGCCGGTGAGCCGGAGCCCCGCAGGTCGGCCACCGACACGGCCGCCCGGGACGAGCGTCCCGGACCGCCGCCCCTGGTCACCGATTCGGTGGGGAGGAACGACAGCCCCGTGCCGGCACCGGCCGCGGTCACCACGACCGCGCCACCGGTCCAGCCGAGAAACCGGCGGCGCGAGATCGCGCGTCGATCCTCCGGCGCCTGCGCGACGCCCGCATCGGCGCTGTCCTCGACGGGAGCCGTGACCACTCGCGCAGTCAGCAACGCGCCGGCGCCCACGAGCGAGATCGTGATCAAGGCCGCGCTCACAGTGAGCGGGTATCCGACCAGGAACGTCACCACCAGACCGGCCAGCGCCGCGTAACCCGCGGTGAACACCGAGACCACGCCACGTGCCGACCCTCCAGCTGCTCGCCCCCGTCTTACCGCGAGCAGTTGCGGGCCGGCGACCAGCACGGCGACGGCCCCGGCGGCCCCCAGCAGCGGCAGCCCCAGGAGCACCTTCTCCTGTACGAACCACCAGCCCCGGCCGGCCAGCATCGCCAGGGTGCCCACCCGGACCAGCGTCACGAGCACCGCCGCGACGAGGCCGGTGAGCGCCAGCCGGGTGCGCCGGAGCGCCAGCGTGACGCCGGCGGTGAACCACGCGGCGATGCTCAGCAGCGCGACGACGTGGTCCAGGATGATCCACATTCCCGTGGTCATGGCGCCTGTCGGGCAGGCGTGGCCGGCCTGGGCAGCGGGGTGTCCGGCCTGGACAGCTGCCTGGCCTGACGGATGATCATCCCGGTCACTGCCACGATGGCGAGACCGTTGACCGCGTGCAGGCCGAAGACGAGCCCGCCGGCGGTGCCGTCGACCGCCGTGGCGATCCCCTTGATCACGAACTGGACAACCGCGAGCCCGGCGACCAGGCCACTCATCCCGATGACCCGCCCGGGCATCCGGGCTGTCGCGGCGACGACGGTCACCAGGACTGCGATCAGAACAATTCCGCCGCCCAGCGCGCGGTGCGGCTGGAAGGACTCATCGTTGGGTGCCGTGTCGAAAGCACCGCTGGCAGCCAGGAAGAACTGTGCGACGACGGCCAGAATCTGCAGGGCCGCCACGCCGGCGAAGAATCTACGCATGGCACGCTCCTCGAAGTGGGTGACGGTGATCGCTCATGGCGGTGATCGTCGCGCCGGTGAGGCGGCCGTGGCCTCTGACAGCGGATGGCAGCGTCTACGCAATTGGGCGTAGACGACCTCGTAGCTCACTACGCCCGTGCGCGTAGCAGGTCGCGCGTCTGTGCCGAGCGTCGTCCGTGGGCGAGAACAGTAGGATCACCGCATGCAACCACGTGCCGTGTCGTTCCCCTTGCGTATGGTGGCGCAAGACGTGGCGCTCGCGCTCTTCGTCACCGTGATGCAGGTGCAGGGCACGGTCGCCAAGGTTGCCATCGAGGGGGCACCGCGCCCGCTCGCCGACTTCGGAAACCTCGGATACGCCCTGCTGATGGTGAGTGGCCTGGCCCTGGCCGTCCGCCGCCGGTGGCCGGTGCCGGTGTTTGTCACCACCGCGCTCGCCAGCTTGGTGTATTACGGTCTCGACTTCCCGGACGGGCCCGGCTGGCTCGGGCTCTTCGTCGCCCTGTACACCCTCACCGCGTACGGCGACGGGCGCCGGTCGCTGGTGGTGGCTGGCGTGGGTACCACGGTGCTCGCCGTCTGGTGGCTGGTCGCCGCGGCCGACATCGAGCCCCGCGCCGCCATCGGCTGGGTGTTCTTCCGGATCGGTGCATCGGTCATGAGCGCAGCCCTCGGCGAGTCCGTCCGGTCTCGACGGGTCATCGCCGCCGAAGCTCAGGCGCGCGCTGAGCTGGCGGAACGGACTCGCGAGGAGGAAGCACGGGCGCGGGTCGACGCCGAACGGCTCCGGATCGCGCGCGAGGTCCACGACACCGTCGCGCACGCCATAGCGATCATCAACGTCCAGTCCGGTGTCACCGCGCACGTGCTCGACAAGAGGCCGGAAGTGGCACGCGAGGCGCTGCAAGCCATCGAACAGACCAGTTCTCGGGCGCTGCGGGAAATGCGAGCCATCCTCGGGGTGCTCCGTGACGACACCGACGGGCGCGTGCCGTACCCAGGGCTCGAGCAGATCGACGAACTCACCGCCAAGGCACGCGATGCCGGACTCGACATCAAACTCGAGCAGACCTCGCCCGCGGCGCCGTTGCCGAGCGCGGTGGGCAGCGCCGCCTACCGAATCCTGCAGGAATCGATCACCAACGTGATCCGCCACGTCGGCCCGACCCGGGTGACGGTAGCGCTGCACCCAGGGATCGACGCCTTGGAGATCCGCGTGACCGATGAGGGGCGCCACGCCCGCCCAGCCGGCGACCCCGCCGGCCCACACCTACCGGCCCAACAGCCGACCGGCACCGGCAGCTCGGCCAAGCCCGGCCGTGGCATCCTCGGCATGCGCGAACGCTGCCAACTGCTGGGCGGAGAACTCGAGGCAACGCCGACTCCGGGCGGAGGGTTCGAAGTCATGGCCCGGCTGCCCCTCGCGCCGACCGGGTCACGCCTGTGAACGCAGCAGCCACGTCACCGTCAACCAACGCTCCGATCAAGGTGCTGCTCGCCGACGACGAGGGTCTCGTCCGGTCCGGATTCAAGGTCCTGCTCGACGTCGAGGACGACATCATGGTGGTGGGAGAAGCCACCAACGGCGCCGAAGCCGTCGAGCGGGCCCGCGCCACCCGCCCCGACGTCGTCCTCATGGACATCCGCATGCCAAAGCTGGACGGGATTCAAGCCACCACCCAGATCACCGGGACGCACGGGTTGGAGCAGGTCCGAGTCCTCATCCTCACCACCTACGACACCGACGAGTACGTCTTCGAGGCATTGGAAGCCGGCGCCAGCGGCTTCCTGCTCAAAGACGCCGGACCGGCCGAGCTCCTGCACGCCATCCGGGTGGTCGCTGCCGGAGACGCGCTGCTCGCACCCCGGATCACCCGACGCCTCATCGGCCAGTTCACCGCGCAACGAAGCGCTGCCCAAGCCGCGGAGGACCGGCTCGCGGTGCTGACCCAGCGCGAGCGCGAAGTGCTGGCCCTGGTGGGACAGGGCCTGAGCAACAACGAGATCGGCACCGAGTTGTTCCTCAGCCCGGCCACCGCCCGCACCCATGTCAGCCACGCGATGGCGAAACTGGGTGCGCGCGACCGCGCGCAACTGGTCGTCATCGCCTACCAGACCGGACTGGTCAGCCCCAACATGGCATGAACGCGTACCGCGCCACGACGCAGCCCGCAACGATTCGCCGACCGGATTCCCGCCACGGAACCCGGAACCGCTCGCTGGCTACGGGCACAAGGGTGCGTACAGCTGAGCACGGTCAATCCGGTGCCGAGCGCTGGCCGGGTGCCCCGCTGTGCTTCCCGGTCGAGGGTGGTGGCTCGGGTGCCGGCGGGGCGAGGGCGGCGAGCAGGCCGGGTGCGGCGAGCCGCTGATAGATGCTGGCGAGGGCGGCGGGTCCGGGCCGGAAGTCCTGGTCGACCCACCAGGTGAGCAGGCCGAGGGCTGCGGAGGTGTAGAACGCGGCGGCGACGTCGACCGGTAGATCGCTGCGGGCGGCCTCGATGTGCGGGCGCAGATGGTCGCGGAGCAGGTCGCTGACGAGCCGGTACAGGTGGCGCTGCACGACGCTGCCGCCGCGTCGGCCGCACAGCGCGCGGTAGAGGTCCCGGTGGCGGTACGCGTGGGCGAAGATCACGCCGGTCGGGCTGGTCGGATGGGGTGGCACGCCGGGGCTGAGGGCGTCGAGGTCGCGCTGCAGGTCGGTGCGCAGGTCGTCGAAGCCGGCCAGCAGCAGGTCGTCCTTGTCGCGGTAGTGGGTGTAGAAGGTGGAGCGCCCCACGTCGGCGCGGTCGAGGATGTCCTGCACAGTGATCCGGTCGTAGCCCTTCTCGGGGATCAGGGCGACGAGCGCCTCGCGAAGAAGGCGCTGGCTGCGCCGTACCCGGCGGTCCTGTCCCGGCATCTCGCATCCTCGCTTCCCGAACAGTTGTCGGCGGATGTCCGGTAACGGATCGTGGCCCTGTTCTGGTCGTTGAACCGGCTCGCTGCCCGTGACCATACTCGGACATCCTGTTCGACATCGTACGAGTGTTCGGCCATGGCCAGCAGCTCCGGCCGGGTCAGCGGTAGGGAGACGTCCCGATGTACCTGTCCCCACGATCTCGTCGTCTGCTGCTGGCCGCCCACATCATCGTGACGGTGGGTGCACTGGGCGCCGACGCGGCACTTCTGGCGCTGGCGGTGTCCGGCCTGCGCGACGCCGATCCACGCACGGTGTACCCGGCGGCGTACCTCCTCGGCCGGTGGCTGGTCGCGCCGTTGGCCGTGGGCAGCGTGCTGACCGGCCTCGCGCTGGCGGCCGCCGGGCCGTGGCGGCCACTGCGGCACGGCTGGGTCACCGTCAAGCTCACACTCGCGGCAGTGCTCGCCGTGGCCGCCCTGGCCTTGCTCGTACCCCGGCTCGGGCACGCGGCCGCCGCAGCGGCGGTCGGGTCATCGCCGGTGGGCGTCCCTCGCGGCGACCGGGTCGTGGCGGTGGCGGCACCGGCGGTGGCACTGCTGATCCTCGGGATCAACGTGGGCCTCGGGGTCTTCAAGCCGGGCCGGCGGCGGCCCGGTCAGGCGGCAGCTTCGGAGGTGGCATATGCAGCCGATCGTCAACGTTGAGCAGGCGCAGGCGTGGAACGGGCCGGAAGGCAGGCACTGGGCCGACCACGCCGCCCAGTGGGACGCAGTCAGCGCAGAGCTCAACGAACCGCTCCTGGCGGCGGCCGCGATCAGGCCGGACGACCGGGTGCTCGACCTCGGCTGCGGCAACGGCCAGACCACCCGCCTGGCCGCCCGGCGCGCCCGGGACGGATACGTGCTCGGCGTCGACCTGTCCGGCCCGATGCTGCAGACGGCGCGGGCCCATGCCGCCGGCGAAGGGCCGACCAACGTCCGGTTCGAGCAGGGCGACGTGCAGGTGCACCCGTTCCCGCCCGGCGAGTTCGATGTCGCCCTCAGCCGAGGCGGACTGACCTTCTTCACCGACCCCGTGGCGGCCTTCACCAACATCGCGCACGCGCTGCGACCCGGCGGGCGCCTGGCGTTCACCTGCGCGCGAGCCGTAGACGAACAGCAGTGGTTCACCGTATTCATGACCGCACTCGTCGGCCGCGTCCCGCACACCGACCCGAGGGCGCCGTACGAGCCGAGCATGTTCTCCCTGGCCGACCCCCAACGCATCGACGAACTGCTGACCACGGCCGGCTTCCGCGACATCACCATCACCGGCCTCGACCCAGCCATGACCTACGGAAACGACGCCGCGAACGCCACCCAACTCGTGCTCGGCACCGGCCCGGCACGCGCACTGCTCGACAACGGCGACCGGCACGCCGCCACCCGAGCGCGAGTCGCGCTCACCACCGCGCTGAGCACCTATGAGCACCCCGACGGCGTCCAGCTGACGGGAGCATTCTGGCTCGTCACCGCCGCAATGGAAGCAGATGATCAACGACCCGTGCGCTGAGCGCAACGCCCCAGCCGCCGACGCGGCTCGGCGACCCCTCGGGCCGGCGTTGCCGGCAGGCCAGGGGCCTGCCCGGTGTGCTCGCGCCGCATCCCCACCCAGGCGAGGACAACCAAGTCCGTCCGCGCGACTTCGCTGCTCTCACCCGGCCATCGGCTCTACTCGGCCCGCCACGACGCCCTGGGTGGGTTGGCGCGAGCAGCGGCCCTCGCATGATCTTCATCTGCCGAACGACGTGACCCGCGCTCGTACAATCCGGCCCGATGCGGTGCTGGCCCCGGTTGGGTGCGGCCCGGCGGCAAGCCGCCCCACCGGGACCCGTCATGCCGGGTCCGCCGCCCGCAGCCGTGGCCACCGCTGCTCGGTCCAGGCCCGCAACAACCACTCCAACGGTCCGTACCGGAACCGGGCCATCCACGCCGCGCTGGCGGCGAGCTGCACACAGTAGATCGCGACCGCGATGAGGACGACGACCGGCGGTGCGACGGCACCGGCGAGGCCCAACCCGACGCCGGTGAAGACCAGCACGCAGAGCAGCGACTGACCCAGGTAGTTCGACAGGGACATCCGTCCGGCCGGCGCCAGTACGGCGACCACCCGCCGCCCCCGGTCGGTCTGGAAGAACTGGAGCAGGGTGGCGGCGTACGCGGCCGCGAGCAGCGGCGCGGTGAGCACGCCCACCGTCAGCCCGGCCACGTTGGCGCTGCCCCCGCCCGATGCGAAGATCACCGCACCGGCCAGGCCGACCGGATAGCCCAGCTGCTGCACCCGGCGCAGGAGCTGCCGGTTCCCGACGACGTCGGTGAGTAGCCGGCGCCGCCCGGCCGCGTAACCGAAGAGGAAGGCCGAGAGGGCGAGCGGCCCCTGCACGAGGAGCGTGCCGAACATCGCCGGCAGCTGGCGTACGTGCTCGGTGACCACCGAGCCGATCCCGCCCTGGAGTGCCTCGGTGGACCGCTGCCCCGCCGCGAGTGCCGTCGCCGGATCGGTGACCAGCTGGGTCCCGCCCGTGGCGGCGAGCGCGAGGATGAAGCCGATCCCGCCGGTCAGCAGTACGGCGGCGCGCAGCGCGGTCCCGACGCCGACTCCCCGCATGGCGAGCAGGACCAGACCGAGCAATGCGTACGTGGTCAGGATGTCGCCCTGGAACAGCAGCACCGCGTGCAGGATGCCGAGCACGAAGAGCCCGGCCAGCCGTCGCCGGAACCGTGGGGCGAGGTCGACGCCGCGCCGCGCCGCGGAATCGAGCTGGAGCGTGAAGCTGTAGCCGAAGAGAAAGGAGAAGAGCAGGTACGCCTTCATCGTGAAAAGCAGCTCGACCAGCCACCGGACCGCCTGGTCGCCCCACGAGTCGTGCGCGGGATCCGGAACCAGATGGAAGGAATAGCCGGAGGCGAAGAAGGCGATGTTGACGACCAGGATGAGGAGCAGCGCCACGGCGCGCAACGCGTCGACGTCGACGATCCGGGAGAGCGTCCCGGACGACGCTCGATTCCCGACGGGCGGGTCTTCGATGGAGAAATTCACGTGACCACCTCCGGAACGGTCAGGAATCGTGTTCGACGACTTTCCTGCGACCCTATGAAGCGGTCTGTTTAGGTGACAGCCGGTGAGCGTGAAGATTGCCGGTGGTGCAGGCCCTACCCGAGCGGTGGGACAGGCCCTACCCGCGGCTCTCGCAAGGTAGCTGGTGGCCGGCCTGCATGGTCTGGACCAGCCAGCGGGCGGGCTCACGCTGGGTGTGTAACGCGTCCGCGGTGACCACGGCACCGGTCAGGTCCATGGTGGTCAACAGCGGTACGTTGAGGTCGGCTTTTGTCGCCGCGCCAACAACGCGCAGCCGTTCGGAAGCTTGACACGCGTGACGGCCGGCGGAAGAGGATGGGCAATGACGTCAATCCTCTCGACGCCTCCCGCCATCGCCGCCGGTACCCTCGCCGACGGCCCACAACCCGTGCTGGCCGCCACCGGAGGCCTGCTGCTGCGGCCCTGGGAGGCGACCGACGTCCCAGTCTTCTTCGCCGCCTATCGCGACCCCGAGATCCAGCGTTGGCACACCCGCCAACCCGTATCCGAGGATCAGGTCGGTGAATGGTTCGACCAGTATCGCCAGGACTGGGCGCACGAGAAGGGTGCGCATTGGGCGGTGACTCACGGCGGCGGTGAGGTGCTGGGGCGCATCACGATGCGCGGAATAGATCTCGATGATGGTGTCGCTGAATGCGCATACTGGGTACTCCCGGCCGCCCGCGGCGCAGGCGTGGCCTCCCGCGCGCTCACGGCCATGAGCGTCTGGGCCCTTGGCGAGGCAGGCTTCCACCGCTTGGAGTTGGATCACTCGACCTTCAACAGGGCTTCGTGCCGGGTCGCCGCCAAATCCGGCTTCCGTCTGGAGGGCACGAAGCGGAGCGCCGCCGTCCACTCCGACGGTCGACACGACATGCACCTGCACGCCCGCATCCGGGACGACGAACAACTCACCTGATTTCGGTTCAGACCAGCAATGATCGACGCCCGTCGCACCAGCAGGCTCCGCCGTACGGGCACACAACGGCGTCGGGGGAGCGGCCTAGGCTGGACTCATGCGGATCCGTATCGAGGGCCACGACCTTCCCGGACGCGATTGCGGCGGCAGCGACGATTTCCCCGGCTACCGCAACATCCACGTCGGCGTGCAGCGCCGCGAGCGACCAACGCAGTGGCTCGACCTGCAGCCGGGCGACGCTGCGGCAGTGAGGTGGGACCTGGATTGCACTGCCGCGACCGTTACAAAAGGCGGCCTCGACGTGCGCGGGCCCTACATTCAAGGCGGCCCCGGTCGGCGCTTCATCTACCTGTCGTGGGGCGAGGTCGATCGCACCGGCACGTTCACGATGTTCCGACGGGCCAAGCTATGGATTGACGGTGTTGAGAACTCCACCGCGCATGCCGCGATCTCCGGCGGCAGGCTGATCGCGAGGCTGGGGCTCACCGACGCCAAAGGCCACCCGCTCTGTGCCGCCGTCCGACCTCCGAAGGTCACGTGGTCCGCCACCTAAGAGAGACCGTCAATTGGGTGTTGACCACCTCGGTAGCTTTTCGGGGGTAGCATCGCCGCTTGACCGAATCGGAGGATGGCTTGTGCCGGTCACAGGTGCCAGCCACAGCGGCGCTCGTTGGCCTACGATCTGCCGGTGATGGCGGTGGCTGGTACGTACCGAAGAGGTGCGCCGCTCGGTGGCGAGGCGGCCGCCGCAGGCGGGTCGAACGTCGCGAGTTCTGCCAGTGACGTCCGCCGAGCAGTCCCGGAAGTCGTCCGGCGTCGGCTGTCACCGTTCGACGCGGGCGGTGACCTCTGGTCCTGGCTGGCCACCGCGCTGATCGTCGCCATTGCCGCCGTGCCGCGTCTGCTTAACCTGAGCAGCCCAAAGGGCAAGATCTTCGACGAGCTCTACTACGCCACCGAGGCACACCACCTGCTGCTGCGCGGCTTCGAGTGGGACGAGAAGAACAACGTCGCCGCAAACGTCGTCCACCCGCCACTCGGGAAGTGGATGATCGGGCTCGGTGAGCTGGTGTTCGGCTACAACGAGACGGGTTGGCGCGTCTCCGCCGCGGTCGTCGGCACCCTGTCGGTGCTCATCCTCGTACGCGTGGCGCGGCGGATGTTCCGGTCCACCGTGCTGGGCTGCGCGGCGGGTCTGCTGATGGCGCTGGACGGCATGCACCTGGTGCTGTCCCGGGTGGCGCTGCTCGACATCTTTCTGATGTTCTTCATCCTCGCGGCGTTCGGCACTCTGCTCCTCGACCGCGACGCCCGCCGACGGCGCTGGCTGACGGCGCTCGAAGCCGGCCTCGACCCGGCCGTCCCGGGGCCGGCCGGCCGCCTGCCGTTCGCGGTGCCGTGGTGGCGCCTGGCCACCTTCGTTCTGCTCGGCTGCGCGTGCGCGGTCAAGTGGAGCGGCATCTGGTACGTGCTCGCCTTCGCCGCGCTGATGCTCTACTGGGAGATGCAGGCACGCCGCTCCGCGGGCGTACGCCGCCCGTGGCGGGACGCTCTGGTCAGAGAGATCGGCTGGCTGGCGATCGGCGGCACGCTTCTCCTCGTCGTGTACCTGGCGAGCTGGTCGGGCTGGTTGTCAACCGACGGGGGACACTTCCGGCACTGGTTGCGCGACGCCGGCCACGACGAGTTGCCGATCGTGGGCGCGCTGCAGAACCTCTGGCACTACCACGTGGAGGCGTTACGGTTCCACACCACGCTGGAGAAGGCGCATCGCTACCAGTCCTGGCCGTGGCAGTGGCTGCTGCTCGGGCGACCGGTCGCGTTCGACTGGTGGTGTGGCGGCGAACCATGCGCCGGGTCAGCCCCCACAAGGGAGGTCCTGCTGTTGGGGACGCCGCTGCTGTGGTGGTCGTTCATCCCGGCGCTGGGCGCACTGACCTGGTTCGGCATCGCGCGACGGGACTGGCGGGTCGGCCCCATCTGGCTCGGCATCCTCGCCGGACTGCTGCCCTGGTTCTACTTCGCCGTCGCCGACCACCGGACGATGTTCTATTTCTACGCCCTTCCCGCGGAGCCGTTCCTGGTCCTCGCCGTCGTCTACGTCCTCGGCATGGTCATGACTCCGCCTCGCCCATCGGCTGCCACCGGCAACGCGCCGTCCGGACCTGACCGGCGTCCGATCGGCGTCATCGTCGCAGCGGCCTACGTGCTACTGGTTGCGGCTTGCTTCGCGTACTTCTATCCGATCTACGTCGGCAAGGTTCTGCCGTACACCGACTGGGCCGCCCGGATGTGGTTGGGCAACCGCTGGATCTAGGCCGTGTTTCATTGCTGGGGTTGCCCAGTCAGCCCCGGCCAGGGATCTCGGCGTGTCGGTGATCGATACGCGGTGAGGTCTCCGGTAGATGGTTCATCGACCAAGACAGACCATCAGCACGGAGACCTCGTGGCCACCATACCGGTGACGAGGCGGTTCGACCTGACCGACGTGCAGTGGGCGGCGCTGGAACCGCTGCTGCCGAGGGGAACGAAGCCAGGACGACCGCTGAAGTGGAGTAAAAGGCAGCTCATCGACGGGACCCGGTGGCGGGTGCGGGTGGGCTCGCCCTGGCGGGACGTGCCGGAGTGTTACGGGCCCTGGCAGACGGTCTACGGGCTGTTCCGCCATTGGCAACGCGCCGGAGTGTGGCAACGGATCATCACCGGGCTGCAGACCCGCGCCGACGCCGCCGGTCTGATCACCTGGGACGTCAGCGTCGACTCGACCATCGCCCGGGCACATCAACACGCCGCCGGCGCCCGCACGCAGCCCGAGCTGTAGAAGGAACCACCGGGTGGGGTCGAGGACGAGCCGGCTGATCATGCTCTCGGCCGGTCGCGGGGTGGCTGGACCACGAAGCTGCACCTGGCCTGCGAGCAGGGCCGCAAGCCGCTGTCGATGCTGCTGACCGGCGGGCAGTGCCATGACAGCCCGCAGTTCACCCGGGTCCTGGCCCGCATCCGGGTCCCCCGGCCCGACGGCGGCCGCCCCCGCACTCGACCCGACCGGGTCCTCGCGGACAAGGCATACAGCTCCCGCGTCAACCGTGAGCACCTACGCCGACGCGGCATCCCGGCCACGATCCCCATCAAGATCGATCAGGCCGCCACCCGGCGTAAGAAGGGGTCCAAGGGTGGCCGGCCGCCGACCTTCGACGCCCACATCTACCAGCAGCGTCACGCCGTCGAGTGCGGCATCAACCAACTCAAACGCCATCGAGCCATGGCCACCAGGTTCGACAAGCTCGCCGTGCGCTACCAGGCCACACTCCACGTCGCCGCGATCAACGAATGGCTCTGACCCGAGCTATGAAACACGGCCTAGGTAGCTGGTGTTAAACGGGGGTTGACCGGGTCCCGGTCGACCGCCGTTATCGCGTGGGTGGTGTCGGTTCGGTGTGCTGGTTCGAGGGTTTCGGGTGCTGAAACCGTTGCTGGGGCGGCGATGCAGGCCCTTCAGAACGTTTGCCGGGTGGGGTCAGCCGGGGACTGTGGTCCTCAGGCGGGGTTGAGGGCCCAGCCTTGGAGGGTGTGGGTGAGGCCGAGGGTGGCGAGTCGGGCGAGGTTCACGGCGGCGGCGAGGAGGGTGAAGTCGGTGGCGATGCGGTGCCGGCCGCGCATGCGGGCGCGTCGTCCGCCGTGACGTCGGCGCATGAGGTGGGCGATCTTCCGTTCGACCTTCGGTCGGGTGGCGCGGTAGTCGCCCTGCCAGGCGGGGTCGGTTTGGCGGGTCCGGGCGGCGGTGAGGCGGGCCTCATGGTGGCCGATGGTGATGCTGCGGCCGGTCTTGGAGTCGGTGCACTGCCCGCGTACGGGGCAGGTGGCGCAGGCGGTGCCGAAGTTGGCTTTGCCCGCGTGGCGGGCGTTGCCTTTGACCGGCCGGATCGCGATGGTGATGCCGTTGGGGCAGGTCACCGTGGCGTCGCGGAGGTTGACCTCGAAGCGGTCCTTGGTGAACTTCCCGGTAGGCGCGACGGGTGACTGGACCTTGGTCTTGGCGTCGATCCCGGCGCCGTCGAGATGCTGCAGGACCTCGCCGGCGCCGTAGGCCGCGTCGCCGTAGACCGTGGCGGTGCCGCCGGCGGGGTCGGTGGCGGCGGTCGGGTCGGTGAGGTCGGCGATGAGCCCGGCGACCGGTTCAACGTCCCCGACGTTGCCGGCGGTGACCGCGGTCGCGGTGATGACCTCGACGTCCGGGTCGACGGCGATGTGGCCCTTGTAGCCGTCGAAGCCGCGGTGGCTGGTCTTGTGCCCGTGCCGGGCCTCGGGATCGACGGTGGAGATCACCCGATCCGGGGCGACTTTCCGGGCGATCCGCAGCGTCCCGTCGTCGCCGGCCTCCAGGTCCTAGCCGAGGACGGTGGCCAGCAGCCGCATCGCCTGAACGACCGGCTCGGGCAGGTCGGTGAGCCCGTTGAGGGCGGCGAGCAGGGCGTAGCCGTCGCGGGCGCGGGAGTCGACGAGGGCGTCGCGGGCGGTCTTGTCGTCCCAGTCGATGACCGGCTTGCCGGTGCTGCTGTAGTCGTCACCGCTGGACAGCACGGCCCGCAACCGCGTGATCAGTTCACCGTCGGCGGCGGCGAGCAGACCCCGGATCGCTGAGCGGATCAGCGTGATCGTGTCCATCGTCGCGACCGCGTCATACAGGGGCGTGGAGTCCAGGACCCGCCGCCGGCCCACCAGCCCCGCGGACCGAGCGGCGTCCAACGCCACCTCGAAGATCCGGTCCGGGCGGTCCGAACGGCGCAGCCGTTCCCGCATGTCGACCAGCACTGTGTGGGCGAACCCCACCCGGCCCGCACCGTCCCAGCCGCCCACTCCGGCGGCGTAACGCCAGCGGGCGTCGAACGTGAACCGGTCCACCGCCTCCCGGTCCGACAGCCCCTCGAGGCGTTGCAGCACCATCACGGTGGCCACCACCGACGGCGGCACCGACCGGCGACCCACCGCCGCGAACAGGTCGGTGAACAAACCGTCCGGGAACAGGGCCTCCCGATGCTCGTGCAGAAACGCGAAGATCGAGTTCGCAGGCAACGTCTCGCCGCAGAATCGGCTCACCGGATCCAGCAGGTCCAACTGCTGTGAAGCCACACCCAACGCCACACCAGCAAACTACCTGAAATAGATAGAAAACGATGGCCGCCACACCGGCGGCAGCCATCGTTTAACACCAGTCACCTAGTGCCGCGTCAGGCAACGTTTGCGACGTTCGTCGTTGACCCTGAGCCGGCGGTAGGGCGGCGTGGCACCGTGCATCGAAGTCGAGCGTTATGGGCGCCGTCCGGTTGCGAACCTGAACGCCCCGAGCGCCGAATCGGTCGCGCGCTCGGTCTGCGGTCTGGTTCGCATCACGACGGTGTTGAGTAGGTGCGATCGGGGCGCCGATGAGAAATGGCGTCGGCAGTCGTCTAAATATGGACCGGTGAACGCGGGGGCGCGCATCAAGGGAGAGCAACGAGATGAGACCACTTCGATACTCGATCAACGTCACGCTCGACGGCTGCTGCCATCACGAGGCAGGGCTCCCGCCGGACGAGGAGTCGATGCGCCACTGGACCGCTGAGATGGAACGAGCCGATGCCCTGCTGTTCGGCCGGGTGACCTACGAGATGATGGAGTCGGCGTGGCGGAAGCCGGCCACGGGCACGTGGCCTGACTGGATGAATGAGTGGCAGATCCCGTTCGCCGAGACCATCGACCGGGCGAAGAAGTACGTCGTGTCGAGCACGCTGAGCGGGGTCGATTGGAATGCCGAGCTGGTGCGAGGCGACTTGGGGCAAGCGGTTCAGCGGCTCAAGCAGGAGCCAGGCGAGGGCCTGTGGGTGGGCGGCGTGACGCTCCCCCTGGCGTTGGCAGATCTGGGACTGATCGACGAGTACGAGTTCCTTGTGCAGCCGGTCCTTGCCGGACACGGGCCGACGTTGCTCGCCGGTCTGCGCGAGCGCATCCAGCTCGAGTTCGTGGACCGCCATGCGTTCCGGTCGGGGGCGATCGCCCTGCGATACCGAGCCACGCGAGCTCCGGCTTGACGTGATTTGTCCTGGCACGTTGGTCGCTGCCTCGCGACGGAACGACGGCTCGGGGTCGCGTTGCCCCGCGCTGGCCGTGCCCCCGAACGCGCGGACATATCGACAGGGGACATCGCCCCGAGGTGCCGGTAGCGGACAGGGCAAGCGTTGCCTGACTTGGCACTAGATAACCGGATGCACCGTCGGCGGAAGCCTTATGCCCAGTCCGCCGGCACAGCCCGCCAGGGCCGACCCGTCCACGGTCGGCCCTGGCGCCGCTGCACGCTGACCGCTCCCGGACGACGCCGCACCTGATCCACGCGGCGCGCCGCCGACCCACCGGAGGCCGGCTCAGGAACAGCGGCCGACAGCGAGCAGGTGCAGTTGCTGTTGTCCGCGCCTGTCGCACCGTGAGTGGGCACCGTGCACGGTCCGCAGAGGAACTTGAGCATCGTGCACGGTTGGCCCGAGAGGATGCCGCGTCATAACGTGCTCCCTGTCCGATGAAAGCTTGAACCAGATTCAGCGAGGATGCAGTCCTTGAGACAATGACGACGGCTCTGAACTGACTGTACGTGTTTGTGCGTTGCCAGGCCGGCGTCGAGGTCGGAAACGCGGAAGGCGAATGCGACACGGCGTCCGCGGACCCGCACCACACGTCCGTCTGCGTCAAATGCGACGGTGGCTACCTCTACGTCAAGGACAACCAGGCTGACGGCGCATCTTGACGAATTCAAATATCGCTGTGCGTTGAATCTGGGCATGTCCAATAGGGACGCCGAGAGAGGGCCGGCTTCCCCTTGGAGTTCGCTGCCTGGCCATAAGGGCCGGGCTGGAGTAGTAAGAGTAAGGAGCACCATGTCCGTGAAAAACTGGTTCACCCCGTCCACCCCCGGACGCAGAGCCGTATCTCGTGTCGCAGTGGGCACCGTTGCCGTCAGCACCGCCGTTTTCGGCTTGCAGTCACCGAGCTGGGCCGACGAGAACTACCTCGACCACTGCACTGATTACGGCGTTAGGTGCCAGACTGGAGTCCAGGTAGGCGAGCCTACGGTCGCGGACCAGTGCGGGACGGACGAAACCTACCTCACGGCTGTCTGCGTCGTAGAACACGGCGACATCGTCTATGTGAGGGATGGCAGGGTAGACGGCCATTCGGGACTTGCGCGAATCGATGCCGGCGCGGGTGTGGCTTGGCGGTATTGCCGTAACCCCCACGGAGGCGGTACGTGGGCCAAGTGCAACTTTGACTGGGCGGAAGACTACGTGACGAACGTCTACGGTGGTGTCCGTAAGAGCAATTCCGATTACCCCATCTACTGGTTGTTCAAGTTCTCCGGCTGAGCGGGCGATCGTCAGGACGTCCGGTGTGAATGGTGACCACGACTCGCGGTGGGCATGGCTGGCATCTGGTCAACTTGATCCAGCCGTGGTCGCCCTAGCCTGGGTGATTCATGGTGATCGCCGGGATGTGCTGTTCGTCGGCGTGTAGATGAGCGGAAGTGCCTGCCCTGCAAGGGAAACTTGTGAT
>NZ_JBIAHQ010000053.1:0-15522 GCF_042870725.1 Micromonospora sp. NPDC006431
ACCGTCCGTAGCCTCATCCGCCAGGCCTGGACCCTCTACCGCTGGGACACCCGCTCGACCCGTCGGCCATGAGCCCGCCTAATTGCGCGACCTCTTATTAGCCGCCGTCTCAGGCATTGAGGTACGCCAGTACGGCGAGCACGCGCCGATGTGAGTCGTCGGACGGGGGCAGGCTGAGCTTGGCGAAGATGTTGCCGATGTGCTTCTCGACCGAGACCGGGGCCAGCACGAGCGCGGCGCAGATCGCCGAGTTGGACATGCCCTGGGCGACCAGGCCGAGGACTTCCCGCTCGCGCGGGGTCAGCGCGGCGACGCCTTGGTTCTGGGCGTTGCGGGCGAACAGCTGCTGGATCACCTCGGGATCCATCGCGGTCCCGCCGGCGGCGACCCGTTCGACGGCGTCGAGGAAGTCATCCAGCGCGGTGACCCGGTCCTTGAGGAGGTAGCCGACTGCGCCCTTGCCGTCGGCCAGCAGTTCGGCGGCGTAGGTGCGCTCGACGTACTGGGACAGGATCAGGACCGGTGCCGGCCGTAGCTTCAGCGCCGCGCGTACGCCCTCGTCGCGGTAGCTCGGCGGCAGGCGTACATCCACAATGGAGATATCCGGCTGGTGCTCGGCGACGGCCGCCAGCAACGTGTCGGCATTGCCCACCGCGGCCACCACCTCATGGCCGGTGCCGGTGAGGATGCGGATCAGGCCGTCGCGCAGCAGCAGCAGGTCTTCGGCGATCACGATGCGCATGGGAACTCCGCGTTCAGGCGGGTCGGCCCGCCGGGGGGACTGGAGACGGTGAAGACGCCGTCGAGCGCCTCGATCCGGCGGCGCAGCCCGTCGAGACCAGAGCCGGCCGGGTCCGCGCCGCCCGCGCCGTCGTCGGACACCGCGACGGTGAGCCGGTCTGCGGCCGTGACGGTCACCTGGCACGCCCCCGCCGGGGCGTGCTTGACCGCGTTGGCCAGCCCTTCGGCGACGACGAAGTACGCTGCCGACTCCACCGCGGGAGCCAGCCGCTGCGGCAGCTCGACGGTGATGGCGACCGGGATCGGGCAGTCGGCGGCCAGAGCGCTCAGGGCCGCGGCGAGCCCGCGGTCGGTCAGGATCGGCGGATGGATGCCCCGGACCAGTCGCCGCAGTTCGGCCAGGGCCTCGTCGAGCTGGCGGCGCGCGGTGGCGATATCTTCCAGTACGGTCGCGCCCGTACGCGCACGGCGTTCGGCCAGCGCGAGCGTCATGCCGGCCGCCACGATCCGGGCCTGTGCGCCGTCGTGCAGATCCCGCTCGATCCGGCGCAGCTCGGCGGCCTGCGCGTCGACGACCCGGGCCCGGGTGGCGGCCAGCTCCTGCGCGCGCCGCACGAGGCGGCCGTGCTCACCTGGGGCGAGCAGCGTGACGGCGACTCGGACCTGCAGGGAGGCCAGCCGCGGCAGCAGCCACATCACCACCGGGGCCAGGGCGATGCCGGCCAGCGTGAGCAGGAGGCGGCCTCCCGGCGTACCCATGGCTTGCTGAAAGAGAGGGTGCGCGCGCCGCTCGGGGACTGACCAGGCCCAGGCGGGGGCGGCCACGGCCGCGAGTGTGACCACGGTCGCGACCACCGCGACGATTCCGCACGCCAGGCCCAGCGGGAACAGCACGACGAACCAGGCCATGTCGCGCCAGGTGGCCGGCTGGGCCGCGATCTCGCGGACGCGGGCCCGCCCGGTGGCGGTGAGCGGCAGGTAGGGGACGGCGATCGAAGTGCCGAGGATCCAGCCGGCCCGGTGGCGCTCCGCCGTGGCCAGCCGCCGGTCGAACCACGTGACGGCCTGGAAGACCGGCGAGCCGAGCGCAGTCACCGCGCCCACCGCCATGAGCAGCGCCGTCAGCAGCGTCCAGGCGAACCCGGCCGGCCCGGCGACCAGGCTGGTCACCAGGTAGGCCAGGGATCTTCCGGTACGCCCGAACACCTCGTGAAGCTTAATGATCGCCGGCGGTAGGCTGCTCCGGCCACCGGCGATCGGGACCAACCGCATCAGACGGGCCGGACCGAGCGCAGCACCAGCCAGGCCGGAACGGTCCCCGCCAGGATCCCGAGCAGCCCGACACACAGCAGCAGCCGACCGTACGCGGCCGGGTCGACGACCAGCCGCAGCGTCCCGTCCTGGGCGGTGCTGAACGCGGCGACCACGATCGTGGTGACCGCGACGCCGAGCAGCAGACCCACCGTCACGGCCAGCAGCGCCTCACGGGCGGTCATCCGCCGGATCTGCCGCGGCGTCGCGCCGAGCAGCCGCAGCTGGGCCAGCTGACCCCGGCGGGCCGCGGCGGCAACGACGAACGTGTTGACCACGGCGATCGCGGTGAATCCCAGGGAGACCGCGATCATGACCTCCCACGCGCCCTGCCGCTCGTCGGCGTCGTTCGCGGCCTGCGCGTGCGCGGCGCTGACCCGCATCCCCGGCACCTTCAGGTCCCCGCGGAATGCGATCGCGGTGACCACACCCCGGGGATCATGCGCCGCGACCAGCTCGGCCGGTGCGATCAGGTCGCCGAAGCCGCGGGACCGCTCGAAGACGCCGGTCACCGGCAGCTCGGTCGTGTACCCGTCGGGCAGCCAGACCTTGACGGTGTCGCCGACGTGCCAGCCGTTCGCCCGGGCGAGGTAGGCGCTGGCCGCCAGGCCCCCGCCCCGCCACTGTCCCGAGGTGAAGCCGAGGTCGAGGACCGGCTCACCGCCGAGCTGGACGCCGTACGCCGAATAGTCCTCAGGCTTGCCGCCCTCGTCCACGATCAGCCGGGTCGGCATCATGGCCGTGTAGTCCCCGGTCAGTCTTTGGACGGATGACATGGGGAGCACGCCGGTGGCGACGGACGTCGCGGCCGCGCTCCGCGCCCTCTCCTGCTCGGCCGCCAGGTCGGCGGAGAGTGCGCTGTTCAGCATCATCGGCGCGTTGATCGCCACCATCAGCGCCAGCGGCACCGCCACCGAGGTGACCCGGCGGTTCTCCGCCCGGGTGAACGCACCGGCCAGCCAGCCGGCGATTCCGGTCATCCCGGCGATCCGCGACAGCGCCCCGCCGAGCAGCCCCACCAGCAGCGGCCCGGCCGCGCCCAGCGCGCTGAGCAGCAACGCGCTGGAGATGAACGTCATGCCCATGCCGAACGGCCCGTCCAGCGGGACCACCGCCAGGATCACCGCCGCGCCGGTCGCGCTCAGTAGCGCGATGAGCGTACGCAGAACCCAACCGATCCGGCCTTCGACGACGGTCTCCTGCAGCGCCTGGGCCGGGGCGATCCGGATCGCCCGCCGGGCCGCCAGCCGGGCGCTGAGCTGCGCCACCAGAACGGTCAGCGCGGTCGCGGCGAGCAGCACGCCGACGTTGACGCTCACCGCGAACTGCTGTGGCACAGCGCCGAGCTCACGGAAGCGAGCCGCGATCACCTCGGCGACGATGACGCTCAGCGGTGCACCGACGATCGCCGCGGCCGCGGTAACGAGCAGCGTCTCGGCGCTCAGCAGACGCCACAGTTGGCGCGGCGTCGCGCCGGTAGCCCGCAGCAACGCCAGTTCGCGCAGCCGCTGCCGCACCGCGAGGGCGACCGTGCCGGTCAGCACGAAGACCGTGGCGAACGCAGTGATGCCGATGACGAACCCGAAGATGGAGATGGCCCCGATGTAGTCCGGCAGCGCGCCGGGCAGGTCCGCGTGGACCTTGTCCGCCCCGGTGTAGACGGTGGTGACGCCGAGCGCCTCCTTGACGGCTTCAGCGGAGGCGCCCTGAACGCCGAGCGCGGTCGGTCCGCTCAACCCGGAGACCGTCGCCACCTCCGCGTCCGCGACGAAGGCGGCAGTCTGCTCGGCCAGCCGCTGCGCCACCACTCCGGAGACGGTCATCTCGCGTACGCCGGTACGGGTCACCACCCGCACGTGGTCGCCGGTCTGCAGTCCGAACGACGGGTCGACGACGATCTGACCCGACTTCGGGGCCGCTCCGGTCTGGAGGGTGAACGGCATCAGCCCGGCCGACGCCCAGCCGTGCCCGACCGGCGAGCCGATCGGCGTACCGTCCATAGCGGTCAAGGAGGCCGGAAAGCTGTAGTCCGGGACGACCCCGGTGACCCTGCCGATGGCGGCCGTCTTGGCGATCCAGTCCGGAGGGAGCGTCGGTGCACCGGCCAGCCGCTCCGTCTTGGTCTTCTGCTTGCCCTTGCCCTTGTCCTTGACCGTGGTCAGGCTGACCACGCGGTCGCCGCTGACCATGACGTCGGCCGCGTCGAACCGGTGCGTGGTCGGGGAGGCGGTCAGCACCGAGAACAGCAGCAGCGCGGCGCCGCCGATCAACGCGACGGCGAGTGTGGCTGCCACGAACGTGCCGAGGAACGCGGGAAGCCGGCTGCGGAGGCCGGCGAGTGCGAGGCGGATCATCGCTTGGTCACCGCCATCATCTCCTTGGCGATCAGCTCGGCGGTAGGCGCAGGCAGATCGCGGACGATCCGGCCGTCGGCCAGGATGATCGCGTGGTCGGCCCAAGCCGCCGCGGCCGGGTCGTGCGTCACCATGACCACGGCGGTCGCGAACTCGTCGACAGCGCGCCGCAGCAGTCCCAGCACCTCCCGCCCGGACTGCAGGTCTAGGGCGCCAGTGGGCTCGTCAGCGAAGATCACCGCAGGCCGCCCTGCCAGCGCGCGAGCCAGCGCCACCCGCTGGCGCTGTCCACCGGACAGCTGCGCGGGCCGCGCGTTCTCCCGGCCACCCAGGCCCACTTTCGCCAGCACCTCGCGCGCCCAATCGCGGTCTGGCCGTACCCCGGCCAGTCGCTGCGGCAGCAGCACGTTTTGCTCCACGGTCAAGGCGTCGATCAGGTTGTACGCCTGGAAGACGAACCCGGTGTGCTTGCGGCGGATCACGGTGAGCTTCGGCTCGCGCAGCTTGCCGAGTTCCTGTCCGGCCAGGACGACTCGGCCCGAGTCGGCCCGGTCGAGACCGGCCGCGCACTGCAGCAGCGTCGACTTGCCGGAACCGGACGGGCCCATGACCGCAGTGAAGGTGGCGGCGGCGAAGGAGAGCGAGACGCCGTCGAGGGCGCGAGTGGCGTTGGCGCCGCTGCGGTACGTGCGGTGCACGTCGGTCAGCTCGACGACCGGAGTGGTCTGGATCATGCGAATGATCTTGTCAGTGCCGACCGGTGAATCCGACACGGCCAGCTCGGATCTTCGAGGTATGGCTGGCCCTACCCACGCATCGCGCTGGCCTTGCTCGAAACCGCGTCCCTGCCTGTGTCGTCGAGCTGGACTCGCCCGCGATGGTCCGCCGGGTCCTGGACAAGCTGTGCGTACGCTTCGACGGCAAGTCTGCGGCTGCCTCCACCGTCCAGGGGAAGCGCCACCTTCTACAGCGCGCTCGGGTACGCCGTCGAGCTGGAGCTGATCGACTCCAACCCGGTCGACCGGGTGAAGTGGAAGGCGCCGGAGGTCGCACCGTCTGTCGACGCGGGTGGTGGCGAGCCCCGCCAGGTCGCCGCGCTGCCGGAGGTGGCCCCTGCGATGGCGCCGACGTTCGGCCGCTTGACTGCGACCTGCCCGGCTGGCGTGTCGGCTGTGGGGCCGACTTCGGGGGCCTGGCGGCGGTCGAGCCTTCCCCGGCGCCCGCGGCAGTCGTCGTCGGTCCTATTTCGCGCATGGTTGAAGTTGATATCCGGGACTGTTCATCCGATGCTCGCATTCTCGGCGTGGCATGTCGTGGAGGTACCGGTCGAAGGGTGAAAGAGGGCGATGAAGCTGTCGCGGAAGAGAAGTCAAGCGATCCTGACGGTTGTGGCGGCGTCCGCCCTGCTGGTGGGCAATGCGCAGTCGGCATCCGCAATGGGAGGCTTCAGCCCCACGTCGCCGATCACTGCGACCCCGATCAACCAGAACACCCAGCAGATCGCGCCAGGCGTGGTTCAGAGCGACTACATCTTCAACGACCGGGACGGTCAGCGGATGGAGTCCCACGTCCTGGACATCGACATGCCGAAACGCCCGGAGCTGACCATCGAGGCGGGCCTGCCCAACGACGGGAAGGGCACTTCTTGGTACGGCATGCAGCCGATGAGCAAGCAAGCCGCGGCTGCTACGCGTCCCGGCCACCAGGTCATCGCCGCGATCAACGCCGACTACTACAACATGTCTGACGGCTACCCATTGGGTGTGGTCGTGAAGGACGGCATCGTCCTCAAAGCCGACATGGCCGCCAACTGGTTTTTCTTCGGCATGAAGAAGGACGGCAGCTACCTGATGGGTGACCGCGCCCTGTTCAACCAGGTCAAGAACGACCTGCAACAGGCACTGTCCGGTGACGCGCAGGTCATCAAGAACGGTGCCCGCGACGAAAACCAGATCTCCACCAAGGGCGCCCCCAACAACCTCGACCCGCGTATCGGCATCGGTGTCAGGCGCGATGGCACCATCTTCTTCGCCGAGATCGACGGCCGCCAGACCGGTTTCAGCCGCGGCCTGACCATGTCGGACTTCGCCGACTACATGCTGTCCCTGGGCGCCTACAACGCGATCCACCTCGACAGTGGCGGCAGCGCGACCTTCACCACCAGGACGCCGGGCACCGACACCGTCCAGGTGGTCAACCGCCCCTCTGACGGCGAGGAACGCCCGGTCGCCAACGGGTTCCTGCTGGTCTCCTCCGCGCCGATGACCCACGAGTTCGCATCTGCCGCTGTCGCCCCGAACGGGGTGACCGTCACGCCGAACTCGACCGTGCAGTTCTCGGCCAAGGGACAGGACGCCACCGGTGCCTCGGCGCCCGTGCCGGCATCCGGGCTGAGCTGGAGCCTGTCGGATCCCACGTTTGGCACGATCGACGCGAACGGGCTGTTCACCTCGACCGGCAAGCAGGGCCAGACGCAGGCGGTCCTGTCCCACAACGGGAAGCAGGTCGGCTCGGCCTGGGCCGAGGTGGCACTGCCGGACACGCTCGCCTTCGGGCAGGCAGAGATCAGCCTCGACTATGGGGCGGTAAAGCCGTTCGGGCTGACCGCCCGTTACCAGGGCCGTGACGTGCGGCTCAAGCCCGGCGACATCACCTGGGGCGGTATCCCTGATGGGATGGGCACGATGGATGACGCGAATGTCTTCCACGCTGCGTCGTCGGGCAGCTTCGACACCCAGGTCACCGCGACCCTCACCGGGAGCGACGTGCGGGCGTCGGTCCACGTGTTGTTGGGCCAGATGCCCGTCGTGCTGTACGACTTCGAGGGCGGCGTCGGCGACTGGAAGGCCGGCACGGCAGGACGCGGTGAGGTCAGCCAGCTGCACTGGAACACCTACCCGGATGACCTGACCCGGTTCGGCGACCATGCGCTGCAGGTGAACTTCGACTTCACCAAGGGCCAGCTGAATGCCACCCTCGGCGCCTACGCCGGGCCCGCGTCCAGCAAGCCGATCCCGGGTCGCCCGAAGGCGATCGGCGCCTGGGTGTACGGGACACCCGAGGCCCAGAGTTACTGGCTGCGCTGCTACATCTACGACGCCAAGGGCCAGTTCCAGCCGATCAACTTCACCACCCAGACCGAGGGCATCGACTGGCTGGGCTGGAAGTACGTCGAGGCGGACATCCCCGACGGCCTGGTCGGCCCGTTCACCACCTTCCCCAACCAGATGTTCCGCATCATGTCGCTGAAGTCGGGAATGCCGGGCGGCAACCCGCTGCGAAAAGGGTTTGTGGCGATCGACAACGTGCGGGTCACCTACGGCGCGTCCGTTGACGACATGTTCCCGCCGACCGTGCACGGCCTCAACGTCGACGGCAAGACCTTCACAAGCTCGCAGGTGGAAATCTCGACGTCCTTCGCCGAGGACACCACCGACAAGTACGCCACCGGGATCAACTACGACCGGGTGCGGATGTGGGTCGATGGCACCGAGTACACCAACGCCGAGGGGGTCTACGCGCTCAACAAGGGCCTGAACACCGTCGCCTTGTCGCACCTGAGCTTCGCCGACGGTATCCACCGGGTCGACGCCAGCGTCCAGGACAACTTCGGCAACGAAACCGTCAAGACCGGGTACTTCACGGTGAAGACCGGTTCGGGCACCTCGGTCGGGCTGTCCTCCCCGGACGCCGTCGCGAACCTCGGCGGGACCTACCGGCTCAACCTCACCACCACCGACGCCGCCGATGTCACCGGCGTCGACACGAAGATCCGGATCGGCAAGGACTTCCCGGTGACGGGGGTCGACTTCGCCGCGTCGGCGTCGGGCAGCACCTGGGCCTATGACGCCGCCACCGGCATCCTCACCCTGCATGTGGTGAACGCGAACGCCGCGGCCGGGCCCGCCACGCTGGCGACCATCAACGTGTCGGTCACCGGCGGCGTGGCACCCGGAACCAAGCTGGGCTGGGAAGTCACGAGCTCGACAATCGGCTACGCCAGCGACCGGCCGGCGCAGTTCGCCCCCACCTTCTCGGAGCGGCCGGCGTCCGTCGATGTCGTGGCAGCACTGAAGCTGGCAGCAAACAGCACCATGGTCGGACGGCCGGGGAAGGTGACCGTGACCGATGCCGCCGGCAAGCCGGCCGCCGGCGCCACCGTGACGATGCTGGTGGCTGGCAAGGCGACCAAGCTGGGCACCACGGGTGCTGACGGCGTGCTGACCTCGGCGCAGCTGACCGACACGGTGAAGAAGTACGACCTGTTCGCCCAGACCGAGCAGGGCAGGTCGTTTGCGATCACCACGCAGTCGTTCACGCCCCTGAAGCAGCAGGCGCCGAGCAACATCATGGCCGGTGCGAGCGCCGACCCGGCGACCACCAAGACCATCACCTGGATGTCGAACCCGCTGACCTCCAGGGACGCCGCGGTGCTGCAGGTCGCCACGAAGGCCGCCTACCAGGCCGGCGGCGAGGCCGCGTTCACCAGCTTCGACGGCACCGCCAAGGAGCTGACCTACGCCGGCTACGAGGACATCGCCCAGAACGGCGTCGTGCGCTCCAACTCGGCCACGGCCACGAGGCTGACCCCCGGGACCCACTACGTGTACCGGGTCGGCGACGGCGTCAGCTGGTCGGGCGTGCGCGAGTTCTCCACGTCCAGCAACGCAACGGACTTCACCTTCAACGTGTTCGGCGACACCCAGTCGCCAGACCGCGCCGGCCTGGCCGACTTCGACAAGATCCTGACCTCGATCGAGGGGAAGGCGAAGCTGCCGGACTTCACGATGCACGTGGGTGACTTCACCGATGACGCCGGCAAGTTCGCCCAGATGGACGCCATCGCAGGCATGCTCGGCGACCACGAGAAGATCGGGTCCACCGACATGGTCCGAGTGTTGGGCAACCACGAGTACATGGGCGACGACGGGTCCAAGGCCGTACGTATCTTCGGGCAGCCCACCAACGGGTCGAAGGTGAACCCGTACGGCACCTACTCGATGGACTACCAGAACATGCACATCGCGGTGATCGGATGGACCGACGACGCGGCAACGCTGAAGGCCGAGCTGGACTGGCTGAAGCAGGACATGACCGCCTCCGACAAGCTGTGGAAGGTCGTGGTCACCCACCAGCCGCCGTACGCGACCAACCCGGAGGACTCCGACCTGTTCCGCAAGGACCTGCCGAAGGCCGCCGACGAGCTGGGCATCGACCTGGTCTTCTCCGGGCACGACCACGCCTACGGCCGGACCGACCCGCTGAAGGCGGGCGTGAAGACTGACGGCGGCACCGTGTACGTGGTGACCGGGACGACCGGGCCCAAGCACTACTCGGCCGCGAATGACGGCACCTTCGCAGTGATGGACGACGGCCAGTTCGCCATGTACGTCACCGTCGAGGTCGCAGGAGGCAAGCTGACGCTGACCGCGAAGCGGGCCGATGAGTCGATCATCGACGAGTACAGCCTAGTCAAGGACATCGACGCGCCCATGGTCACCGTGTCCGGTGTCGCTGACCACGGGGTCTACAACCACGCGGTGACCCCGGTGGTGAAGGTGACCGATGCCCACGCCGACACCACCACGGTGACGGTGAACGGCCGCCCCTACGACGGTCGCCCAATTGAGGCGGACGGGGACTACGACTTCAAGGTCGTCGCGGTTGACAAGGCGGGGAACCGATCAGAGTCGTCGTTGGCGTTCGTCGTGGATCGGACGGCACCGGTCATCACGGTGCACGGCATCACCGACGGCCAGGTAGTGAAGCTGAACCAGGCCCTGCCGGTGACGTGGAGCGCCAGCGACGCGACCTCCGGGGTTGCCGAGTCCCGAGGGGACGTGGCCAGTGGCGAACAGCTCGACACCACGACGCCGGGACCGCACACCGTCCATTTCAGCGCCACCGACCGCGCCGGAAACACGGCAACAGTGACGATCGGCTACCGGGTCGAGTACGTGCGCGGCGAACTCGTGGGCCCGCTGAGCGACACAAGCGCCCCGTTCAACGCCGGCCGGGTGATCCCGGTGAAGTTCGTCCTGACCGATGCCGCCGGCAAGCCCGTGTTGGACGCCGCCCCGCGCGTCTTCATCGCACCCGTCACCGATGGACAGGTGGGTCCTGAGACGCCGGCAACCTCGGCGTCGGGCAACGATGCCAACCGCATGCGTCTGGCCGAGACCAGTGGCCTGTACGCGTATAACTGGAGCACGAAGGGGCTTGCCGCGGGAGACTACCGGGTCCGGATCGACCTGGGCGATGGGGCCGTGCACACGGTGACGGTGCGGCTGCAGTAGGGACATGGCCACCGCTGCCCCGATCGTCGGCAGCTAACCGCCACTCAGGGGTTCGTATGCTGCCGGGCTCGGACCGCGCGTCACCGCGCGTCCGAGCCCGGCGGCAATGGCGGGTCTGCGCCGAGTGTGGCGGTATTCAGCCATGGCCGGCATCCGCCCCACTCGGTCCGTTGATCCTGCCCCGGCCCAACTGCGAGATTGGCCAGGCGGCTCAGGTGTTCTCGTGTCTGCGGGCTTGGCCGCGCGGTGATGTTTCACCCCTTGGTTAGGAGCACGATGAAACGACGAACAGGTGTGGTTGCCGCGGCGTCGGCCGTGGTGATCGCCGCGGCGCTGATTGCGCCTGCGGCCGCGGCCGCCGCCCCGAGCAGCCCGACTGGCTCCGAGAGTGCTGGCGCGAGCAAGCTCGAACCCGCTGATCCCGACGGGCCACAGGGTCCGGGTCGGTCGCCCCTTGCTGGGCTCGACGACCGGGCCGGGCGCGACAACCCGGATTCGATCTACAGGGCGGGGAAGACCGACGGGTTCCAGCCGCTGACCGACGATTCGCTGTCGGATACTGCGGCCGAGAAGCTCGGCAACGCCGACACCAGGCTGCTGCAGCAAGCGCAGGCGTCGAAGAAGAAGTCTGTCACGGTGTTGATGCTGGCCCGGAAGGGTGCGACCGAGGACGTCGTCGCCGCGGTGAAGAAGGCCGGCGGGACCGTCGGGTCGGTGACCGGAAAGGTCGGCTACGTCCGGGCGACCGTCCCGACCGGCCGCGTGACCACCTTGGCCGGCCTTCGGTCGGTCGCGGCGATCGACCTGGACCGGACGTACAAGATCCCGGGCCCGGATCTGGGCGCCGCGGGTGCGAGGACGGCGGCAACGAAGGCCGCGGGGCCGACCGCGCCCGGCGCGAACACGCCCGCCGACAACCCGTACCTGCCGATCAACGAGACCGGCGCCGAGGCCTTCGTCAAGGACAACCCGGCCTGGGACGGACGCGGCACGGTCGTCGGCGTGCTGGACACCGGCGTCGACGTCGAGCATCCCGCGCTACAGACGACCAGCGACGGCAAGCCCAAGATTGTCGATTGGGTAACCGAGACCGATCCGGTCACCGACCGCGACGGCAGCTGGGTGCGGATGTCCACCACCAAGACGGGTCCGAAGTTCAGCTACCTGGGCAAGACCTGGACGATCCCGGAGGGCACGTTCCAATTCGGCGTGTTCTACGAGGGCGCGACGGCCGGGAGCGACTTCGAGGGCGACCTCAACCGGGACGGCGACACCCTGGACTTCCACGGGGTTCTGTACGACCCGACCACCCACAGGATCTGGGTCGACGGCAACAACAACCAGGACCTCACCGACGAGGCACCGATGGCCCCGTTCGCGGTCGATCGCCAGGTCGGCCACTTCGGGAGTGACGACCCCGCAACACCGCAGAACGAGCGCATCCCGTTCGTCGTCGAGTACCGCGACAACGTCGACCTCTCCCCGCTCGGCGGCAGCAACGTCGGCAAGACCGCGAACTACGTGTCAATCGGGTTGCCGGTCGCTTCGCACGCCACCCATGTGGCGGGGATCATCGCCGGCACGTCGATGTTCGGCGGCCAGATGCACGGCGCCGCACCGGGCGCGCAGATCGTGTCCGCCCGCGCCTGCACTTGGGGCGGTGGCTGCACCCAGGCGGCACTGACCGAGGGCATGATCGATCTGGTCACCAATCGGCATGTCGACGTCGTCAACCTGTCCATCGGTGGGCTTCCCGCGTTGAACGACGGCTCCGACGTGATCGCCGCGCTCTACGACGAGCTGATCGACAGCTACGGCGTGCAGATCATCATCGCCGCCGGCAACGACGGCCTCGGCACCAACACCGTCAGCTCGCCGTCCGTGGCGGGCAAGGCCATCTCGGTCGCCGCGTCCGTCAGCTCCGACACATGGTGGGCCGGCTACGGGTCGAAGGTCGCCACCAAGCAGGGCATCTTCGGCTTCTCCTCCCGCGGCCCCGCTGAGAACGGTGCGCTGGCGCCGCAGGTGTCCGCGCCCGGCGCCGCCATCTCCTCGATCCCGATGTGGCTGTCCGGTGAAGCCGTTCCCGAGGCCGGGTATTCGCTGCCGGCCGGGTACGGCATGGCCAACGGCACCTCCATGGCGGCCCCGCAGGTCGCCGGAGCGGCGGCACTGCTGCTATCGGCCGCCAAGGCCCGTTCGCTGACGGTCAGCTCGGCGGCGCTGAAGACCGCCCTGACCGGCACCGCCGACCCGATCCCCGACGTCCCGACCGCCGCGCAGGGCGCCGGCATCATCGACACCGTCGCGGCCTGGAAGCAGCTCAGCGCTGGCATCAGCACCAATGAGCTCACTGTGTCGGCTCCCGTTTGTAGTTCGCTGTCCGGCCTGCTCGCGACTCCGAACACCGGCGTCGGCATCTACAACCGTTGTCTGCCAACGGAAGGCGGCCAGGTGACCGGTGCGCAGAAGACCTACAAGGTCAGCGTCACCCGGACCAGCGGTGCCGCCGGGAGCGTCGTGCACCGGATCGGTTGGATCGGCAACGACGGCACGTTCAGCGCCCGCGCGGCAATGCCCCTGCAGCTCGGAAAGGCAGCCGATATCACGGTCACCGCGACCGCGACGACCTCCGGCGTGCATAGCGCGATCCTGACCATTGATGACCCGGCGACGGGCGGCATCGACCAGTTCGTCGCCGTCACCGTGCTGGCGACCAAGCCGCTGGCCAAACCCGACTACGCGGTCACCAGTTCCGGCACGCTCGGCCGAACCGGAACCACCTCGCTGCTGGTGCCCGTCCCCGAGGGCGTCGAAGCATTGCAGCTGACCCTGGGCGGGCTCGCCGACGGCAGCCAGGTCCGCGCATTGCCCATCGACCCCGACGGCATGCCCGCGGACTCCAACGCCAGTTACCACTGCTACACCAACTACACCGACCCGGCGAACTGCAACGCCACCGCACGACCGGTGTACCGACCCAAACCCGGCATCTGGGAGTTCGTGATCGAGTCTCGCAGGACGTCTCCGGTCGAACAGAACCCGTACACCGCAACGGTTTCGCTGCAGGGCATGTCGTTCGATCCGGGGACCGTCACAGTCGACAAGGTGACGATGAACTCGCCGACGAATGTCGGCTCGACGGGGACGAACACCTTTGGCCCCGCGATCGCCCACGTCGCAACTGGCGAGATCGGCGATGTCCGCAACTTGTTCTCGACGGTCTCGCAAGGCGAAATCACGTCCAACATGCTCTATGTTCCGCGCCAGGCGACCCGGCTCGATGTGACGCTGGCGCCCAGAGACGCTGCCGATCTGGACTTCTATGTGTATTTCAACGGCAGGCCGGTAGGCCAGAGCACCACGACCGGGGACTCGCCCGAGCACATCGTCATCGATGATCCACAACCGGGTACGTACTTCATCGTGGTCGCGGGAGTCACCGTGGCCGGAGACAACGTCACGTTCGACTACCACCAAGAGATGTACTCGAAGGGCCTCGGCACGATCACGCCGAAATCCGATGCGAAGTACACGGTTGCCACGGGCCAGTCGATGCCGGTCGACGGGGCAGTGATCGTCAGCGCTCGGCAGTTGACCAAGGATCCCATGGTCGGCCGGGCCCGAGTGGCCAACGAGTACGGCACGATCATCGGGGCGGCGGACGTCACGATCGCCACTGTCGATGTCCCCAAACTCGATCTGGTCGCGTGGGCCCCGCCATTCGTCGGCGCGGCTCTCAATGAAAGCGGCGTAGTCGCGGGAGATCGCCAGTACAACGCCAGGATGACGCCGACCATCTGGACGGCCGCCGACGGGTTCACCAACCTGGATCTCGCCGGGGGCAGGTACGGAGCAGCTCTGGACCTGAATGACGGCCAGATCGCCGTCGGTGTCGCGACAGACAGTGCATTGCATTATCTTCCCGCCCAATGGGCCAAGGACGGATCGCTCACCGTGCTCGGCGTCCCGGACTGGCGGCCCTATTCCAGCGGCTACGCGACCGCCGTGAATAACAAGGCGGTGGTCACCGGATTCTCCGAAGCAATCGTCAAAGAGGCTGACGGCAAGAACCACAGCTACAGCGACGGGTTCGTGCGGACGCCGGATGGGACGTTCAGCAAGTTGGCCCACCTGTCCTCGGATCTGACGGGAACCCAGCCGCGCGCCATCAACGATGCCGGAATGATCGTCGGTGCCTCGCGCACCGGTGACCATGTGCCGCACGCGGTCGCCTGGGATGCGAGGTCAGGTGCTATTCAGGATCTCGGCACGCTTCCGGGACAGTATTCGGCCCAGGCGAACGATGTGAACGCCTCCGGGACCATCGTGGGGACCAGCGGTGACGACGCGTTCGCCTGGACCAAGGCCGGCGGAATGCGGCGCCTTGCCGACTACGGATACAACGCGACGGGTGAGAAAGTCACCGACGACGGGTGGATCCTCGGAACTGTCGAACTCTTCCCGGACGTCGCGGTGTCGGCGATGTGGGACCCGCAGGGACGGCTCTGGGATCTGTCCGGCATGGTGCCGCTCTCTGCCGGTGACCGATTCACGCCGACCTACAGCTTCGACATCAACAATCACCACCAGCTGATGGTCTACGGCGAGGGCGGCCCGAACGCCGCCTGGTCCAGCTCGGTGATGCTGAGCATCCCGGCAGGTCTGGGCAACTAGGCCCCGGCGCCACCTCGTCCCGGGGGGGGCCCCCCCGGGGGGGGGGGGGCGGGCCGGGGGCGGGGGGGCGGACGCCCCCCCCCCCCCCCGGGCCCCCCCCCAAACCCCCCCCCCCCGCCCCCCCCCGCCCAAAACCCGCCCGG
>NZ_JBIAHQ010000054.1:0-14469 GCF_042870725.1 Micromonospora sp. NPDC006431
CCCGACACCGCCTGGATCAACAAACCCGCAGCTCAACCCGCAGATCTACAAACCACCTGACCACGAAAACGTCTCACTTGACTTGACAGGTTCCGGATGGCCCTTCTAGCGGCGGCAATGCGACCGTGCTCCTGGTCAGCCCGTCCGTCATTGTCGGGCAGCGTCGGCGCTCGCAAGCGGGCTTGACTGTACGGATGGCTGTACAGCCACCAGGATTCGATCGTGCTCGCCGAACCAACGATGCTCCTCGTCCACAGTCCGCTCCTCACCTCAGCGACATGGGACGCCCTGCGTTCGCATCTCGAAGCGGCGGGGCGGCGCGTAGCCGTGCTGGACCTTCGCCCTTTGGTCGAGTCGCCGTCCTTCCATACGGCGGCCTGCGCCGCGGCTGCCAACGTCACTCATGGTGCGCCTACCGTCATCGTCGGCCACAGCCGCGCGGGTGCTTACCTGCCCGGCATTGCCGACGCGGTCGGCAGTGACCAGCTGGACGTTGTCTTCCTGGATGCCCGCCTGCCCCATCCGGGCACGAGCTGGGTCGGCTCACTGCCGCCGGAACGGGCCACGTGGCTGCGAGAGATGGCGGTGTCCGGCCGGCTGCCAACGTGGGACACCTGGTTCCCCGCAGACTCCCTAGCGGATGTCCTGCCCGACCCCGAACAGCGGCGGCAAGTGCTGCACGGCCCACCCGAACTGTCGTGGAAGGTCGTCTCCGAGGTGCTGCCCACACCGGGCAAGGCATGGGACTCCGCTAGACGCATCTACCTCCAGCTGAGCGCCGCATACCAGTCCACGGCAGAGCAGGCGGTAGAATGTGGGTACCTGGTGCGGCGTATGGACGCCGATCACCTGGCCATGGTCACGCAGCCCGCGATGGTCACGGATCTACTTCTGTCGACGTTGCTGGCGTAGCCAACGATAGCTGAAATCCATCACGGAGCTGGGAATCTCCTCGTCGAGCAGTCGTAGACCGTCCAGCCTCCGCGGCGGGGACAAGGGAGCGTCCTACCGGACGAGTCTCAATGGCGGTTGTCAAACGGCGGCGCCGGCGGCAGGAGTGGCCTGGGGCTAGAAGAAGATCAGGGATGGCTGGTCAGGTGGCGGTTCCCCTGGTCAGCCCGTCCGTGGTTGTCGGGCAGCGTCGGCGGCTGTGGGCAGCCTTGGCTGTAGGAATGGCTGTACGGCGACAGGATGCGGCCGCCATGCTGTCGGAATGACGGCGGAACATCCGATCATCGACCTGGATGACCGTGGCCGTGGACGCGTCAAGCCGGATGAGGGTCCGCGACGCCGCAGACTGAACCGAGCAATGAGCGCCTACGCCATCGGGGCGTTCGTCCTCGGTGCAGCGGTCGGCGGTATTGGCGTAGCCGAGGTGCAAGGCTCACGCGACGCACGGACGCGGGCTGCCACTGTCGCGGTTGTCGTCATAGCCAGCTCGGCAAGTGACGGCGGTGAAATCTCCAACAGCATCGCCCGGTTTGACGCGCAACTGGCTGTCGTCAACGCTGGTCCACAGCCGGTTACGGTTCGCACGGTTGGAGCACGCCTCCCCGGCACAGTGATCGATGCCACCGCTCCGTTTCGCCTGCTGCGTCCCGGCGAGGTAGGCGTGATACAGGTCCAGGTTGTCGTTCACTGCTCCGTCAAGCCTGATCCGGTGCCGATGCGACTGTCGGTTGAGACGGCCGACCAACGAACCCGCGAGGTGAGCTACCCCATGGCGTACACCGGCACCGCCTGGCACAACCGGGCTGTGTCGCTATGCGGGCAGGGTAGCTAAAGCGGATGTCCTCGTCGGGCAGGCGGCCGGAGCGTCAGTTTGTCTCCGATGACTCTGTCGCGACGCCCGTGCCGTGCGTGAAAATCGGGGGTGGTCGCCCGCCGACGTCGACCTTCCTTGGTACTTCGAGTCCGTCAGTTTGTCTGACGCGGGAGCGTGATCTTTAGGGGCCCTGCACTGTTGCTTCGAGCACGCGAGTCCGGCTCTGTCTCTGCCCCGTTCCGTTCCCGCGGGTGACCACCTGTGGATGTGTGGCTGAAGGGTGGTGGCCGGTGGAGGAGATGACCGAGGAGCCGGTGGAGCTGGTTACCCGGGTGTGCGCGATCGATATTGGCAAGGCGGGTCTGGTGGCGTGTGTGCGGGTGCCGCACGCGACCAGACCGGATCGGCGGGTGCAGGAGGTCCGTGAGTACGCGACGGTGACGACGGCGTTGCTGGCGTTGGCGGACTGGCTGCGGGTTGAGCGCGTTGAGCTGGTGGCGATGGAGGCCACGTCGAGTTACTGGAAGCCGGTGTTCTACCTGTTGGAGGCGGAGGGATTCACCTGCTGGCTGCTCAATGCCCGCCACGTGAAGAATGTGCCGGGCCGGCCGAAGACCGATCGGCTGGATGCGGTGTGGCTGGCCAAGGTCGTGGAGCGAGGGATGTGCCGGCCGAGCCTGGTGCACCCCAAGCCGATCCGGCAGCTGCGGGATGTGACCCGGTACCGGCGCAGCCTGGTTCGTGAGCAGACCCGGGAGAAGCAGCGGCTGGAGAAGACCCTCGAGGACGCGCAGATCAAGCTGGACTCGGTGATCAGTGACCTGCACGGGGTGTCGGGGCGGCAAATGCTGCAGGCCCTTATCGGCGGGCAGCGTGACCCGAAGGTCCTCGCGGAGATGGCCCACGGTTCGATGCGCCGCAAGATCCCCCAGTTGCGTGACGCGTTGACCGGTCACTTCGATGACCACCATGCCTTCATCTGCGCCACGATGCTGCGCCGCATCGACGCCCTCGCCGCGGACATCGCCGAGCTGGACGCCCGGATCGAGGAGCTGATCGCCAATTTCGCCCACGCGGTGGAGAAGCTCGATGAGATCACCGGTATCGGTTTGCGGTCGGCTCAGGAGCTCATCGCCGAGATCGGGGTGGACATGAGCGTCTTCCCCACCGCCGCGCATCTGGTGTCCTGGGCGAAGTTCTCCCCGATCGACGCGCAATCGGCCGGCCGCAAGAAGGGCAACTCCACCGGCAAGGGCAACCCGTGGCTGGCCGGCACCGTTGGCGAGGTGGTCGCCGGACTCGCCCGGACCAACACCTTTCTGGGTGAGCGCTACCGGCGGCTGGCCCGACGGCGGGGCAAGAAACGCGCGATCGTCGCGGTCGGCAACTCGCTGCTGACCAGCATCTGGCACCTGCTGGCCAACCCCGAAGCCCGCTACCAGGACCTCGGCCCCGGCTTCTACGAATCACGGATCGACAAGCACCGCCGCCAACGCGACCTCATCCGCCAACTCGAACACCTCACCAGCCACAAGGTCGCCCTCCAGCCCCAACCCGACCTACCCAACGCAGCCTGACCGCAACCAACCCACAGCCCGGCTCCGCTGCGCTACGCCGGGCGCTGCCGCCTGCACACTCGCTCACCGATTTTCGAGTCTGGAAGGTGCCTTGAGTCCCGAGGTAGACGAGTGTGGCCGTGCCGGTGATCCGGCTTGTTCTCCGCCCAGTAGGCGATGAACACGACCGGGACAACCCGTTGCTGGCCCTTGTTGACCGGCCTATCGGGCACGCACCGGGCACGACCGCAGAAATACCTGCAGATACTTGCCTGCAGCAACGGTGGCGGAACTGTCGGGGATAGGTAGCGTGCCAGTCATGAACGACGGGCAGCTCGGTGAGGATGATCGGGTGAGCGGGCGCGTCGCGGCCCGGCCGGTCGTGCTGCTGTCGCAGCACTTCACCGCTGAGGCAGTGACCCCGCTGCGGCACCTCCTCGCCGCGCGGGTCACGGCCGCCGGCCTGTCCGGCGACGACGGCGACGACTTCGTGCTGGCCGTTCATGAACTGGTGACCAACGCGGTGCGCCATGGCGGCGGGTCAGGACACCTGGATCTTCGGCAGGTGGACGGCGTTCTGGTGTGTGAGGTCACCGATCACGGCGCGGGCAGCGACGCGCTGCCGGTGGACCTGCCACCGGTGCACGTGCCGGGCGGCCGGGGGCTCTGGCTTGCCCATCAGTTGACCGGCGCGTTGATGCTGACCCGCAGGTCGGACGGGGTCACCGCCACAGTGAGCGCCTGCCTGACCCAGACGGCCGCCGCCGTGCCGCAGCAGTCCGCTGCCGCCGGGACGGACGGTAGGGTCGAGGCGTCCGCGATGGAGGGTGAGCAGAAATGAATCGGGAGCTGACCTGGCAGCACCAGGTCTACGCCGAAGGCGACCGGAGAAAGGTTGTGCTGTCCGGCGAAATCGACATGAACGGCGCCCCGCGACTGCAGGACCTCCTGCACGCGGCGGTCGATAACGCCGATGTCGTTGAGGTTGACGCGGCCGCGGTGACCTTCATCGACTCGAGCGTCATCAGCGCATTGATCACGGCACGGAACGCGGCGGCGACAACGGGCCGACACCTTTCGCTCGTCAAGGCCAGTCCCCAGGTTCACCGGGTTCTCGATGTCACCGGCGTGCTCAACGCGCTGACCGTTAAGTCCGGCCGCGCGTAGGAGTCCTCTGCAACTGGGACATGGCACGCCGGTTTCCAGCGAGGTCACGATCATGACAATCGGGGTGGGGCCGGCCGTGGCGACCGCCCCAATGGGGCCGATTCGACCGGCGCGCGCGCCCGCCCCGCCAACAGGACGCAGCAGACTGATCGCTGCGGCATCGGCGCGGCGGGCGAAGAGGTTAGCTGGTCAGCGGCGATCCGTGCCGAGTGCCAGCAGGCCGTGCGCTTTGCACGACGGATACCGACAGGGTCTTGTAGCCGACGTCGTCGAACAACACGGTTATGCAGTCCTGTTCGTAGCCGAGGACCATGCCTGATCCCAATTTTGCGTGCCGCACGATTCTGTGCAGCGGGAACGGCCCGTCTTCCGGGAACACCTCAGAGGTGCCGCCGTGGCAGTTGTCGCAGTGCCCGCAGGGGTGGCTCAACTGCTCTCTGTTCGGCTTGTCGATGCCCGTGCCGAATGGCGAGGTGGCGACCGTGATCGGCACCCGGTCGGCCAGGAAGTCCTCGTGACGACGGCGACGCATCCCGGCTGCCATGCCGCCGTGGTATGCCTGCGCGGGATGACCCGCGTCGGACAGCCGTTGCGCGAGGTCCTCGGCGGCACGCCGGTCAGCACGTACACGATGCCGGGCGGGTCGGGCTCCTTGAGCAGGGCAAGCAGCCTCCGCCTGCGGCATTCCTCGGTGGGACAATGCGCGGCGGCGACGAATAGGTTCGGACGGTCCAACCCGGACAGAATCAGTCGCGGCTTGCGCATGCCGAGCCGCACGGTGATGTCCTCACGTACCGGCGGCAGGCTGTGACGGTCAGCGCCACCACCGGCGGGCGGTCCAGGCCGCGGATGATCCGGCGCGTCTTCGCCGACCAGGGGCCGGTTAGTCGGCTGGACCCGCGATCGCCTACGGACCACGCTGGAGATCGTTCGCAAACCCGCCGGCCAGCGCGGCTTTGCCGTTCATCCACGCCGCTGGGTCGTGGAGCGCACCTGGCCTGGCTCACCGTCTGCCGCCGGCTGGTCCGCGACTACGAACGCCACCCCGCCGTCTCCGAAGCCCTCATCCGCTGGGCCGCCATCGCCGGCATGACCCGCCGCATCACCAGAGGCACCTCGCCCGCCGACGGCTCCGTCGCACGTTCATCTGGACCTGATGATCCACCATCTCAACCTCTGACCAGCGCGTCTCCACGACTCACCCGGACTTCGTAGAGCCTGCTGGGCGCCGCATCTCGAACAGGATGCTGTCGTGGCCTGCCGCGTCAGGCCGGCTCCCTACGCGAACCGCACCGACTTTCTCAAGTGCTCGTTGCGAACGCCGATTGTCTGGACCGACGAGAAACACGACCCGCTTGACGAAGCGGAACGCGTGTCTCGCCATGAGGGCTTTGAGCTGGCCGTTCGCCTGGCCGCCCCAGTACGACCTGGCGAGGAACGTCCACCCGATCTCAACTTCGCTGCGTCGCTGATCGTAACCGTGGAATCGGGATGATCCGATGATGTTGCCCGCCGTCGACGTGACCGCCAGAGCGCCGCCAGATGTCAGGGACTCCGCGAAAAACCGCATGAAGACCTCGTACCGGTACCGATCCTTGACCGGATGCTGAGCCCAGATCAAAGGGTCACGAGCAACCTGATAGAGCTCATCGAAGTCTGCCGAACGCAAGGGCCTGACGCCAACGATATCCCCGCGGAGCACGGGCTGCAGATCGAATGACATGATCAAGTGTATCGGCGGATCAGGTCAAAAGACCTCCCGAGGTCCCCGCTGGACGAGTCGCGCCAACCGTCGGAGCGTCACTCACACGCTTCTCAATCACGCTCTCAGTCCCCAGGGAAGTGCCACTACTGTAATTCCGCTCGATCACCTCTCGATGAGCGTTCTAAACGACGACTCGCCATTTGCTGCTGACGTTCGAGACTGAGGTGGACGGGCCGTTCGCCGACGACCGGCTGCGCCTGATCTGCCGGTACGGCCGCGACCAGTTCGACGCTCGTCCGCGGCGATAAGGGGGGCTTGCACTCGAGTGGTCCGGGCAGCGGCACGCGGCCATGCACGAACTGCTCGATCAACGCGTCGGCCCGTTGGAGTGCGTCCGCCCCGCTATCGCCAGACGCTCGTGGACCAAAGCAGCTAGGCGTGCCCCGACCTGCATCATGCATGGTACGACTGATGGCATATAACGTGAAGCCGACAGAACGGGCTTGCGATGACCGCCGGCAACACCAGGGACCTGCTGCGGGATCACGCCGAGCCGCAGCGTGCCACCTACGTCGAACTCTTCTTCGACGTCATCTTCGTCTTCGCGCTGACCCGGCTGTCGAACACCCTGTTCCACAACCTCACCTGGCTCGGCGCCCTGCACACCGTGATCCTGCTCGCCGCGTTCTGGTGGGTCTGGGTCTTCACCGCCTGGACCACGAACCGCCTCAACCCCGCCCAGCCGGCGATCCAGCTCGTCATCGTCCCGATCGCATTAGGCACCCTGATCATGGCAGGCGCGGTCCCCGCGGCGTTCGGCAAGGACGGCCTGGCCTTCGCTGTCACCTACGTCGTCATCCAGATCGGCCGGGCCTTCTTCGTCACGGTCGCGCTGCGCGGGCGGGAGGTGTCGATCGGCTCGCTGCAACAGCTCATCTGGGCCTGCTTCTCGGGCGTGTTGTGGATTGTGGGCGCGTTCACCACAGGCCCGGTCCGGGTGTTGATCTGGCTGTTCGCGGCTGCCCTCGGCTACACGATGACCCAGCTGGATTTCCGGCTGCCCCGGCTCGGCCCGGCCCGGATCGCCACCCAGGTGGTCAACGCGGAGCACCTCGCCGAACGCTACCAGCAGTTCATGATCGTCGCGTTCGGCGAGGCGATCCTGGCCTCGGGCGGGCAGTTCGCGGCGTTCGGCTTCAAGCCGGATCGGGTGATCGCCCTCGTGCTGGCGTTCGCCATCACCGCGCTGTTGTGGCGGATCTACTTCTACCGGGCGGGCCTGCTCCTGCCGGCCGTGATCGCCGCGAGTGCCAGGCCGGCAGTGTTCGCCCGGTCCGCCTCGTACGCCCATCTGCTCATGGCCGGCGGCATCGTACTCAGCTCGGTCGGCGACGAGATCATCATCAACCACCCGTTCGCCAAGCCCAACCTGGTCTGGTCCGCCGTCATCCTCTGCGGGCCGGCGATCTACCTGGCCGGCCGCGCCCGGCTCGACTACCTGTCCTTCAGCCGCGTCGCCCTGTCCAGGGTGATCGGACTGGTCGTACTCGTCGCGCTGGCACCCGTGGTCGCGTTCCTGCCACCGATCCTGATCGCCGTGGTCGCCGTCGTCATCCTCCTCATCATCGCCACCTCGGACACCGTCTCCTGGCGGTTCCGCCCCAGCAAGCCGACTCCACCCCCGCCAGGCGGGCGGTATCGAGGCATGTAGAGATCACAGATGACAGGGCGGCTACACCCGCCTGAGCAGCGCACGCCAACACAGGCAGGTTGTACACCGCTCGTCAATCCAACCAGTAGGCGGCGGTGCTGACGCCGTGTCGTCGCTCACGGAATTCGGTTCTGGCGATGATCTTGTGACCGGCTCGCTGTCATGCGGCGAGGAGGATCCGCTTACGGAGTAGATCGAAGCTGGCTCGGCCGTACATTTGCCTCTTGATCGTTTTGATGCGGTTGACGTTGCCCTCGACCGGGCCGGAGTTCCAGGGCAGGGTGAGTCCGGCGGTGACGGCGTCGAGGTCGCGGCGTAGGCCGGTGATCAGGGAGTGCAGGGCGGGCAGGTCGTCGGCGTCTACTCGTTGCATCCAGTCGAGCAGCCGCTCGCCGCGGCACTTGCGCATCAGGTCGGCGAAGTCGCGGACGTGGGCGGCAGTGGCCTGCAGTTCAGGGCAGCAGGCCAGCACGTCGGCGAGCCGGGAGCGTTCGTCCGGGCTGAGACGGTCAGGATCGGTCATGATCCACCGGGTAATGTGGCGGGGTTTCGGGATCGCCGGCCGTACCGGTGGCGGTGTGGTCGGTGTGGCTGCTCGTAGCGGGTGCAGCCAGCGGCGCACGGTTTGCACGCTGCCGGTGAACCCCATGGCCTGCAGTTCGGTGTGCAGGACGACGGCGTCGGTGACGCCGGCGGTGAACCGGGCGGCCAGGTGGGCGGTGAACCGTCGAGCAGGCTGGTGCGGTTGACGGCTTTGACCAGCAGTTCGTCGATGCTGGTGGCGTGGGCGAAGCGGCGCACGGTCGAGCGGTCCAGGTCGAGTTGGCGGCTGATCGCCGACAGCGAGGCGCCCTCGGCCAGCAGCTGCTGCACAGCGGCGAAGCGTTCCCGGGTGCGCAGGACCAGGGACCGTTCGCGGCCACAGACGTCGCGCATCCCCTCGGGCGTGAAGTCGCCGTCTGCTGGCGGCCCACTGCGGACGTCCTCTGGCTGCTCCTCGGCGGCCGATTGCTGTGTCGCAGGGGCGGCGGCCTGCGCTGCGGCGGTCAGCCCGGCCCGCACGCAGGCGTGGTGGGAGCGCACGGTCTTGTCGACCGCCTCGCCCACGTTGTGCCAGATATGCCACCTGTCGGCTACCTGCCTCGCCTCGGGTGCACCGGTACGGGCGCCTTCGGCGTACGCGCCGGCCCGGTCCCGGCAGATGATCTCCACGCCGGGATGCTCGCGCAGCCACTGCGCTAAGGGCTCGCCGTCTCGGCCGGGCAGCACATCGACCGGCCGGCGGGTGTGCATGTCCAGCAGCACCGTGCCGTAGACATAGCCTCTGGGCAGCGCGAAGTCGTCAACGCCAAGCGCGATGATCTCAGCGACGGGCGGGGTTGGCGTGCCGCGCAGCAGGTTGAGCAGGGTGTCTCGCCCGACCGGCATGCCCAACGCCCGGGCCAGGCGAGCACCGGCCCGGCCGGCGAGAGCCACCGCGATCGCCGTCAGCGCGGCCCGAAGCGGAGGGGTGTGCCGGGCGTGCGGCGTGGTCAGGCCCGGGATCTGCTCGACGAACGTGACCCGCCCGCATCCGGACTCGGCGCAGACGAACCGGCGAATCCGCAGGCGGATCACCACCGGCCGGCCGGCCAACGCGGTGTCGGCCAAGCGCCGCCGGTAACGGCCGTGCACCCGAGCCGAAGTGCTCCCGCAACCTGGGCAGTCGGCCCACGCCTGCGCAGACCTCGCCTCGATCACCACCCCACCGTCCTCGGCCCCGTGCACCCCGTCCACCACGACACCACGCAGATGCGGCAGGAACTGTTGAAGATCGCACCGGGCACGGTTAGCACGCAGTCCTCATAGGACGCCGCCCGGGCTCAGGCGGACCACAAGATCATCGCCAGAACCGAATTACGTGAGCGTCAGACCGCTACAGCTGGGGAATTCCGTGAGCGCCGACAGATCGAGTCGGCCTGACACCGACGAAGGCAGCATCGGTTGGGTGCCTGCAGCACTGCGCATGCCCACCGAGCCGGGGGTCTCGCACGTCGCCGTCGAGCAGGCCCACCGGCTCAAACGACTCCCCGCCCTGCTATCGCAGTCACCGTCATCGGCGCCGTCGTACTGCTGCCACCTCATCGGCAGCCGCACCAACAGCGGCGGCCAGGACATCGTGCGGCAGATCGTCGCCGCCGTCACCGCGGAGGCCGCCGTCGGAGTCGCCTGGCTCAGGACTAGGCGGTCCTAGACAGGACGCCTGCGTCCAGGCGTCCCACCGAGAAGAACGGCCGGCCGAGCACCGAAGTTCTCCTGACCGACGACACGGAAGCCGCACTGCTTGAAGAACATGATCCTCGCCGTCGGATCCGATGAGACGTCAATCGTGCCCGCGACGAAGGTGCAGCCACGCTCGGCCGCTTCTGCTGCGTACGCCGAGATCAAGGCACCGCCGACACCCGCGTGCCGCACCGCCGAGTGCACGTGAATCCGATCAAGGAAGGCGTGCGGTGCGATTGGCAACTCGTACGACTCGAACGCCCCGCTCTCAGCGACGTTGGAATCAAACGATCCGGTCAGCATCCCCTCGATCGCGTCACCACGCACTGCCACGAACGTCGTGTAGAGGCTGCTCGGACGCCTGTGGCGCAACAGCACGTCGAGCGCTACATCGCCGGAGTCCTCGAGCATCCGACACATCGCCGGGCGATCGGCTTCCTCCAAGAACTCGATGCGAAGGGCATCCACCCTCCCAGTTCAACACACGACGCGACGCTCGGCGGCCGCGGGTCAGGACAGTTGCGTCGCCGCTGCCGATACCAGGCAATATAGCCTTGCCTCTATACAATTCGACCGCTACGATTACCATGCGAACCGCAAACGCGCAGGTCGGCGGCATGATCACGTTCAATCGTGGACTCAATGTGGCAGAACCCGAACCGCATTTCGGCAGCTCAGGGGCCTGCCCTAGCGGTTTCGGCGGTGCGTAGACGCGCGGTCTGACGCGACTGGCCGACATGTTCACTCGGAGAGCGCCGGGTTGATCCGTAACGATCATCGCGGCGCTCTCGGCATCATTGGCCTCCGGATGATTCTGCGCATGGTGGGGAGGTCCAGCAGCCGCATCAGGACGTGGCGGAGTACGCGAGCCTGCCCGAAGCCGATGAGGTACGTGTCCCGCTCGCCTTCGTCGTGAAGTCGAGCCCATGCGAGGAGCGGACCGGACGGCCACAAGAACGCAAGAATCTCAACCGCTCGGTCGAGAGGCTATGATCAGCTTCTCCGCCGAGTCGCAGGAGATCATTGACGCCCGACCGCGTCCGGGTGGACCTCGAACCCGAACGTGCTACCGGTCTCGCCAAGCGCGTGGTTCCGTCCGGAGACAGCGACCATGATCCAGACTCGCTCGATGGCAGTCGCGATCCGCTCTTTGAGCGCGCGGATGAAGCGATCCCACACTTCGTTGTTGCCGATGTCGGCTGTGGCGGCGCGATGGACTGCGGCGACCGCCGGGTCGGCGAGCGCGGCGCTCTCGACCTTCTGCCACGCATCATTGGGACTCACCCAGGGTTGGGGAGAATCCCCGAGTTGATCAAGATAGTAGAAGCGGCCCATCCGCCCGTACATGTCGAGGGCTTCGACAAGCGGCGGCACAACAGGGTCGGCCTCGACCTCAGCGACAAGCTCGCGAACGTACAGGCTCTTGTCGGCGGTACGGCTACATAGCTCCGTCAGGACGGCCTCGTGCATCAGGACGAGTTTGTGGCCCCACGCCTTCATCTCCTCGGCGCTCGGCCACTTGTGGTCCTGGTCTAGGGCGGCTAGGCCGAGTGTGAGCTTGTAAAGCTTCTCGACTCCGATAGACAACATCGTCAGGATGGGATCGCGAGTGGTATCGATGAAGGCACCTGTGCGGAGGACTCGGATGCCGTACGCGAGCAGGTTCCTGGTCGAGGTCATCTCGGCGATGAGCGCGAACCCCTGTTGTCGATCCAAGTTTACGATGGCCACACCTCGCAGGGTATCGGCGCGGACGGACAGCCCTCACATCCATATGCTCCAGGGACGGCAACGGCGGAAGGCGGTCCGACGGCGCTGCGGGAAAACCGAGGGTGTAGGGGGTTGCGACGCGTGGCGTGTCCATCGTCAGCACGGGAGTGCGGTTTCGTCGATGCCCACCAGGCCCAGGACGCCGCAACGACGAGGTCGTAGTCGTTCGACGCCTGTGCGCGGTTCGGAGACCACGCCCTGAAGCGCTCCCTTCTGGAGGCTGGATCGCGACTTCTTCGCTTCAGCTGGTCTCTGGCGGCTTCTGACGCTGCTGACCTCAATGCAGGCGCGTCGGCGCATGCTGTTTGAGGACTCACAGGAGTATCATTCAGAAGCTGCACGCGTCGCGATGGCTGACCGCCGTGCGCGGATGAAGGGGCGGTCTACGGATGGCGGCCGGTGGAGGCGCGAACTGATGGCAGCTAGCAGGGGGGACACTCGGCGGCCAATGATCAAGGTCGTCTATTTCGACGAGGAATCCGCCTCGGATTACCTAGATATCGCGGCTGGCGGGAAGGCCGTATCGACCAGTGAGCAGATCAGGGAACGGACGAAGAAGGTCCACGCGGAGGTCGACGCGAAAGTGTCGGCGAAGCTCAGCTGGTTGCCGTTCCTGGGTGTTGCCGGAGAGACCGGGGCCGGGTTCGCTGGCTCCCGTGCCGGGAAGAGCATCCTTAGCAAGACCTTGTCAAACACAATTCTCACTGACTATCTTGCGCAGGTCGAAGGCGACGATCGAATCGTGAGGCTGAGTGACCTTCGCGTGACTGCACGCCAGGGTTCGATGGCGTATATGAAGATGTACACGCCGTACATGGTCATTGCCAAGACCGACGAAATGGGTGTCGACCTAGCTCGGCTGGACGAAGCACTTGAAGGCGCGAAGGGATACTACGAACTGCTCGGCGCGGACACGACGAACGGTTCGAAGTGCGTGCTGCGGTTCAATATCAGGGCTTTCCGGAACAACTACGGTCTCACCGATCTTGGGCGAATGCGGCTTGTCTTTCATGGCATCCTCGTCGGGCAGACCACTGAAGATGGGCTCGGCATGGACTCCGAGATGTCAAACAACGTTGCACAACCGGTGACCGCACTGGAACTCCTCGATGGCCCCAACGCAGGCGCGGCTAAGACGCTCCTCGATGTCTACGATGTGCTCCTAGCGGGCGTTGAGCATGCCGAGTGACACGAAGGTCACGGTCTACTACGGCCCGCTGTCGTGGTTTGACGAGCAGGTCGAAGGTTTGTCCTGCGACAGCCTCATGGAAATCGTGTATGCGCGCGATGAGGTCAACCGTCAACTCAGGGTCGTCGTCCCCGGCCAACAGGAGAGCGAACCTGAGGAGCGAGAGCGACCCGAGCACGTGGTCGCGGAGTCAGGCGACTACGCTAGTTTAAACGAGCATTCGATCACCAACTTCGCAGGACTCATTCGCTCCATTGAGCCAGAGCACCTCCATCTGCACAATCCGCCGGCTCATGTGCAGGCGCAAATGGAACGAATCTTCTCTGCCACCGATGTGAAGCGGTACAAATATCCTGTGGTAACTCGGGATACACTCGTCCGATTCCGCAAAGGCTTCGGCGACCATCTGGTCGGCCAGACGGCCGTGAAGGATGCACTCCTTGCTGCGTTATATCCGCTGACCACGGAGCGACGAACGAAGCCTGTCGTGCTGATGTTCTACGGTCCTTCCGGCGTTGGCAAGACCGAGACGGCACAGTTCGTCAACGACCTCCTCGGCGGTACGCTCCTGCGCAAGCAGTTCTCAATGTTCCACAATGATAAGTATGCTTCGTATCTGTTTGGCGGAACACACACCGAATCATCGTTCGCCCATGACCTGTTGGACCGAGAATCCGGCGTCATCCTGATCGACGAGTTCGACAAGGCGAATCCGGTTTTTCACAGTGCCTTCTACCAGCTGTTCGACGGCGGCATCTTCGAAGACAAAAATTATCGTGTCGAAGTCGGCCCGTCCCTAATCATCTGCACCTCGAACTATGGGTCAGAGTCAGAGATTCGCGAAGCGCTCGGCGATGCTCTCTATTCTCGATTCGACTCGCTAATCGCTTTCCAACCACTCTCTCGGGGTGAGATCCTTCAGGTCATCGACCGAGTCGTCAAGGCCCGCTTAATCGAACTTTCATCCGAGGAACAGAAGCATTTGGATGCAGGGTTTCTCATGACACGTTTGGCACCGCTTGCCGACAATTTCGCCAACGTCCGCAAGATAGGGAAAATCGTCGACGAGCTCATTTCGTTGGTGCTCGTGAGAGCACTTCTCGACGAGGGGCCCGAACCGGAATAGTTTTCACCGGTACCACCCAATGGTTCCTAGGTTCCATGTGGCCGAAACTTTCCGCCGAGGCATTTCGTCGACCGGAGATCCAGGTCGGTACCGTTCTTAGAACTGCCCGCCCGCACCTCGTGCTAGTACGGCAGCCGCCATTAGCTGTCTGACCAGGGTGGACACCGAAGGCGGGGCGGGTGAACGGGTGCAGCCGCCCTGATGATCATGTGTGTGTG
>NZ_JBIAHQ010000055.1:0-12240 GCF_042870725.1 Micromonospora sp. NPDC006431
GTGCCCACACCCGCCCAGGAAACCATCAGAAAACGGCTAAAACACCCGACGTTTCGATACTTGACCGGCCCCGCTCCTTCAGGGATGACCCCCAGAGATCGGCAACGCGGTCTTGTTCGGCGCGCAACGCTGGTCGACGGTGTGAACTGGCTTCCCGTGGTTCCGCTAGGTGTCCTCGGTTGCTGTACTTCGCTGCAGTACTGCTCACGTCGGGCTGGTCGACTACTTGAAGAGGCCGATGACACTAACCGCGGTGCCGACAACGAAGCTGAGAGTGGCGAGCTTCGCTTGGCCTCCGGTCCAGAGCCCTTCGGACTTCTGGCGCCAACCGAGAGACCACCAGTCGCGGCCCAACTTCTGCCACTTGTGCTGTCGGAGATGGCAGCCCAAGACCAAGCCGGTGGAGTTGTTGCGACAGAAGTCGACCACGCTGCCGCGCTTCCGGTTGATCGCTCCGCAGTAAACCGGAGCTTGGAAGAGGACGAAGAAGAGCAGAAGGCCGAGGAGCACCACGTAGATGGCCGGACCGTACGCGGCGCTCCCGAGAGACAGGAGAAGCACCGCCAGGACCCCGTAGCCCCAGTACTGCCACAGCTTCGACTTGCCACGCGACGCCATGGGCGCAAAGAGTATCGACACGACTGCTGAACGTGAAGGTTGCCCGTCCGTCAACGATCCGACAGTCGACTACTTCCAGCGGTATTGATCTAAGGCAGGGGCGTAGTTGATCAAACCGGACGACTACTGCTCTTACCTGCTGCTACACCTGGTACAGATGGTCAACCGTGATCACTGCTGGCTCTCGTTCGACGGCCTGACTACGGCATGATCTTGCGAACGGGAACCGGGAACGGGTCAGCGGCCACGGCCGGGCGCGACGTAGCGCAAGGCAAGGAACGAACCGTATTGGTTGGTCTCCGCCAAGGCCCATGGCGTGTATGCCTTCGCGTGCAGCAGTCGGGTGCCGGAGCCAACCAGGACTGGTGCGACGCCGATGTGAAGCTCGTCGACGAGGTCGGCCCGTACGAATTGGCTCGCAAGCTCCGCACCGCCGAGGATCCATACGTTCTTCCCCTTGGCCGCCTCGACGAGCCGCGGGTGTACCTCGATTACGTCTGAATCGGTGAAGCGAAGGTCAGCGCCATCGAGGTGGGGCAGGTTGCGATGCGTGAAGACCCAGGTAGGTCGGTCGCCATAGAACCAGGGAGCGTTGTGGCGATGGATAAATTCGTACGATCGCGCCCCCATCGCAATCGCACCGACCTCGTCGAAGAACCGCTCGTAGCGCCGCCGTTTACCCTCCAGGTCGCTGAACTGGGAGAGCCAGTCGAGCTGTTCGGCGGGTTCGGCGATGTACCCATCGATGCTCATGGCCACGAAGTACTGCGTCAGGGTCATGCACGGCACACTAGCCATCCCGTCGGCCTTCGTCCGCACACCGTGGAGTGGGTGGGGCCTGCCCGGTCAAGGTGGAGCACCCCACTGTCTGAACGACCTTGACCGGGCAGGCCCCACCTGCTCGGCTCTGCCCGGACGAAGGTTGTCGGGATGGCGCCACCACCTTCCCTCCGCCCGCACCGTCAAGGGAATCCGCCTGTTCTCCGCTCGGCGCTCTCTCAGGCCGTGGTGGAGGAGCTGGTCGTCAAGAACGTGGCGGCGTTGGTGAAGCTCCCGCCGATCCGCGCCCGCAAGGGCAAGTCGTGGAGCAGCGAGGAAGCCCGTGCCTTCCTGGAGTCGTCCCGAGACGGCGACGATTACCTTTACGCCGCCTACGTCCTGGTCCTCGTGCTCGGCCTACGCAAAGGTGAAGTCCTCGGCCTCACCTGGGACCACATCGAGTGGAACGGCTGGGACAAGCCCTGTATGTAACCCACACGGCGAGGAATTCTGCGAACAATGCCGAGATGGCCACGACATCAGCCTCGTCATCGACAAGCAGCTCCAGCGGGTACGCGGCCGGCTCCTGCACCGAGCCACCAAGACCGAGGAGTCCGACGCTCCCCTACGGCTGCCGGCCATCTGCGTCACCGCGTTGCGGCGCCGCCACCGCCAACAGGAGGTGGCCCGAGAGAAGGCCGGCGAGGCGTGGCACGACACCGGCATGGTCTTCACGACTCGCTACGGGCTTCCGGTCGAGCCGCGGAACTTCAACCGCTCCTACGACAGCCGCATCGCCCCGCGCCGGCGTTCCTAAGATCACCGTCCACGACGCCCGGCGCACCTGCGGTTCGCTCCTGGTCGACCTGGACGTGCATCCCCGGATCGCGATGGCGATCCTCAGACACGCGGACTTCTCGATCACGATGGAGATCTACAGCCAGGTCTCGTCCAAGGCCACCCGAGAAGCCCTGCGGAAGCTCGGCGAAAGCCTCGGCCAATGAGGTCTTGTCGGCAACGTGATGGTTGCGGTGTTGACGGGGTGGGGGTGACCACCCACGGTCTAGTTCTGCGGTGCCAGGGTGCGTAGGACGCAGAACTCGTTGCCCTCGGGGTCTGCCATGACCACCCAGTTTCGGTCTGAGCCTTGGCCCACATCCGTCTTGGTGGCACCGAGGCCGAGCAATCTGGTCACCTCGTCCTCAGTGCTGCCGTCGATTGGGCTGACGTCGAGGTGGAGTCGGTTCTTCACGGCCTTGCCCTCGGGCACCTGGACGAACAGCAGGGTGGGCGGCATCTGGCGGGCCCGAACATCTTCAACGGTCGGCACCCAGGAGCCGATCTCGACCTTGCCCTCGCTCCGGTCGATCACCTTGAAGTCCATTACCTCGCCCCAGAAGGCCGCGAGCATCTCCGGGTCGCGGCAATCAACGACCAACTCGGTGAACCGACTTGTCATGGCTCTCCCAGATAGTGCGGACGGGGTTCGGAGAATCGGCCAATGAGCCGTTGCTGTACTTCGTTGCTGTACAAGATCGAAAGGGGCCATCCGGAAGATCCCGAATGGCCCCTGAGCTGCGTCGGGACGGCCGGATTTGAACCGACGACCCCTTGACCCCCAGTAGTCCGGTGGCCCAGCGGCATGCTCACGCACGTTTGCCCAGGTCGCCTGAAGCATAAACCGGCCGAGTAAAGGAGTCATGCTGCTCTCCGCCCGCTACCAGCGTCGCCGACACGTGGCGCCACATCCGCCGGCGCTTGGATCGGCGATCGTTGCGGTTTCAGGATCGGAGCACTTCCCGGTTGGCGAGCAGCAGTACGGCCGCGCTCAACGCCAATGCTGGAGGCCAGCATAGTTGGGCAGCCGTCCATCCCGTCTCCGACGGGATCGGCCATGGTGACTTGGCACCTGTGAAGAACAGTGTCCCGACGAGCGCGATGCCCTGTACCAGCGGCCCGGTCAACGCCGCGTCGAGATCGTCGCGGTATCGCGCCGCCACGGCGGCTGCGGCCAGCGGGATCATCCCGCACACCGCCGCCTGCAGAGTGAGGTAGCCGGCGGGCCCGACGACGAGCCGGCCGCTGACGGCCACGACCGCCAGGTAGAGCAGCGCCCAGACCGCGGCAGCCGGCATCAAGTTCAGGGCCATCCGCAGCCACTGCCGCACCCATCGCGGGGACGGCGCCATCACCGTCGACGCCATCCGGTCCGGCAGCGCGAAGCAGACCGCCGCGCCCAGCGCGGCTGCGGCCACTCGGAGGCCGGGCAGCGCGAGGCCTGGCGCCGGCTCGGCGAGCAGCGCAGGTAGCTGGCTCAGCACCGCGAGCGCGGCTGCGGCCGCCAAGGGCCACCAGGGCACCGCCCGGGCGAGCGGCCGGGCCAGCAGGATCCCCAGCCGGAGGCCGCTCACCGGCAAATCCTGGGCTGGTCCGACGATCCGGATGCCGGCTCGTCGATGGTCGGGATCGTCGGCGGCTTGGTGGTCACTCCCAACGGCGTGAGAGCTGTTCCGGCCGGGTCCATGATCTGTGTCCAGTGCGCTGCCAGGAAGGCGGCCACCTCATCGTGCGGCCGGGTCAGCAGCGCCGTCGCGGCCTGCGCGTCGGCCGGGTCGTGGCGGACCCGCCCCAGGGTCAACCCGCCGGCGGCGAGGCGTTGTGCACCATCCGGCAGGGCCTGCGCCAGCAGCCACAACGCCACGATTGTGCGATGTTGGCCGGCGCCGGAGCAACGTGACGCCTCGTAGTCGAATGTCTCGGGACCGCGACGGACCAATCCGGTGGCCGCGGTGGCGTAGGCGACGGTCATCCGCGTGCGAGAGTCCTCCGCCCAGCGCCCGTGCCGCCCCCACCGTGTCGAGGTGACGATCTCTGAGGCCCCGGGGGTGAGGAGCGTTCCGTCGTCCGCGTTGCCGAGCTGACGGACCGTCGGTCGCTGCGCCGCGGCCGGGAGGTTCCGCACCACCGGCTCGACCGCCTCCCGCCAGAGCGGAATCCAGCCCGCGTAGTGCGGGAGGGCACAGTACCGCACACCGCCGTGCACCTGGCAGGCCAGCACCGCCGGCCCGGTCAACGCGTGCTCCATCGCGAGGTCGATTACGGCCGGGGTGGACCGCACCTGCTGGTTGGTCGCGATCCCTGACGTCACGGTCGCCGCGAGAATCACGCTGACCGCGATGAGGCGGCGGTGTTTCCACCACAGCGACGCGATGACCGCCGTCAGAACGGCCAGAAGGTGCACCATGTGCCACCCGGTGGGGCGCTCCACCCCGGTCTCCCATGGCGCCGACGGCACCGGGAATAGGTGCCAGACCCAACTGTCGGCGCCGGTGCTGAGCACCGGCAGGCTGGCGAGGACGACCACCACCGCGATCATTGTCAACGGCCCGACGGCCGCCGCGGGCAGCCAGCGGCCCACCACGATCCCGAGCGCCGCACCGGTTGCCGGAACCACCACGGTGACCAGAAGCACCCAGGGGTCGAACTGCCCGACCGGCCAGGCGGGCAGCATGAGCAGCAGTCCGGCGAGGCAGACCGAGGCGCCGGCGGCACCGGCCACCGGCACCAGCGCGAGCAGGCCGATGCCGCGCCGAGTAGCGGTCGTCGGCACCGTGTCGAGGCTCTCCGCCCCGACGCGCCGATCCCGGCTCGCCGCCAGATGCCCGGCCAGCAGGACCGCGCCCGCCAGCACGAGCGAGGACATCCCGGCGTCCTGGGCGAAGCTCTCCCAGGTCGGCATCGTGGTCCATCCCCATGCCGTGCACAGCGCCAGGGAGAGCACCATACCGCCCCAGAGGAGCGGACTGCGTAGCACCAGGCGCGCCTCGGCGCGGGCCAGCGCGACCATGGCCACTCGGCCGGCATGCCGGACCGGCGGCGGGGCGAGTGTGGTCGTCATCGGGCCGCCCCCACCCGCGCCGAGGTGCCGAGCAGGAGCAGATATCCGTCCTCAAGGGACGGTTGAGCATGCTCACCGCCCTCGGGTGGGTCGCCCAGCGTCCGATACAGCCCGTCCGCGTTGCGCCAGTACGCCTGGGAGCCGGACGGAGCCGTAGTCGACAGCCACACCCGGCCATCGGCGACAGCGACCAGCTCTCGCGGGCTGCCATTGAAGATCACGCGCCCAGAGTTCATCGCCACGACCCGTTCGCAGAGTGCGCCCACGTCCTCGGTCTGGTGGGTGGACAGCAGCACGGTGCGCCTCTCGCCGAGCCGGGAGATCAACGCCCGGAAAAGCATCCGCTGCTCCGGGTCGAGGCCGACCGTGGGCTCGTCAAGGATCAGTAGCTGGTGCTCGCCGAGCAGGGCCTGGGCCAGACCAAGACGCTGCCGCATACCGCCGGAGAGCTTGCGTACCTTGGTCCTGGCTCGGTCGGTCAGCTCGACCTCGTCGAGCACCCGGCGTACCTCGGCCCGGCGCTGCCGGCCGTCGGTTATCTCCTTGAGCACCGCCACGTAGTCGAGCAGGTCGTAGGCGGTGAACCGGGGATAGAGCCCCGGATTCTGCGGCAGGTAGCCGAGCCGCCGGCGCAGTTCGGTCCGCTGCGCGGGGACCGCCGGGTCAAGACCGAGAATCCGCAGCCGGCCCCGGTCGGCCGCCAGTGCGGTGGCCAGACAGCGCAGCAGGGTGGTCTTGCCGGCGCCGTTCGGACCGAGGAAGCCGGTCACCCCCGTCCCGAGTTCCAGATCCAGGTCGTCCAGCGCGACCGTGGCCCCGTAACGCTTGCCGAGCCCGCCGATGCTGACGGTGGTCATCGAGTCTCCCCCGGATCGAGGCGGCTTCGCCGCATAGTCAGGACCGCGACGGCGACCGCCGCGGCGAGCAGGTAGCCGAGTTGCGCGGTGCCACCGAAGATGACCGGCAGAGAAGATTCACGGTGGACCGTGGCCGCGGTGCCCACGACGATCAGCCAGGCACCGCCCAGCAGGCTGGCGGCGGTCGAGAGCGAAACGATGGTGCTCAGCGCCAGGCTCCCGATGCTGAGCAGCAGAGCGGGCAGCAGCCAGGCCACGGCGTACCAACCCTGTCCAGGCAGCAGGACCGCCGCCACCATGCCCATGGCCACCGCGACGGCGACGACCGCGGTGGCGCGCCAGAGCACTAGCTGTGGCCCTGCCGCCGGCGTCGTATCGGTGATCTCGTGCATCGGGTCGGCCGGCGGCCCGTACGCGGTGGCGACTGCCAGCACCGGCAGAATCGGCGCGAAGACGAGGAAGAGCATGTCGCTGACTTGCGCTCCGGTTTGGCCGAGATACGCCGCAGCCACCGCGAGGGCCAGCACCGCCGCGGTCGCGCTCAACCAGGACCAGCGCAGCGCCGGTGTCGCGGCGAGCAGCTGGATCCGATGCTCAGGCAGCCCGAGCCGGCCCAGGAGCCGCCGTAGCGCGCGCTGCTTGGGCGCATGGACCGCGTCGAACACGGCCGCCCAGTTGCCGGTCAGCCACACCGTGTCGACCTCGACGCGTCCACGGCAGGAGGCGCAGGCCAGCAGATGGGCGTCGACGGCCATGACTCGGCTCGGATCGAGCGCTCCCCGGTCGTAGTCCGCGAGCAACGTCGCGTCGATGTGCCAGCCGGTCATGTCAGCAACTCCCTCAACCGGGCCCGGGCGCGCATCAGCCGGGTCTTTGCCGTGCCCTCTGCGATGCCGAGCAGCTTGGCCGCCTCCCGCACGGTCAAGCCGTCGATAGCCGTGGCCTGGATGAGCGCCCGCAGCTCCGGTGGGAGCCGATCGAGCGCTCCGCCCAGGTCGCCGTGCTCGATGCCCAGCAGCACCAACTCCTCGGCTGACGGCGCCGTGGCAACGTCAGGCAACTCGGTGTTGGCGCCACTGAGCCAGCGGTGCGCGGGACCGCGCAGCGCGGACACGAGCCGCCTGGCAGCGATGGTCCATATCCATCCGGCCGCGTCGGCACCGGTCGCCTCGTACCTATGGGCGTCGGTCCAGATGGCGACGAACGTGTCCTGGAGCGCGGCATCGACCAAATCGGGGTCCGCGCAGCGCCGGCGGAGCCGGGCGCGCAGCCAGGGCGCGTGCCGGTGGTGCAGCAATCGGAGAGCCTCGGTCCGCTCGACTGCGATGGCACGCAACAACTCGGCGTCACTGCTCAGCTCGTCGACCGGCCGCTCCGATTCCTGACTTCTTCTTCGCCGCACACAAGAACTATCGCGTTGCGCGGGGAATTTGGTTCATCGAGGATGCGGCCAGGTGGCCCTGTCGGGCAACAGCCGGGAACTGCGGCTGCGTCGAGCCGGGGGGATCGGCAGGCTCCGTTCATGCGCTTGCGAGACCACGGAATCATCGCGTCGCTCGCCAACCATCTATCGGGTTTTGGGGTAGCACAGCCAGCGGAAGATGCGCTATTTGTCCGAAGTTTGTCACTCAATCAAGGGTCCTGCGATTTGGCTCGGCGTCGGCGTGCCGCTGCCGAGCGCTCGGCCAGTTGCAGCATGTACGCGGTTCTCGCGTGTTTGGCCATGGCGGCTCGGACGTCCTCGGGCAGCGCGCCGTCGGGGTCGACCTCGCGCTCAAACCGGCCGAGAAACGCCTTGGTGCCGGAGGACGTGCGGGCCGTACGGTCAGTGGTGTTGGCCCAAGAGGCATGTGCGGCGATGCGCGCACGGCGGCGACGCTGCTCCGGGGTCATGCCCGCCTCTCCCTCACTCCTCCCTGTATGCAGCTCCTTCTCGCGGTCAGACACGTTCACCGATCCCCATTCGGGCTTGCACTTCCTGGGCCCGCTCGGCGGCAGCGCTGGCGCCGTAGTGTCGCGGCATGTCGTCGGATGTCCAGCCGAGCACCAGCATCAAATCGCCGGTGTCTCCCCCGGCCAGCTTCCACTCGTGTGCGTAGGTGTGCCGCCAGCGGTGCGCGTGCACGCCATCGACCCCGGCGCGCAGACCGCGCCGCTTGAGCATCAGTTTGATGCCGTTGCCGGTCAGCGGTTGTGCACCGCGTACCGCTAGCCACAGGTGGGGTAGCCCGGAGCCTTTGTGGCGGCTGCGGGCGCGCAGGTAGCGGCTGACCGCCCGGGCGGTTTTGGGTCCGAGTCGGACCCGACGGTCCTTGGCGCCCTTGCCGTAGTAGCGCACCGTGTCCAGCGATAGGTCGACGTCGTCGAGTTGCAGGTTGGCCGCCTCGGACAGCCTAGCTCCGGTGTTGGACAGCAAGCGGATGATCGCTGTGTCACGGACGTGGACGAAGTCTTTACCCTCGCACGTATCCAGCAGTTTCTTGGTGTCCTCGTCCCGAATGATTGGTACGAGTCGCTTTGGCGTTTTGGGCTGCCGTACCCGCAGCATGGGCGACTGGTCGATCTCCTCCTCGTCGACCGTGAGCCACTTGAAGAACTGCTGCAGAGCCTTGTGCTTGTTCAGGGCCGTGGCCGGCGATCGGGTCTCGATCATCCATTCCTGAAACGCCTCGACGTGCCGCCGTGTCACAGCGGTCGGAGTGAGTGCCGCCTCCCCCGACTCCCGTTGGTGGTCGCCGGCGAGGTATCGGCTCAGCTGAGCAGCGGCCAGCAGGTAGTTGTAGCGCGTGGTCGGTGGGTAGTTTCCCGACCGCAGCGTCCGATCCCAATCGGTAAGGAACGCCGCCCACTCCTGGGGCAGACCCCTCGTCAGCTTGATCAGATCGTGTTTCATGGCCACACGTGCGGCGTCAACACTGGACGCCGGCGTTGGTGCGGTGTACTGCCTCTTTGCCGCCTCCGGATGCCGGGCGACGTCGCCCGACACCACAGCGTCTCCACCCGCCTGCCGGCGCCGAACTCTCGCGGAATCTCCCGCACCGCCGCCTCACCGACAAGGCGCGGCCCGGAAGGCACCGAGGCCAAGGCCCGTGCCGCGATCTGTTCGGGGGTGGGAGCCGGCGGGAGGGCCCTCTCCCTGCCCGCCGGCTCCCCCTGCCCACCGCCACCCCCGCCCGAAGGCGCGCGGGCGGCGAGCTGTTCGGGCTGCTCGTCCGATGGACCTTGCACGTCCGCCTCCCCGTAAGGCTTGCCGTACAGCACTGACCGACGCCAATACCGGCGCGGCCGGTCCCCCGTTACTGTCACGACCTGGACGCTGACCAGACGAAGCAGGCCCAACAGCGACGACGTGTCCCCTCCTACGCCGCCGCCCGCGTGCCGGGATGCCATCTCGCGTACGGCGACCCGATCCGCTACGCTCCAGGCAACTCCAGTTCGGGTTCAAGCGAACCGCAGTTGCGAGCGATACCGAGAGCTAAGCACAGGTCACAGAAGAGCGTCAACCGCAGTTTTTGTTGTGGCCAACTGTGGTTGGAGTTGGGGGACTCCATGAAAGACACACCAGCCGACCAGGCCGAGGCCGCAGCCTCACACCTGATCCAAACGAGGCTCCGAACCCTCTTCGAGGCCAGCACCGAGGGCCGGCCACCTTACACAGAGGCCGAGGTTGCCCGGGAACTCACCAAGGCCGGCCACCGCATCACCGCCGAGGGCATCCGCAACCTGCTGCGCGCACCCCGAATCAACCCCAAAGCATCCACGCTCCGCGCGCTCGCCCAGTTCTTCGACGTGCCCGCCGGCTACCTCCTCGGCGACCAAGAAGAACCCGAAGAACACAGCCGACGCGTCCGCGTGATGGCACGATCCATCACCAAGCTCTCACCGGCCGCCCAAGACGGCATCGCTGTGATCATCGACAACCTTCTACGAGTTGAGGAAACAGCGCGCGACAGTAAAGCGCAGGCTCAACCACAGCAGCCAGAGATCGGCCCGCACGACAAGCCGCAGTTCATCAGGTGATGCTCGACTACATGATGTGAAAGGCGACCAGGAGGTCGGACTGCCAGAACACGAATAGCTTCAAGCTTCCCGTCGGAAAGCTCAAGGGCTTCGCCACAGGGTGACTACCAAACTCAGGCTTGACGCCTGCCCGTTGCGCTACCTTCGGACTCCAACTTCTCCCCGTGCCGGAACTTGGTCGGGTGGCCCCGGGAGTCTCACCCCCGGGGCTCCCACAGAACGGAGCGTGGCAGGCTCCCGTCACTCCGCTCTTCTCATCGAGTTCACACGAACTCCCTCGCCCCCCAGGCAGGCCCCGTAGGAGGGAGCAAGCGGGTTCTCGATCGAAGAAGGCCGGTCAATGGCGACTGGTTGTCGGCCAGACGTCCGCGGTTCGTAACATCGTGCCGAGCGGGTGTGGTTGGCCGGTCATCGCCGACAGTGCGTCAGCGACAGCGTGCAGGTCGGCCTTGATGTAGGTGGTGGTGGACGATCCTGGACTGTCGGTGTGGCCAGCGTAGGCGCGGGCTACCCCATAGCCGAAGTGGCGTTCCACCCAGGTGAGGGTGGTGTGGCGTAACCAGTGGGTGGACATGCCCTGGGCGGCGGCCCAGGGCAGGTGCTCCCCGATCCGTTTCCACAGGTGGTCGTAGCGGCGGCTGCTGATCGGCTGGCCGTTGCGGTAGCGCAACAAGCGGTCGGTGGACATCAGGGCGCCGCGGGCGTGGGCGTGCTCGTAGAGATGTTCGGCGAGGTCGAGGCTGATCGGCTGCCACCGCACGGTGCCTTTCTCGGTCAGGCGCACGAGCCCGTTGGTGCGGTCCAGGTCGATGAGCCGTAGTGCGAGAGCGCCACCGCGCCGGCGGGCGCTTTCGGTGTGCAGGCGCAGCAGCAGGGCGTCGAGGATGACGTCGTTGCCGCTGGTCCGCACCACCGCGTTGATCTCCTCCAGTTCGCACGACGTCAAGGCGCGACGTGTGCTCGGGAGGCGGCGGGGCTTGGCGACACGATGGGCGGGACTGGCCGACGCGCCGATCAGATCGTCAGCGACAGCCCGGGAGTAGAAGGCGCGGGCGGCAGCGATGACGTGCTCGCCGGCGTGCCGACCGTTGCGGCTGTTACGGCGCGGCCGGGCCGTGGCGATCATTTCTTGTTTCATCGCCTCGACGTCGCTGGCCGCAACCGCGTCCAGCGGTCGGTCGCCCCAGGCGGCGGCCATGCGCTCCCAGTACGTGCCGTACGTACGCCTCGCACCCGGACCCGCCGCCGCGATAACGCGCGGCAGATACTCGGCAACCGTCGGCAGTGACACCACCACGCCGGCGTCGGACTCTAGATCGGCCAAGGTGACGCCAATGCGGTCCAGGACCTGCCGGGCCACGGCAACAGCGGCAGGGTCAGCAGGCATGGTCGCCTCCTGCCACCTCGATGTGCAGGTCGGCGAGCAGGCGAGCGACGGCGCCGATCGGGTGCACAACAACCAGGTCATGGGCGACGAGTGCGGCGAGCAGCACCGGCTGGCCATGCCCCATCCGGCACATACGTCGGGCGGAAGCCGGTAGGGGCAGCTGGCCGCGGCTGCCCACCCTGTGCCGACCATCCTTGACCGGGGCGATGACGAGCGCCTCTTGGTGCGGGTGGATGTCGAGGCGGTGGCCCGGCTGCCAGCCCAGCCCCTGCAGGATGTGCTGCGCGGCAACTCGGCCGCAGCGGGATGGGAGAGCCATCCCCAGTAAAAGCTCCTCGGCATTGACAGCCGCCGGTAGTTGAACTCGGGCGGGTAGTGCCGGCATCGGTACCGGGCGGGGACGTGGACGGGCAGGCAGGGCAGCAGGAACAAGCGGACGGACAAGCTGTTCACCGCTGGGTCGGGGGGAAGGTCGTGTCATGGCGGTGACAACGGGACCAAGCCGACCATCTCTTCCGCGCTGGGCGTCGTCTTGCCGTGACGCCAGACGCAGAGCACGTCACGCCCCTGCACCCACCACCGCAGCAGCCGCTGCTGGGCGGTCGGTCGTCGCGCGCGGGCCGGTCCAGCTCGCCGTCGGCGACCGCCGTGTTGAGCAGGATCTTGATGTTCACCTCGTGGTCGGAGCAGTCCACTCCGGC
>NZ_JBIAHQ010000056.1:0-12143 GCF_042870725.1 Micromonospora sp. NPDC006431
GTGCCCACACCCGCCCAGGAAACCATCAGAAAACGGCTAAAACACCCGACGTTTCGATACTTGACCGGCCCCGCTCCTTCAGGGATGACCCCCAGGCAGCCAACACGACTCGCCGACCTGCCTCGCCAAGAGTTTTTACCCGCGGCAACCTTCCGCCAGAGTCCGTGGACGTCCGCCACGGCTCGTGCGCGTCGTCACCCAGACAGTCACTCACCTCAGGCTGCTACGCGAACGTAGATCCTCGTTGCCTGGCGTGACGTCGAAAGAGTTTATTGGCTATCCGCTTCGCGCTGTCTCGTGACCGACGACGGTCGAGCGGACAACCGCAACTCCCCCCACGGCATGAAATCGATGGTCACTGCATCGATAAGGCTTCCGATCTCCGGAAAGTCGCGTGGCGTCACCTCCGATCCCGCCTCGGCAAGCAGTACGAAGTCAATGAAAGCTGGGATACCCGAGACGGGCGACACCACCACTACCTCGACACCGAAACGGCTCCGATGCCCTGTGACCTGGCACCGCACAAGCTGGAACTGATGCAGGCCACTCCGCTGCCATAGGTGCCCCGGATCTCCCACGTACACCCCTGCAAGAACGTCGTATCGTCACAGGAGTCCGCCATCCCGGCGCTGCTTCAAGCTCCGTCGGTCTTCCCGCCGGCGCTCGCGCCGCCAGCAGGCCGAGCGCGGCCGGCGCGGCCCGCTTGCGGGCCGCCGTGACGAATCGAAGAGAACAATTCGGCAGGAAACGGGGCTGGTCACATGGCTTGACCGGCGGACAGGGGCGGTGCTCGCTTTCCCGCCGCCCCCGGCCTCAACCATCGCGGCGACGGGAGGCGTTCTAACGTGCGAGGGGGTGGGCATGACCGAGACGTTCCATCAGTTCGTGGTGCACCGGTCGCCGGCGCTGTCCCGGATGGCCTACCTGCTCACCGGTGATCATCAGCTTGCCGAGGATTTGTTGCAGACCGCCCTGGCCCGAACGTACCGGCATTGGCGGAGGATCCACGGCGGCGACCCCGAAGCGTACGTGCGGCGGGTCATGTACCACCAGCAGGTCTCCTGGTGGCGGCGCCGACGGCTGGCCGAGCGGCTGGAGTCGCAGCCCACCGACCGGGCCGGTGACGACCACTCAGACGCTACGGCGCTGCGGCTGAGCCTCGCGGCTGCGCTGCGTCAGCTCACTCCGCGCCAGCGTGCCGTGGTCGTGCTGCGGTTCTACGAAGACCTGACGGAGTCGCAGGTCGCCGAGGTGCTCGGCTGCTCGGTCGGCCCGGTCAAGCGGCACAGCCACGACGCGGTCCGCCGGCTACGCGCCATCGCCCCCGACCTGGTCGACCGGACGGCGGAAAGGAGCCCACGATGACCGCCCGACTTCGCGAGGTGCTGCACACCGCCGCGGCCGACATCCCCGCGTACCCGGTCTACGAGCAGGCGCTCGCCACGGCCCGCCGCCACCGCCGCCGTACCGTGCTCGCGGCCGGGGCGGTGCTGGTGCTGGTCGCGCTGGCCGGGGCGGTGCTGCCGCTGGCCCGTACCCCCGCGGTCGGCCCGGCGGCCGGCGTGGACGCCGCGCTGCCCGACCGGGTCAGCGTGCCGCCCTTCGGCAGTCTGCACGCCACCGATCGGCCGCGACTCGGCCCCGCCTCGGTGATCTTCACAGGTCAGGCTCCCGGGTTGATGTACGGCGACGAGGGCAGCATCATCGCGGTCGTCGGCGCGGACGCCGATCGTTACCGAATCATCAAGGGCGAAAGGGAGGCGCTAGCCGGCGGGGACACAGTGCTGTCTCCCGACGGCCGTCGGATCGCCTTCCGCTCGGTCGGCCTCGCGCCCCGGGTGGAGATCGTCGACCTGGTCACCGGGCGCAGCCGTACCGTGTCCAGCGGCGTCCCGGGCACGGTCCTGACCGGACCGGCCGGCTGGTCGCCGGACGGCCGAGCGCTGCTCGTCGGGGACACTGTGCCGACCAACCCGGAGCGCAGCGCCTACCGGGGCATGCTGAGCATCGTCTGGCTGGACGGCAATCGCCGGACCCGGCTGGCCGACGAGCCCGAGGGCTTCGCCTCGCCGGCATTCGCCCCGGACGGTGCCCGGCTCGCCTTCCAGACCGGACGGACCGTCACCGTCACCGACCTGGACGGCCGGCGGCTCTCCTCGTTCACCCTCGCGCCCGAGACGGAGTTGGCTGGCAAGGGCGCCTGGAGCACAGACGGCCAGGCGTTGACGGTTACCCGGCTGGACGGCGACAGGTGGAGCCTGCGACAGATCGACCCGGCCACCGGCCGGGACCTCGGCGCGATGGACACCCCGGCCGTCTCCGGGGTGACCGCCATCCAGCTGCTGGGCTGGGCGGCGGACGGGTCCGCGTGGGTCGTCGCCTACCAGCCTGCACCCAACGCGCCGGCCACGTTCGACGTACCCCTGAACATGGGCGAGCGACTGGCGTACGGCAACGTCGGCACCGTCCGGGTGCTGGCCCTCGGCCGAGGCGCAGAGGTTCCCACCACCCTGCTCACCGCTCCACAAGACGTCGTCTCGATCGACGTTTCCAACGACGTGATCCACAGCGGCCGCACCCGCGGCGCAAGCCCGCCGCACGGGGTGGGTCCCCGATTCTGGTATTGGGCGGTCCTCATCACCGTCCTGGTGGCCGGTATCGCGGCGTACCGCAATCGCGAAGGGCTGGCGCTCTGGTTCCACAACCGGCGGGCCAGGCAAGCACGTCGACGGGGTGGGCGATCCTCATGATCACAAAGGCTGGACAACACACGCAACGGCACACGGCCCGGCCTGGGATTAGATGAAGATCGCGGATGGCTGCCGCTCTCTGCGCCTCGGGGTACGCACGTTGTAGCGGTTGCAGGTCGGGACATGCGTCGGCAATTGAGTCCTAGGGATACGCGAATATGGGGGTGTCCTCACGGTTGTCCATCGGTTCGCTGAGCGCAGCCTTGAACGCTTCGACGGCGTCGGCGTCAGCGATGCCGAGACTCAGCGCGTGGCCAGGATCGCCTTCACCTGGAACTCCCCGGTTGGCCCGACCTCGATGATGGGCAGCCGACGTCCGACTGCGTTGCCGGTGGCGGCGTCGAGCGTGAAGGTACCACCAGCGCCGCGCACCTTGTTGCGCTCGCGGTCAGATCGCCCCAACTCAGAGCGTACGGCTTGGCGCGTGGGCAACTCCCCAGGTTTCAACCCGTTGGCGGTGCGGCTGATCGCCTCCGACAGCGCCAGCATCGCGTCGTGCATCATCACGCTCCAGCCGTCGGCAAGGTCGGTGGTGTCGAATCCGAGCCGCTCGAACTCGGCGGTGAGCCGGTCGAACTCGGTGATTCCCATTTCCCGCGCGGCGTCCGGATCGACGTGCGGGGTGTAGACGATGGACAGGTTCGGCTGTTCGGCCCGGGGGAGCAGGTCCGGCCTGGTGCGCAGCATCGACGCGTCTGAACCGGTGACGAGCCTGATGCGTCGGTCCCGTGCGCAACCGCGCTGCCGCAGGTTGTTGATCAGATCGTCCAGGAGTACCGCGCGGCCCGCGTAGAGCACCGTGTCTGGGGCGCCGTCGCCGCAGAGGTCTCGCATGATCTCGCGGAACTGGGTGTCCAGCGACGCCTCGGTGTCGAACCGGCTCTCCACACTGATCGACAGGTTGCGGCCCGCTGCGGCTGCCTTGAACTCCTTGTAGAGCCCGGCGGTGTAGAGGTCGGTCTCGTTGACGTCGTAGACGAGCATGGCCTTTCGGACACCCTGTCCGGCCAGGTAGTCCGAGAGCACGGCGAGCTGGTTGCCGGTGGTGGAGCTGACCCGGGTGAACCCGTTGATGTAGCGGGTGGGCCCGCCTGGCTCGGCGGGCGGTTCGACATGGAAGTCGGTGGCGGTCACCACCGAGGCCACCATCGGGATGCCGGCCGCTGACAGCGCGCGTGCTGTCTCCTGGGCGTTGGTGGTGCTCTGGCCGACCCCGATCACGCCGACCAGCCGTTCGTCGTCGGCCAGCTCGATCAGCTGGTCGACCACCCGTCGCCACTCCTGCTGTCCGCTGCCGGGATTGGCCAGCAGCAGTCGGACCTTCGGTTCGCGCTTGTCCTCGTTCGCTGCCAGCTGGGCGACGTGAGCGCCCTCGAGCTGGGCGCGGACCCGTTGCCACGTCACACTGCCCACGTCGGTGGGCAGCAGTGGCGTGAGGAGGGCGACGGTGACGTGCGGCTGCTGCTGCACGCGCCGGTTCTCCTCCAAGATCCGCTGCTGCACGGCGGCGAGCTGGCCGTCGAACACGTAGGAGCCGTCGGTGACCCCGACACACTCGCCGTCCCGCTTGTGGACGCCTTCGCCGCAGCGGGTCAACCTGGACACCCCGACGGCACCTGCGGAGACCAGCACCAGCGCCACCGCCGCGATGATCGCCGCCCGCCGGATGCGTGCCCTGCGCCGCACGCGCCTCGGCGTCGGAGGAGTGAAGTCGACCTGCTCGCGCTGTCGCGTCAACGCCTGCTGCCGGCCGGAATGGCTCGGCACGGCGCTGTCGCCGGCCTCGGCCCTGGCCTCGATCAGCGCCGCCGCTTTCAGGAAGTCGTTGCGCGCGACGCCCGGCTGCTGCGCCAGCGTCTTCAGGTCCCACGCGGCGCTGGCGTAGAGGTCCGCGCGGTCAGCGGTGGACAGCGGGTCGCTCGCAGCCCACAACGCCGCCACCACCCGGGCAATCGTCCGGCCCGGCTCATCCGCCGGTCCGGTACGGCCGGCCACCGCCAGCACCCGCCCGGGGTCAGCCTCGTCGGTGTCGAGGTCGTTGGGCGCGGCGGTAACCCTGTCGAGTTCGGCAAACCAGGCCCGCGCGTCAGGCAGCAACTCCTGCAGACGCTGCACCACCGCGTCGACATCCCGCAGCGCCAGCGCGTGGTAGGAGCGGTCGGATTCTCTGCCATTGTCCCGCAACCAGGTGTGCACTGCCGTCCATCGTTCCTCAGTGGCAGCGAGGCGGCGCAGCAGCAGGTGGCGCAGGGCGGGCAACATGACTACGCGGCCCGTGCCGATGTCGTGCACCTGCAGTTCGGCGGGCACGAGCCCGGCACCATCACGCGGCGGAGTCACCAGGCCGCTACGCGCCAACTCGTCGGCCTGCTCGACGTCCCAGGCCGCGGAGCAGGCTTCCAGGCGGGCCAGGACCGCGTCCGGCCGCGAGCCGAGCAGCTCGCGCAGTAGCCGCTCCTCGACGGTGACCGGGGCCTTGTCGACCGGGCCTCGCCATCGGGACTCCAGCAGCCGCTTCAACGGGACGGCGCCGCCGGTATGGTCGCCGATCGCCTTGACGATCACGGCAGTGGCGGCGGGGTGACCCCGGGTGAAGCGGTACACCTCAGCCGCGACCGCGCGGCGCGCGTTGAGCCGGGGGCCGGCGACCTCGGACACCAAGTCCTTGACCTCGTCCAAGGTCAGGTCGCGCAGCGCCACCGGGTAGGAGTCGCTCTCGTAAGCACCCTGCCGGCGTTCGAGATAGTCGTCGTAGCTCGCCTCCTCGGCGAATGGGATCTCCTCGTCTGGCGCCACGTGCCGTGCCACGCCGCCCGCGCTGGTGGCCACCACGGTCAGCGGGTCGGCTTCGCCACGACGGGCGTCGGCGAGCGCCCGGTAGAGCAGGCGACCGGGTTTGCTGTCGATGTCATCCAGCAGCAGCACGCAGTTCAGCGACCACGCGTCGGCCCGCCCCTTGTCGAACGCGGCCCGCAGGTCGGCCAGAAAAGCGGCCCACAGCAGCTCGGTGGCCTCCTTGCGTTCGGCCTCGCTCGCGTCATCCCGGGTGAGCAGGTTGAGCCGGACCAACTCGTCGTAGGCCTGGTTGCCGGAGCCGTACCACTCCAGCCCTTCACCCAGCACGACGCGGCGGCCACGCCGCCATGACACCAGGCCGTCAAGGATGAGGTTCGGCGCGTACTGGACGGCCGTGGCCGCCCCCGGGACGCCGTCCACTCCCGCGATGGCACCGGTCACATCCTGCGCCAGGGCAGACAGGAACGCGCGGAGCTGGTCGATGCGCCGAGCGTTCTCCAGCGCCGTCCGCACGATCAGGCGGGCGCTAGGGCCCGGGGAGTCGATTTGCGTAGCGATCGCCACCTGGGCCGTGACGAAGCGGGGGAATGGGATCGAACGGTAGCCGGCGGCGTTGCGGTTAAGGCCGAACGCGAGCAGCGACAACACTTCCCAGGCGGTGGTGCTCTTCAACGTGCCGCAGTCGACGCGCGCGTAGGGAACCTTGCCCTGGAGGCCGCTCTCCAGGGCGTTCAGCAGCGCACTCTTTCCACAGCCCTTGGGGCCGGTGAAGATCATGATCGGCGCGCGGCGGGTGGCTGGGAAGCCCTCCGCCTCCGGCCGGGTCGCGAACTCACGGACAAGCGTGAGCGCCCGATCTCTACCGTGCGAGCCGGACGGGTCGTTGGCCATTCATACCCCACCTGAACAAGCGCGAATCGACATAGTCGCCCATCGAGCCTTCACGACTCCTACTGCAGTATCGTACGGGCTACGGACCACCCCCGGCACCAGTGCGTCGATCGCTCCCGTACGGCAGCAGCACGACTGAGGCTCCGATGGCTCTCGTCCATCCCGTGATGATCCGTCACGGCGCGACTACCCGCGCCGCGCGGCAATGCGTCCTGCAACGGGGAGCGCTCACCCGCCAGCGGCTACCGGACCCAAGTCCGCCGTAACCGACCCGGTAACTCTCATTAGCAACCCACCGGAACCGCCACGCCCAATGGCGCACAACGGAGTGGAGCCACTACCGACGGCAATGGCTCCACTCCGTTGTCAATGTGCCTCGCACCCCGGCGGCCGCTGACCCCGAGTCGAGGCATCCTGCCACCGCGCATGCCCTCTCGTGCGCGCGCGGAACTTCCGGTTCACACGCGTCACACGATGGAGATCGACCGCACCTGGGTGTTGCCCTTGGTATCGACGAACACCTTGTAATCGCCGACGGTGTAAGTGCCAGCAGCGTTGTTGTCGATGGTGAACGTGGCCGTCACAGGAGACTCGCTGCCGTCGATGTGGGTCTGCTTCACCGTGATGGTCAACTCGTTCGTGTTGCCCTTCAGCTTCTTCACCACCGCCGACGGCTTCGCATCGATGACCGCGTTGGCGACTGTCACGTAGACCGCGTCGGGTGAAGAGAACTCCGCGTTCTTCTGCCCATCACCGAACAGGAAGAAGCCCCGTTGTTCGATGGCTCCGCGCCCGGGGAACGGATCTGGGTTTGAGGCCAAGTACGTCGGATTGACCTTGTACAGGTCCGTCTTGGAATCCGCGAGGATGGCCTGCACCCCGGTGTACGGGGCATCGGTGATCGCGAGGTTGACCGACAGGTAGATGGCGTCGGGGTTGTTGGCCGAGATGCGCGAGGAGAAGTACTTGTCCGCACTCTGCCCCGCAGGAACGGCCAGCGGCACAACCGCGTCGCCGACGAGAATGTTGAACTGGAAGTCGCCGTAGCCGCCGGCCACGAACTTCGCCCAAGCCGCGTCCGAGATGTAGTCGGGGCGCTCCACCTTGAACTCCAGACGCATCGGCGCCACGTAACTGGTGTTCAGGTACTCGGTGTCGGTCAGGGGCAAGTAGACCCCTCCCGGGGCGTGCCCCAGTTCGAAAGCCGACGCCGTCGGGGTCGAGTTGCCGCGCCCGTTCCACATCGGGATGTTGAACGAGGTGGCACCGAGCAGGGCCTGGGTGCCCAACTGGCTCGTGCCGACCGCGGCCGACGCGTCCTTGTAGGTTCCGATCGTGACGTCGAGCAGGTCGAGGTCCGCCCGGTCGGCGTTCAGCCCCGGGATGTCTGCCCACATGAACTTGGCACCGGCGGGCCCGGAGTACCGGGCCATCTCCAGCATGCCATCGGCCATGATCTTGGTCATCTGCACTGCCGAGTCGACCTTCATCCGCTCGTTGGCCGTGTGCCACCAGCGCTCGTTACCAGGGATGACGGCGCCGAAGGCGGTCATCTTGTTGCGGAAGCTGCTGGCCAGGGTGCCACCGGTCGTGCCCTGCGGATAGACCACGTCCCGGAGGGAATATGGATCCGCAAACTCCTTCGGGTTGCGGTTGATCGAGGCTTGGTAGCTCCCGAACTGAAGAGCCGTCAGCGGGTTGTCGTGAGTGACGTACAACCCGGCGCCGACGGGCGAGCCGAGGTTGCCGATGGTGAACCCCTTCGCCTGGAAGGCGGCCGTGACCGCCGTCGTTGCCTGGCTGGAGTCAGCCGCGGTGACGTGCATGCTGCGCACATACATCGGCATGCTGAGGATGCCGGAGCCGTCCGTGTAAAAGCTCGTCGGGGTCTCCGAATTGATGCCTCCCATGAGGGCAAAGGTCAGGTTCGGCGTGCCGTTGCTCGGGTTGCGCAACAGGCTCGCCGGGATGCCCATGTACTTGCCGATATAGGCTTCGCCTTCGACACCGTCGCGGAAGAACAGGTCGGCGATGCCGTCGGCGGCTTTCTTCAATTGCATGTCGGCGGCCGTGGTTCCCAATGCGCCGAGTCCCTTGGAGAGGAGGAACATTCCCCACACGACGGCATTCTTGCCGTACTGCGGGGTCGGCATCTCCATCGCCACATCGGTGTTGATCTCCAGCGTGAGCGAGTCGCCGGTGATCGTGGTCTGCACCTTGGGCGTGGTGCGGGGAGCGGCCGGGAGCCAACCCTTCGTGGTCGCGGCAGCGGTGATCGCCGCTACGAATCGGTCGCGCTCGGCGGAGCCGGCCCCCGCCACGTCGAGGGTGAAAATGGCCCGCGAGGCGATCTGCGTGGTGCTGCCGTAGGCGATGTCCTTGAGCGTCGGGTCGCCTTCGCGCAGGGTGACGCCGGCTGTGGCATTCGTCAGCCGGAAGGCCTTGGTGCTGTCCGCGGCCAAGCTCATCGACACCGGCGGGGTCACCGATCCGGAGTTGCCGACGATGACCGGGAACCGCGAGTCGGAGGTGTAGGCCGCGATCGGGATCTCCTCGCGGTTGAGGTTCTTGTAGGCCCAGTTGTCGTAGAAGCTCGGGTTCGAGTTGTACGGGATGGACTGGAAGGTGGCGGTGTTCGCCGTCGAGGGCGTGCCGGGACCGCCGTCTTCGTAGATTCCCATGACGATGCGGATGCGTCGGTCGAGGGGCAACCCCGCCTCGAGCAGCGCCTTGGCCGCGAGCAGCGTCGCCAGCGTCGGGCCGCTGTCGTCCTGTATGCCCGCCCCGTAGACCCAGCCGTCCTGGACATAGGGCGAGTGGTACGCACCAGGAGTGCCGAGGTTGCCATCGGCGTCCCGCCAGCGCGCCAGCTGGGCTGGCGAAACGGAAGCCGTCGGCGAGTCGAGGTGGCTCAACGCCATGACCATCTCCGGGGCGTCCGGGTCACCGATCTCTGCGTAGACGTACTTGTCGGGTTGGCGTTGGACGACCACCGGGAAACCCAGGTCGGTGGCCAGCTTGACCACCCAGGCGAGCTTGGCGACCTTGCGGTCGTACTCGTTCTGGTTGGCTTCGGTGTTGCTGACCGGGAAGGGGTACGCCGTCGCGGCCGTGCCGCCTCGGGAGATGGAGTCGTAGCTCGACCCGTCCAGCATCGCCCCGACCAGACTGAGCGGGTCGTAGGTGCCGTCCCCCGCCCGCGCGCTGTTGACGCGTCCAGCCAACGCCTCGACTTCCGCGTGGATCGCGTCGCGCTCGGCGTCGGTCACCGACAGATCGTAGGTGACACTCGGCTGGAAGCGCTCCTCGCCGAGGCTGGCCGCGGACGCGTTGGGCGCGGGCGCAACGGTCGCCGCGAGGGTCGCGGCGAGCAGGACGGAGAAGGTGGTCGTCCGTCTGTCTCTCATAAAAGCTCCAGAACAGGGGGATCACACGGTGGCGACAGCACACGCCAGCCGTGCCGCCAGCGGCCGACGGGGCGGGATTTCTTGAGGATGATATGAGAATCGGCCGGTGCCGCCAGCTCGGCCGCAGCCGGTAGCCCACCCCGCGTACGGTCTCCACCAGGCCGGCGTCGTCGAGCTTGCCGCGCAGGGCCGCGACGTGGACGTCGAGGGTGTGTCTGGCCTTCCGGGTGGTCTGCCATGCGTCCATCAGCAACCGTTCGCGAGACACGACCGTGCCCGCCTGCCGGGCCCACGCCATCAGCAGGTCGAACTCCTTGCGGGTCAGGTTCACCTCCCGGTCGGAGAGCCAGACCTGCCGGGCGTTGAGGTCGACCCGCAGGTCGGCGACCTGCAGCGTCGCCTCGGCCCGCGCGGCGCGGGCGGGCCGGCGCAGCACCGCCTCGATCCGGGCCTGCAGTTCGGCCATGGAGAACGGCTTCACCACGTAGTCGTCGGCGCCCGCGCGGAGCCCCGCCACCCGGTCCTGGTCGTCGGGGCGGTGGGGTGGGTGGTCAGGTGGCGGGCACCGGCAGGCGGCGGATGCGTTCGATGGCGTTGGCGAGGTCGGTGGCCCAGGGCCAGGTGGCAGGCCCGAGCGTGCGACGAGTCCGGCGAACACCACAGGTTGCCGGTACGCCGTGCATTCGTCAGTCAACGAGGTAGTGGGCTCCGATGTAGGCGACGGTGGAGTCGTACGCTCCCCGACCGGCTTCAACATGTACCGACGGAAGACGGCGGCGGTGGCGCGGCGAACGCCTCGGTTGCGAGCGTCTGCGTTGTCCCATGTTTGGGCGAGGGTTCGGGTGACCACGTGGTCGATCTCCTCGGCCAGGTTCCGCTCGGTGACGGGGAGGCCGGATGGCGCGTGGTCGTGGATGATCCGCGACAGGACGCCTACGTGGTCGTTGTCCAGTACGACGACGGCTTCGTCGGGGTGCTTCTCGGCGTTCACGGTGGCGCAGGCGATCCGGAGTGCGTTGGACAGGAAGTCCAGGGCGTCCTGGGCGTTCTGGATGATCCGGTCGCGCAGCAGCCTGATTCGTTCCGCGAGAGCGGTGTATTTCGCGGACCCGGTCCGACGCCCTTTTCGAGGGCGGCCTTGATGTGGTCCAGGATCTCCGCCGCGGACGGCGGCGTCCTGTCCTCGCCATCGTCCTTGCCGGGCTTGAGGCGGACGAGGGCCAGCAGCTCTTTGAGGATGGCGATGCCCTGGGTGTCCAGGACGAGGGGCTCTTCCTGGGAGGCGACGACGGTGAAGGAGTGGACGTGGGCGTTGATGATCTCCAGGACCATCGGTCCCAGCTCGGCCAGCCGTTCCTTTCTCTCCTCGTCGGAGGACTTCTTGAACAGGGTCGTGTACACGGACCCGAATAGCCCGAAGCCGTCCTGGTACTTGGCGATCCGCTTGTCGGTGTTGATGAGCGGAGACAGGCGGGCCAGGAGCCGGTAGTCCTTGGAGAAAACCTCGGCGGCGCCGGGGTTGGCGTCCAGGAAGACGTTGATGGCCCGCACGGACTCGTAGCCGTGGACCGTGAGGTCCAGGTCGTCCACGCCGGCGAGGAGGTCTTCGATACGGGCGAAGGCGGTGCGGAACTCGGCGACCAGCTCGGACAGGTCGGTGACGAACCCGCCGCCCTTGCCTGCCCCTTCCGGGGTGGGTCGACGACAGCCCGTTGGACCTCTTCGGCCAGGCCGATGTAGTCGACGACCACACCGGAGGTCTTCACGAACCCGGTCGGGGACACCCAGGTGCGGTTCGGGCGGGTGATCGCCTGAAACAGGGTGTGGGCCTTCAGCGGCTTGTCCAGGTAGAGGACGTCCTCGTGGGGGCGTCGAACCCAGTCATCAGCTTCGCGGTCACCACCAGGAAGCACAGCGGGTCGTCCGGGGTGAGGAACCGCTGCTTCTGCTCCTCCTCCTCGGCCTCCGAGAGGCGGAACGACCGCATGGCGGCGTCTTCGTCCTTGGAGTACGAGACCGAGATGTTCACCTCGGCGGTGATCCGGTCATGCTTCCCGACCTCGGAGAGCACCTGTGATGCCTCGAAGCCGGCCAGCAGCTCGTTGATCAGGCATCCATGCCAAGCAATGAGAAGAGGGTTTCCGCAAGTCGCTGACCCGCGGAAACCCTCTCGCTGTCGGGACGGCCGGATTTGAACCGACGACCCCTTGATGGGATGAAGGAGCGGGGCCTCCGCTCCTCGTGACAGTCACCCTCGGCGGTTGTTTGCTGGGGGTTGTCACGACTCACCACGACGAAG
>NZ_JBIAHQ010000057.1:0-11448 GCF_042870725.1 Micromonospora sp. NPDC006431
CGCCCTCACGGAACTCCCTATCGAACCGCCTTCTCGTTTCAGCCATGACCATCTATCCCCTTAGGTCTGGCCTCCACGCTAACGGGGGAACCTCACAGGACGCGTACCGGTCTTTTGGGGGCACCACCTCCTTCAGCAGTTCAGCCGCACGGCGATGCACAGCCAACTCGGTCTCCAACTCGGCGATACGCCGCCGAGCGGCAACCAACTCCGCCTGGTCAGCCGAGCTCACGCCCGGCATCTGACCGGTATCGATCAGCTCCTGACGGCGCCAGTTGTAAATCGTTTGATCACTGATCTCCAAGTCACGAACCAGCTCAGCTACCGACCGGCCGGCCTTCAGCAGATCGAGGACCTTACGACGGAACTCGGGTGGATATCTCCTCGGCATGTCTCTCCTCAACGAGCGACGAGCCTGACGAGTCAACCAACCTGACTCCACCGAACCCGGGGAACATGATGCTGGACGTATCAACTTATACTACCGGCTGCCGCGCAGGGTCGAATCGATCCCACTCCAACCCCCAGAAAGCATCATATCCATGCGTGTGAACGAAATCCCGCTCAGAGGAATGGATGGGATAGGCACCCACAATCTCAATCAGATCGCATCGTTTCGCGTCGGCTTCAATGCCGCCCAAGTTGAGTAATCCCGGTTCAATCTCGACGGCGGGTCCCGCCAAGACGACGCTGTTCATTCCGTAGCCCTCCACGTAGGGTTCCATATAACCTAGAACCTGACCGGGATTGAAGGGGCAGACACCCCTTAGCGCAGCCACTATCCTTGCGGGAACTCGAGCCCATTCGAGACTGTCGGAACGGACAGTGATGGCTAGCTCACGACCACCCAACCTCCAATCCGGATGAGTGGAGAGAGACAGCCCGTACGTAAACCCTGTCACATATCCAGGTTTCGGCGTTCCGGCATACGAGATGGCGACAACCCGCCCATCCGTTCTCACCCGTGGCTCAACGTCGCAGATTACTGGAGTAGCGCCGGTAAGCAAGTCGAGCAACTCCCTGTAACGATCGAACCTGTCAAACGTGTCGCGGCCAGTCATAATGCTCCCCAGTCAGCACCGCTCCCGGATCGGGTGGACGCTGTCGACAATACAGGCGTCAGCGCCCACCCAACTGCCATCGCCCATCTATCCAGATGGCGGATAGAAGTGACCCAGAGCAGCGTCCCACCACTGCGTCTTACTGTGATTGATATACGAGTTGAACTCATCAAATCTACTAGCCGGAATTCTCCATTCCTTTAGACCGGTTATGCCATTCTTGTTTGGCAAATCGAATTCAAGATCCCCGAAAGCCTCCCGGAATCCCGACTTCATCACAAACCGATGGAACCCTAGGTCGTGCCCATTTCCAGCATACTGTGCAGCGCCCTCCGGCTTGTTTGACAGATACGCTGTCGGGTGAGGCCCTGAATGGTTATTGGCATCCAGGCCGCCCGCCTCGCTCGCACGCTTCCCTGTTGCCGGCGAGCGGTAGAGCGTTTCACCACAGTTGTGTACGAGCACAGGCGCGTCGCCGGCGATCACGTAGTACGTGTGGAGGTCGGCGACGGTGAGGTCGCGCATCGTTTGGTCGCCGGTGAAGTTGCGGACCTTGGCGACGGTGACCGTCTCGCCGGTTGAAGTGTGCAGCTGCTCGGTGGGTTGCAGGTCCGCTGCGTCGACCCAGTCTCGGCGGCTCTCGCTCCAGAAGGGGTGGTGCTGCGTGGTGTGGAGGGTGGTGAGTTCGCCGTCTTCGATCCGGACGGTCAGGTCGGTCAGTTCACTGTCTTGGTTCTTGTGCAGGTCGGTGACCGGCTTTTCCGTGGTCTCGCCTGTTTCGGGGTCGGTGGCGAGGACGAGGTCGCCGACGCCTACGTCGCTGATCGCACGTCGGGTGCCATCTGCGAGGAGCACCGCCGTTGTGGGCGCGAAGCTGTGGCGGCACCCGCCCTTGAAGCCTGTCCGTGCGCCGGCGGCGATCGATACCGCCCCGATGCTTGATTCTGTCCAACTTGCGGCTGCGGCTTCGTAGTCGCCGTCAGCGATATGGCCCCAGGTTTTGGCGTACCCCTCGTATACGCCCACAACCCCCATGGGAATGGAAACGACGGCGGAGACGTAGTTCGAGACGAACATCTTTCCGGCGTCCGCGAGCGCGTCGGTGGCCGACATTTCGCCGTCTATTACGGCGTTCGCATTGTTGTAGACGGACTTCCAACTGCCCGCGATCTGTATAGCTGTCGCTCCGATTGGGTCCACCACTGCGCGCTTGGCTCCGGAGAGCATCCCGCCGCCGATCTTTCCCCAGAAGCTCTTCTTCGTGGGCTTCGTGGGCTTCGTGGGCGTCGCGGGCTTTGACGGCGCCACCGAGGGGCTTGGCGGTACGTATTTGCCGCCACCGTCGTTGATCCAGAGCAATCCGCTTGGGTCGCTGAATGTGACGGGCGAGTTGTTGGCGTAGGTGTAGGGGTTCCATTGCTGAGGGTCGGTCAGGTCCATCACCGGGTCGACGGAGATGAATCGACCGATGGCGGGGTCATATTCCCGCGCACCAAGGTGTGTGAGACCGGTGGGGTCTTGCGTGCCTCCGACGAAGCCTTTGTCCATACCCGCGGCCCACGTGCCGGCGGTGGAGCCTCTCTGTTCCCCGTACGGGAGCATGCGGCGTTTGGCGACGGCGAGCGTGTTGGCGTTGATGGTCAATTCCGCCGTGCCGTGGTGGTCGCTGGTGATCCAGCTGAGGCCGGTGCCGGTGCGGATGGCGATGGTTTGGCCGGCGTGGGTGTAGTAGCGGGTGGCGGTCTTGATGGTGGTGGTGTTGGTGTAGCGGACTTCGGTGCCGCCGGGGAGGTAGAGGGTTTTGCCGGTGGGGTCGGTGCGGATGAGCCGGTTGCCGTCGGCGTCGTAGATGTAGCTGGTGGTGGCGGAGTCGGTGGAGCTGAGGACCTTGCCTTCGCGGTCCCAGGTGAGGGTTTGGGTGGCGCCGGTGCTGGTGGGTCGAGTTTTGGTGTTGCCGGCGTTGTCGTAGGTGTAGTTGCGGGACCAGGTGGCGCCGCCGCTGGCGGTCACGTTGGTCACGGCGTGTGGCCTGGCCGCGCCGGCTGAGGGGTAGGTGTAGGTGTAGGTGGTGTTGGTTGTCCCGCGGCGGGTTTCGGTCTTGCGGTTGCCGTCGGGGTTGATGGTCCAGGCGTGCCAGTAGGGGTAGGCGGAGCCGTCGATCTGGGTCCAGGCGGTGGGCTTGGTGGTGCAGCTGCCGCCCTCCGGGGTCCAGGCTTCGGTCATGCGCCGCAGGTAGTCCAGGGTGAAGCACTGGTGGTCCGCGACCCCGCCGTTGGGGGTGTCGTGGATTTCGGTGACGTTGCCGGCTTTGTCGTAGGTGTAGTTGTAGTCGGCAGCTTCGGCTTTGAGTTCGGGGACGACGTTGGCGCTGGTCAGCCGCCGGGTGGGTTCGTCGAAGTTCGAGGTGAGGGTGACGCGGTAGCCGTATTGGCCGAGGATGCGTTGGGTGAGCTGGCCAAGCTTGTCGTAGGTGGCGGTGTCGACGTAGATCTGGGATGCCGACAGCAAGCTGCCTGGGTCGCCGACGTCGGTGTACCCGATGGTGAGCTTCTCCGATGGAAGGTCGGCGGCGGCGGGCATGGTGACCTGGAAGGGCTGACCGTTGGCCCGGTAGCTGGTCGTCGTGGTGTAGGTGCACGTGTTGGGGCTGGCGGCGGCACACAGGCTCGACTCGGTGTTGGGCAGCACCACCGAGGTAGAGGTGGGCCGGCCGTACGTGTCGTAGGCGTCGACCCGGGTTGTGTATTGGTTGCCGCCGGTGAAGCGAGTGGCAGAGGTGAGCTTGCCCTTGCCATAGGGCAGGGTGTCGTACACCCAGTTGGCACGGAGAGCACCGGTGACAGTGTCGTCGCGCATGCTGATTTTGCGGCCGAGCTTGTCGTAGGTGTAGGCGATGGTGGCGGTGCCGGTGCCCAATTGGCTCTTGGTGGTCTCGATGTTGCCGGCGGCGTCGTAGGTGGTGTCGGTGGTGCCCTTGTCCGGGTCGACGGACTGGATCTGGCGTCCGCGTAGGTCGTAGCGGTAGGACCAGACGTTGGCGCCGGTCACGTCGGTCACGGTCTTCAGCTGCCCGAGCAGCGTGTACGCGTAGCTGGTCTTGTCGAACTTGGCGGTGTCGTCGCTGCCGACGTCGGCGGGGTTCTTGTAGAGCCGAAGGGTGACGGTGCGACCTTGGGCGTCGGTGACAGTGGTCGTCGCGGTGCCACCGAGCGGCGGTGTGGTGTGGATGCGGTCACCGCCGCCGTAGGCGGTTGTGGTCCGCCACTTCTCCGCACCATTCGCCAGCAGGATCTGGGCGGTCTGCCTTCCGACGCCGTCGTAGGCATACTGGGTGATGGAGGGGATCTGGCCCTGCGGTTGCGCCAGGGCTGTGTCGTCGACTGCGGCGTTGGTTTTGTCGTGGTACGGGGCGGAGGTCCAGGCCGTGGCGCCGAGGGTGTTGGTCAGGGTTTCGGTGATCGTCCGGCCGCCGCCCGTGGCCTGGAGTTGGTTCTGCCGAAGGCGCAGGAACCCGTCGTACAGGTTCACTGACTTCCGGTACCCGGTACCGGTGGGCAGGAGCGACTCGGTGGTGACGGCCGACGGTGCACCGCTCTTGCGCACCTTGTAGGTGAATTTCATGCTCGGCGTCTGGGTGGCCATGTCACGGCCGGGCACCCAGGTGTTGGTGAGCCGACCGAGTCCGTCGTAGGTGAGGTCAGTGACCGCGCCGTTGGTGTCGGTGATCTTCGTCGGCGAACCCCAGGCCGGTTCCATCAGCGTGGTGAGGGTGTGCTGCTCCGGGTTGGTCACCACTGTCTGGCTCACCAGGCCGCCGTTGGCGGTGCTGTAGGTGGTGGTGGTGGTGTAGCCGCGCGGGTCCGTCGCCGAGTTGATTCGGCCGTTGGCGTCGTAGCCGGTGGTAGCGGTACGGATGTAGACGGGGGTGCTGCCGTTGAACTTCTCGAGTTCTTCCGTGCGTACGACGTTGCCACGGGTGGGGGCTTGCCCGAAGGAGGTGTCGTCGACGTAGGCGTCGTAGAACAGCCTCGCCCGGTTGAGGACGGTGGCGGGATCGGCGGGGGTGGGCGCAGCGGCGCAGCGGACGGACAGGGTTTCGGTTTGCGAGACCCGGTCGATCATCCAGGTGTTGTCGTTGCGGGCGTAGGTGGTACGGGTGCAGGTGTCGTCCGTGGTGATGGACTCGTCGCCCTGGTCCTCGACCATGGTGGGCAGGCCGTCATTGTTGAAGCTGGTGATGGCCTTGGTGTAGCGGTAGCCGCCGGCGGCGAGCGGGGTACGGGCGCGGGCGACGTCGGTGTCGGTCATCCACGCCTGGGTGGTGATCTTGTTGCGGGTGCGGGTGGCGGTGGGTCCCTTGATCCACGGGTTGTTGCGTGTGGAGGACACTTCGGCGCCACTGGGCCCGTTGTAGGTGATGGTTTGCAGCTCGAAACCCTGCAGGGCTTCATGGTCTTCGATGGTGCCGCCCCACGAGTCGGTGACCCACACGTCCTTGACTCCACTGGCGGCCTTGTCGCCGTCGAGGCCGCGCAGGTAGCGGTGCTCGACCGCGGTCTGCTGGCCTGCGGGGTCGCCGTGGCGGACGGTGACCTTACCGTAGCCGCGCCAGTCGCTCCAGGTGCGGTGCTTGTCCTTGGTCAGCTCGTCGTTGTTGTAGGCCCAGGCCGGGGTGTCGTAGTCGTACTGCGTGACTTCGGGGGCCTGGTCGGTGACGGTGTCGTCGAGGTCGATGCGGGTGACGACGTACTTGTGGAACCAGTCCTCGCTCAACTCCTGCCCAGCGGGGGCGTAGAAGGATGGCATGCACCGCTTCGTGTTACTGGCCGGCGACGGCAAGGTGGAACGGGTGCAGTCGGGCCCGGAGTAGGTGACGATGATGTCACCGCCGGATTCGGTGTGCACCGTCTTGATCCGCCACCGGTTCAGGGCGGAGCGCGAGTCGGCGGGGCCGTCGACGCGGTTGGGTAGCGGCTGGGAGCCCGTGTCGAACGTGATCTCCGGATCGGAGACGGCCGTGTTGACGTGTCCGGTGCGGGTGATGCCGCGCAGCCACATCGGGGTGGATTCACCGGTGCCGGCGTTGACGAACTCCTGCCGCAGCGACCACGACTCCACGTCTCTGTAGCTGGAGGTGCCGTTGCGGACCTGCGCGGTGACCTTCGTCAACCGGCGGGCGGTAAAGAAGGTCGGCGTTCCCTGCTCGGTGCACTGGTCGCCGGCCTTGCAGTACTGGTCCCACGGCGTGTCGAACCATTGCGCCGGCACTGGGTCGGAGGTCCACGCCGCGCCGGTCCAGCAGCTGCTCAGGCACCGTTCGGCGGTGTTGAACACGACCCGCAGCGGCGCGGTCTGGGCGTATTCGGCGTCCTTGCGCATGCCGTACTCGACGCGCTGCAGGTAGCCACCTCGGTCGTAGGTGGTGCGCTTGGCGGGGTCGTTGTCACGGCCGTAGGCGCCGGTTTCCTTGCCGTAGAAGTACGCCATGGTGTTGGAGTTCGGGTCCACGACGTAGTCCAGGTTCCACCGCCATCCCTGGTTGCAAGAGGCGTTGGCGAAGGTGGCGTCGTAGCAGGGTTCGCCGTCGTTGTTGCCGTAGACCGGGACGGTCCACACCGAGTCGGTGACCGGATTGCTGGTGCTGGTCCAGTTGGGCAGCTTGTGGTAGCCGAAGTAGTACTGGATGCCGTCGGTGGTGGTGACCTTCCAGTACTCGTTGTCGTTGTCGCCGTTGTCCCGCGCCGAGCTGGTCAGCTTCTCGATCTTGGTGCCGTCGTCGTTGCGCAGCCGCCACACCGACCCGTCCTTGATCAGCTCCCCGGCATGACCGTTGAGCGACAGGGTCGCGTTGTCGCTGAACCAGCACAGGTCACCGGTCTTGTGGTCGGGGTTGTCGTCGGCACAAGACTGGTATTTGCGTTCGATGAAGCCGGGCCAGGAGTCCCAGCCGTCACCGATCCAGGAGCCCTGGTTGTTGGTCAGCGCCGTCTTCCCGTCGATGCTGCCGGAGGAGTAGGAGATGCTGATGTCCGGAGCGGGGCCGCCCAGTGACGGCGGCACGCGCAGCGGGTACGACCAGGAGAAATCCCCGGACTGGGTCGATACCTGCCACTGCCCGGCTGGTGACAGGCTGGTCGCGGAGTAGTCGCCGCTGTCTCCGGACGCCCCAGCTTCGGCCGCCAGCAGCATGGGGGTGCCGGCGAGGGAGATGTCCGTGGTCAGGAGGCTGTCGGGGGTGTCGTTGACGGCGGTCAGGGGGCTGCGTTTCTGGCAGGATGCCAGCTGCGGGGTGGTCAGCGCGCACGCCGGAAGGGCCACCAGCCGCAGCCGGGAGCCCCAGTCGCCACCGTAGGCATCCGCGAAACCGGCATAGTCGACCTGCAGGCCGCTGCGTGCGGTGCCGGTCTTGCCGTCGGCGCGGCTGATCGACATCAGCAGGCCCTGCACCCCGGCCTTCGCCGTCGCGGTCCGGTCGTGCACCGTCACCTTCACGGAATCGACCGCGGCGGCGGCAGAGCTGGCACCGCCATCGGACGGCGTCGAGATGGTGACGGGAAGGGTTCCGGCGCGTGCCCGCACAGGTCCGGTCAGGCCGGCCCGCGTGCTCTGCGCGGTGGCGGCGGCAGCAATTGCCTGGGCGAGGTCGGCGGTGCTAGTGCCTGCGGGCCAGGCGATCTTTCTCGTGCCGGTCACCACGCTGGAGGAGGCATGGTAGGAGCGACTCTTGCCCGGTTTGGCGTCACCCACCAGCACCCCGGCAGCCTCTTTCGGCTTGGGCGGCGTCCAGTTCGGCGCGGCTTCCGCTCGCTGCACCTGCTGGCCTAGCGAGGTCGCTGTCAGCACCATCGACAGGCCGCCGGCCATCAACGCCGACCGCCACACGCGCCGATCAAAGACCCTGACCCGGCTGCGGCCGGAACCTGTTCCACTCACCACGACGCTCCCCACGCGCACGGACGAAGATCTGACCGGCGTTGCCGGTGTGTTGCGAATAGCAGCTGCAGGGTGGGCATCACCCGTGTCGTGCCCATGCCGGTCATCAGGCCGGCGTCGCCGCAGCCGGGACCGCTGTCCCCCGGCTGCGGCAGCATGTGTGTCAACTCAACGCCTGCTGGCAGATCTGGGCGTCCGTCAGCGCTCGCTGGTAGGCGCGTGCATCGTCGATGTCGCCGCGCCAGTACGACATGCCCGCGCCGCCCGACCATCCGCGCCCGATCGCGAACGACCCAGTTGCCGACCAGGGTGCCGGAGCGTTCGCCTCGGTGAGCTCACCGCCACAGGACTGAGGATCACCCATGACATAGGTGCGCATCTTGCCCGTGACCTGGTCATAGCGGCCTGCCACGTGCACCCAGGTGTTATTTGACGGGAACCCCACGGTCTGCCCATTTGCACAGGCGCTGACGGATCCGCCGCCGCTGCTGTCACCCGACATGGTGAAACACCAGCCGCCCTTGCCACCGTTGACGTCCTTGAGATACTGCAGCTCGAACCGCGAGGCGGTGGCGCCGTCCTGCGCGAGGATCGTCTGCTTGGGCTGGGCGGCTAGATCGGTGGCGCGTACCCATGCCATGACCGTGAAGCTCTGCGTCGTGTCCAGCACCGGCCCACTCGTTGTCACCTGGTCCCCGACCGCGCCAGACAAATGCACCGCATTGTTCAGCTTCCCGGCCACGAAACCTGCGGTGCCACCGAGAGTGCCGGGCTTCGTGTCGCTGAAACCGGTGCCCGAATCCGCCGCGGTCTTCACCGGGTCGGTCTCATCGAACATCCAGTGCGAGTAGGCTTCTGGCTTCGGTGACACCCAGAACTGGTAGTCGAAGGTGGAACTCGTGTTGCCGGCCTTATCTCTCGCCTTCACATGCATGGTGTGCACCAAGTCATCGGCCGGGGTGTGGCTCACCTGAGTGGGAGGCGTGGTGGTCGGCGACGCCGAGGCAGTGGTCGTCGCGCTACCACCATCAACATCCCACACGTACTCGTCAGCTCCGAAGGCGCTGAAGAGAAACGTGCCCGGCGTGCCCACCATCGCACCCCACGCCTTCGACGGGTACGTGCTGGATGCCACGCTCAGTGCCCCCGGCGGGGCCGTGTCGATGGTGAAGCTGTACCAGGGGCCCCAGCCACTCCACAGGCCGGCTTCGTCCGCCGTGGTGGCGTGCCAGTAGTAGGTGGTGCCCGTCACCAGCTTGCCGCCCGGCACTTGCGAGGTCGCGGTGCCTGTCGCGTTGCCGACCGTCGTGACGAACGAGCGCGGCATCGTTGTGCTGCTCACCACGATCGTCGCCGACAGATCCGCCGCCGTCCGAATCTCGAACGCGGTCTGCAGAGTGCCGCCGTACGGGTCCTGCACCTGCGCCCGCAGCGTCGGTGTCAGGTTCCGCACCAGCGCCGGCGACGAGCACTGTTTGTAGCAGTCCAGGGTCGTCGTGAACGCCAAACCCACCGGCGGCACGGGCTTCACGTCGAAGGTGGCAACCAGATAGGTCTTGTCGATATAGAACTTTTTCCACCGGCTCTGATAGGACTCGCCCTCGTTGCTGCTAGTGCAGGCACACAAGCCCACCCAGTACGAGCTCGTGCTACTCACCTGTGACTGCAGGTCGTCGAGGAGGGTTGCTCCCTCGAACACCGCGTCCGCGTTTTGCTGGATCGATCCGCACCCGCCAGCCTCGTTGGCGTTGCCCATCCACGCGGCCAAGTAGACGGCTGCCGAACCCAACGGTCGTGCTGTCCAACTCATCCGGCCAGTGTTGGCAGTCGACCAACTGGCCGTCCGGTACAGGTACACCCACGTCGGATCACACGAATACGAGTGATTCAACTTCATCTGAATCTCCGCCGTCAGCACCGTGGTGCCACTCATCGCCGAAGTGTCGAAGCTGAAGTACGAGCGGTAGAGGGCTCCCGACTCCGGGCTCAAACCGACACGGGCCGCCGTGGCATCGTTGTTCTCCCCGTTGCTCGTCGCGTACGCCCACTTCGACCGCTGCTTGCTGAACGCAGGGTCGATAAACAACGGGAACGCCGACGCTGGCGAGGCGAGCATGTCCGAGTCCGGCGTCAACACCAGATCAGCGGTGGCGACCGCCACCGCGACCTCGGCCGAGGAGGCCAACTCACTTGGCCCCTTCGCGGTCGAAATCGGATCCTCGGCACCCTGTGCGCCGCCGGCATCTGCGCCCTCCGCAGTGGGTGCCGCGAGTGACGATCCGGTCGCCGACGGGCTCGCGGCGGGCTGAATCGCCTCGGCGGAGATCGACGAATCCCACATGACAGCGGGCGATGCCTGCAGCAGTGGCTCACCGTCGGCGCTGGCGAGGTCCAGCCCACCCTCTGCGGTACGCGTCACGCGCATGTCACCGCCGAGCCCGTAGCGGATCTCTTGCACCGCCGGATTCGTGGCCGCTTCGGGCGTGAGCACCTCCAGCACGTGCCGGAAGCCGTCCCTGTCGGCGATGACGTGCAGGTTCACGTCCGGCAGGACATTGCCGTAGATCGCCGTGTCACCCTCGATGCGCGGCGCCGGCAACACACCCGGCCAACTCAGCTCGAACCTCGATCCAGCCTCACGCAACGTCACCAACGGCCCGCTGCCGCCAGCGGAGAACGTGATGTCGGCCGTGGAAGCTATCGGCGCAAACCCGTTGCTCACGGGTTGCAGGTTGGTGTCGATGTCGGCCCAGCTGCCGTCCTGGCGGTGCACCCGCTGCGGCGCCACCGACGACTTCAACCTGCCCAGGCCTGTGGCTTCGACGAACATTTGCGTCGTCTCAGACCGCTCGCTCAGCACCTCGACGGTCTTGCTGCAGTTGGTGGCAAGCCGCTTGGCGGCCCACGCATCAGCCACGACAGAAACGGAGCAGTCATCCGCAACAGCCGCGGAGACAGGCACCACGACCGCTGCGGCGGTCGTGACCAGCCCCACCACTAGCGCGTGCACGCCCGCAAGGCGACCCCACGTCCCCTGCCGCGCAGACCTTCTCATGACCTTGAGCCCCCGTAGATCGATAGGTAGCGAAAAGGTAGATCAATCAACGTGGGTGCGATAGACCCAAGATCGGCTGTGAAGGCCTCACCCGGGACGCCACGCCCGGTTGAGGGCCCCGACACAGTCGACAGTGGATCCACAAGCGCGAGCGAACTCCTGGTCACAGTGCCGCAACGCAACGCACATCTTCCGGGCGCCGCGTGATGTGATGTGGGTCACAGACGTGCGTGAAGACTTCTACGTGAGAGGTTGTTGACGCACATCTCGAAGGTCCAGCCGTAGCGGCGAAGCGGCGGTCACGCTAAGTGCCCCTCGTCGTTAGTTCGTCGGGGGTTGGGTCCAGGCGGTTGGATCGTTGAGGTAGAGGCCGCAAGCGCAGTCGAGGGCTTCTTCGGG
>NZ_JBIAHQ010000058.1:0-9478 GCF_042870725.1 Micromonospora sp. NPDC006431
TCCGGCTCCACGTCGGCGGAGACCTCGGTGAGCCGGCCCAGCGGCTCGCGGCGGACCACGACCAGCGGGTGCACCAGCAGGTGCACGTCGATGTGATGCGAGTTGAGCAGGGCGGTCACCGAATCGACCAGGAACGGCATGTCGTCGGTGACGATCTCGATGACGCTGTGGTGCTGGTCGGCGTCCGGCTCGTGGATACGCAGCTTCAACTCGCCCGGCACCCGCTCGCTGAGCCAGGTCCCGCTTCACACGCGCCGCCGCAACCCCGGAGACCCGTAAGGCGCATTTCCACCCCGGCACCTGGCGCGCCGGCCCCGGGCGGGAAAGACCCGCCCGGGCCCACTCTCATCGGATTGAGCTGTCGATACGGTCCATCCAGCTGAAGGCCGTCACGCCCAGCAGGATCTGGGTGGCGAGGTGCACGTCGTACTGGACCGTGAAACTCACACTGACGGCGATCACAGCCATCACGACCTTGCGAATCGGGATGAGCCGGACACCCCGCTCGGTGGGCGGCTGGGTCGAGTTCGGAAGACGGACTAGGCTCATCGTCGCGAGGTCCTTTCGGTCATCAGGCAGGTGGTTCGGGTGGACTCGTTGGTGATGGCGGACCGGCTGCTACCGGTGCCGTCGTTGCCGGGAGCCGTGGCGTTTGCAACGTCTCCGATGGCGGCACCCGGTCCCACCCGGGTGTCGCCGACTCCGGCGCGGCTTGGTCGCGGGATCTTCTGGCGACCAAATCCGGCGGCAACCGGGTGTCCTCGGTTCACTGGCTGTCGTCTCACTCGGCCTCACTACCCCACGTCTCACCGCATTGTGGGTACTCTCCCGCCCAGCCTAGGCCGTGCCGCTCTCCGAGCCCTTTGTCGGCGAACCACTGGCCGGAGATCCGGTGTAGAAGGTGCTCGGTTCAGCCCTTGCGCGTACGTTATCGGGCAATCGACGCCCGCCTTAGCCAAGCGGTCTCGGTGTGCAGCCGCAGCAGCAAGCTGTCCAACGCCGGATCGTCGCCTGTGCTCGCCGCGACAACGGCAGATGCGGTCCCGCGTCGGCGTGCTCGACAGTCTGCCCTTCGCTCAGCCCTCGCAGTCGGCGCACCTCGTCGAGGATTTGCCGTCGGCGGGCGATGAGCGCGGTACGGCCGGCCGTGCAAATTCAGGCTGCCGTCAAGTCAGCGGTTGTGTGAGCGGTGGCAGGTGGAGATGCCCGGTCCCGGTCAGCGGGCAACGCCAGCGCCAGGGCGGCGACGAGGACGAGGACGGCCCCCATGGCCACGAAGACTTTGCCTGACCCTGCTGCGACATGCTCGGGTGTGCGGTTCTCGCCCGCGAGGGCGACCAGGGAGGCGAGTCCGAGCACGCCGCCGAATTGTTTGGCTGTGTTCATCAGTCCGGAGACTGCGCCGGTCTCGTGATCGGTTACCTCGCTGACAACCAGTGTGGTGAGCGGCGTGACGAACAGTGCTCCGCCCAGGGACAGCACGACTGCCGGGCCCAGGACTGCTCCGACGTAGCCCGCGTTCGGGCTGACGCTGCCTTGCCAGGCGAAACCGGCGGCGGTGGCCAGTGCGCCAGAAGCTACCAGGAGTCTTGCCGGAATTCGGCGCATCAGCCACGGTGTGAGGCTGAGCCCCAGCAGCACGCCCAAGAGTGTGTGCGGCAGGAAGCCCATGCCGGTCTGCAGAGCCGTGTAGCCCAGCACGTCGGGGCGTACGCCCGGCACGCCGGCGACGCCGAGCTACTGCACGAGCGCATGGATGGCCCGCGCCGGTCAGTTAGCCGCCGCTCCACTGTTCCGCGATATTTCCGCATGGTGACGTTGTGTCGTATTCGGTCGTTGAGTCTGGGTACTGCTGAAGCAATCGGCGGGCTGTTGTCAGGGAAGGCCACCTGGATGTCTGCGACCTCCTCATCCCACCCGTTGCGGCGGGTTCCCGTGCAGCGACGATCGATCGCGCGGGTGCAGCGCATCCTCGACGCGTGCGGAGTGCTGCTTGACGAAGTGGGATACGAGAAGCTGAGCACCACCGCGATCGCCGAGCGCGCCGGAGTGGCCGTGGGCTCGGTCTACCAGTTCTTCCCCGACAAGCGGGCCATCGTGCAGGCGTTGATGCTGCGCGGCCTGGACGCATACCTGCAGCGACTGAGACAGCGGTTCGCCGCTGGCGAGCTCGGCTCATGGAGCGCCGGCGTCGGCTCGGGTATCGACGAGTACATCACCATGCATCGCTGCGAGCCCGGGTTCCACAGCTTGCACCTGGACGAGGCACTCAACGAGACCGGCGAAGACATCGACATCACCCTGATCATCAGCGACGAACTCGCCGAAGCCCTCGTCGAACAGTTCGCCATCCCCGACAGCTCCGATCTGAGATTCAGCCTCCGAATCGCGGTCACCGTCGCCGACGCGCTGATCAACCGCGCATTCCACCGCCACCCCGGAGGAGACGAGAAGCTGCTCACCGAAACGAGGAGACTGACCAGCGAATACCTGCACTCGCGACTCGACCTCGAGCCGCTGAGCTAGAAAGCCCCACCGCGGCCAACGTGCTGCCCATTGTTCACGACCGGACGCCGGGCGACCGGAGCGGGCGAAGCCGGTCGGGGCTGGCTCGTCTCGCGAATGGCCGGTTCAGTTCTCCTGCCCGCCGAGGCATGACCCCGGGCATGACGAACGTTGACGCCATGGCCCGCTCGGGCGTGCCGGCCTCTCCGTGAGCCGGGCTCGGTCTCGGCCTGACGGCGCTGAGCGGGGTGAGCGGGCTATGGTGGCGACACCCTTGGCCGGAACGCGGGGCCGGGCGGGACACGAGGGTGGGGGCGACCCGCCCGGCGATGGGAAACAATGCCACGAGGACACGTCCCGTGTGGACCAGCGCCGGACGACCAGCGACTGTTACAGCGAACGGCCGCCATGACGCCTGCGGGTCGGTTCCAGGTGGCAACGTCTACGAAACCGACCGCCGCCAGTAGCCGCAAGTGCCGCGCAGAAAGTCGATTCCCCGCCAGGAGTCGACGCCGTTCCCGACGAAGGCGCCCGCCGTCTATCAGACGGAAGCGCCGGGGATGGCGACGCTGCAGACGTGACGAGCAGACGTTGAAGGGCGGCGATGTCGATGATGGGCACGGCTCGCGACACCACGCATGCCCTCCACCCCGTCGGCGATGCCGGGCGATCGCTCACCCACTCCGCCGCCTGCCTGCCGTCGGCAGCCCTGACTCGACAGATGCGGCACGACAACGTACCCGGGACCCAGCAGGCCGCCTTCGCCCAGTTCGTCCGCCACGCCATAGACGACTCCCGCCGTCAACGCGGGTGGACGCTGACCCAGATCGCCGCGCACGCTGGCGTCGGCCGGTCCACGATCTTCCGGTGGCTCAACGGCGAGTGGACCGACTACCCCCAACTGGAGCGGGTCCGCCGGTTCTGCCGAACCGTCAACGCGCCTGTCGCCGAGGCCATGCGAGCGCTCGGCATGCCATCCGCAGATGCCACCCCGCCGCGAGCGCCGGCGGCGGCCAGCGTCGAGGCCGACATACAGGTCATCCTCGCGCGCCTGTCCGACCCTGATGTAGCGGCGGAGGAGAGACACCACATCCGAATGCTGCTCCGCTCCCTCGCCCGCCGTGGAAAACAGCGGCGAAGCTAAACCTGCCTCGGACAACCGGCCCCGCGACATCCAGGCCGCCCATCGATGAGCGGTGTAATGATGGTCTCGCCGGATCCGAGTGATCTTTCATGATCCAGTAGTGACTTGAGCAGTAAGACGGGCTCGCACAGTGAGAAAGCCACCCATTACATTCGTCGCGAGCCCGAATGAGGTGTAACGCTGGCATCCGTCCTGGGACACGGTGTCGAAGAGGGGAGCGGGTCAGCCCTCCTCGCTGGCCGTCGCGCAGCGCCCGCCACTCGTGCCCGAGGATCGCGGCCGCCGTGTCAGGTGGGCGGGACGATGGACATCCGCTGCTGAACGCCCCTGGCATTTCTCACTCGCCCGTCAGCGCCGAAGGGCGGGGGCGACGAAGCCGACCTACCGGCTCGGGAACCCTCCGGAGAGCGACGGACGGGCATGAGAAAGCCATCGGCGTGGTTGTCGCCCGGGCGACCAGGAGTCGCCTTCGATAACGGATGGTCGTTGAGGCGTTCTGACCGTGGCACGATCACCCGCTCTCCGTTCGGTCTGGTTCTGTTGGCTTCGATCGCGCTATGGGAACCGCTCCTCCACGCGTCTGACGGCGTTCCCGTGCGGGTGGGCATGTGGCACGCGCTGGAGCGACCCATCTGCGCTCAACACACAACGCGCCACGCTCACTCCGGAACGTAGCGGGCCGAGATTAAGCCGGGTGGTGTAGCGTCCGTCCATGGTCAGCGCGAGCGGCGACGAGACGCTGTTGCTGGCTTCGCTGATCACGGCCGAGCGGGTGCCCGAGTTGCGGCACGCCGTCACCGCCGCCGCCGCAGGCGCAGGTCTCGGAGGAGAGGAGTTGGAAGACTTCGTACTGGCCGTCAACGAGCTGACCACCAACGCCGTACGCCACGGCGGCGGCAGCGGACAGCTGGTGATGCGCAAGCTCGGCGACCAGCTCACCTGCCAGGTCAGCGACCACGGTCCCGGCATGACCGAACAGGTGCCCGCCCTGCCCGAGCCCACCCGGCCCGGCCGCCGCGGCCTGTGGCTCGCCCAACACCTCACCGCAGGACTCGTGCTCGACAACACCCCGGCCGGACTGACCGCCACCGTCACCGCCGCACTGCCCAAGGGGAAGGCGTGATGACCAGAGACAAGCTGTGGCAGGCCCGAACCGAGACCCACCCCGACCGCGCCGTGGTGACCCTGTCCGGCGAACTCGACCTCACCGCCGTCGACCAACTCCGCGACCTGCTCACCACCACCCTGCAGGCCAACCCCGTCCTCGACGTCGACCTGTCCCAGCTGACCTTCCTCGACTCGACAATCCTCAGCGTCCTCGTCGCCGCCTACCAGAACGCCACCGCCGCCGGCGGCACCCTGAACCTGATCAACCCCACCGGCCACGTCCACCGGGTCCTCACCGTCACCGGCATCCTGCCCCTGCTCGAACCCGACACCACAGAAGCCACCCCGCCCCGCAGCGCCTGACACCTGCCGACGGGGATTACGTGGCTGCAGTCACCGCCGCTTCACATGGGGTTGCGGACGACCTTCCCCTCGTCACGTGTGCCAGGGGCGGTTCAGGCCGTGAGTCAGCGAGCGGCTGCTGCCGTAGAGACGGTGTGACCGGTGGCGCCGGCCGCGGCGGCATGGGGTGTTTCTTCCGTTTCGGCGAAAGGACTGCCCGGAGCGGGAAGATCGCCTATCCATGCGTCATCTTGCTCGTGTCGCCGGCCGGCACGCGCAATGGCCACGACAGCCGCCGCCGTCAGGACCATGACCGCTGCCTGCACCAGCGGTCGTTTCCTGCTTCCCCTACGACTCATGTCTCACGCCTTCCTTGCGTTTCAGCTGGCCACCCTATGGTGCAACCTGGAAGGAGACAAAGCGTAGCCATTGGGGATGTTCGTCCCGTGCTTGCGCCTTCGAAGGAGCGGAGGATGCCCGCCGGTGCGGGGCATCCTCCCTCCGGTCAGGGGGATGCTGAATGTCGTGTGGCTGCCTGCTGGGTAGCGCAGCCGCGAGCCGTCCGTACGCGTGTGTGCGGCATTCGGCTCACGCCAGACGCCTTCGGCACCGGCATGTCACGCGTTCGCGGCTCTCGCTCAGCCTTTGTCCGTGAGGAGTAGCGCGGCAAACTCCATGATGGGAATGGCGGCCGACTGGCCGAATGCCGCCGCCGTCCGCAGGAGTCCGGCCGACTGATCCGGCGAAGCGAACAAGCCGACGGTTCATGTCAACTCTGCTGGCACCGGGCTATACCGGAAGCATGCACCTTTTGAGACGGCTAGTCCGCACCGGAGCACCCTCAGGCGGACGTGTCGACGTCAACCGATGCCAGCTGTGCGACAGCAAGATCGACCAACGAGCAGCATGCGCTCTGATTCCTGACACGACCGGCTCTGACGCTCTCCCGGGACTCCACGGTCGGCGACTGGTTGTTGGGTGCAGCGGCGCGCACCTGGCCGCTCTACTCGCCAAGCACGGCCCAGCGCGCGCCCCGCTGACCGGCCGTCCCGGTTAGACCTGGCTCTCCTCGTCCCGTTCACGGTGCGCGTCCTGGCTTCGAGTGGCGTGTCGCAGGAAGCCGGATGACGGCCACCGAGGCGGGCGGGTCGTGGTGACCCGCCCGCCTCGTCCTCAACCCCGGGCGTTACCCGTTGTCACCGGCGGTGGCTCCGCTCGGGACTGCACGCCTCGAACTTCCCGTGGCGTCTGCGCGTCGATCGGCTGGTCCTCGACTGGCCAGGGCCTGTCGCCCCTGGCCAGTCGGCTCCTTCTCGTCACATTGGGGACTGTACAAATAACGGCTGATCGACCGATCAAGGGAGAGACGCCAGATGACGACCGAGACCACCGAGGGACAGCCGGCTGTGGAGCCGGTGGGTGCGGTCACGGATGAGCAGTTGATCGCGATGCTGGTCGATCGGGCTCGTGGTGACGGGCTGAAGCTGACCGGTGAGGGTGGGCTGTTGCAGCAGCTGACCAAGCGGGTCCTGGAGTCGGCGTTGGACGGTGAGATCACCGACCACGTCGGCTACGACAAACACGATCCTGCCGGTCGGGGCAGCGGGAACACCCGTAACGGCAGCCGGACCAAGACCGCGCTGACCGACGTCGGGCCGGTCGAAGTCCGGGTGCCGCGGGACGCGGCGGGAACGTTCGAGCCGCAGATCGTGCGGAAACGGCAGCGGCGCCTGTCCGGGGTCGACGACATGGTTCTGTCGTTGTCGGCCAAGGGCCTGACCCACGGCGAGATCGCGGCGCACCTGGCCGAGGTGTACGGCGCCGAGGTGTCCAAGCAGACCATCTCCACCATCACCGACAAGGTGATGGACGGGATGGCCGAGTGGCAGAACCGGCCCCTCGACCCCGTCTACCCAGTCGTATTTATCGATGCCATCAATGTCAAGATCAGGGATGGTCAGGTCGCGAACCGGCCGATCTACGTGGTCATGGCGGTCACCGTTGACGGCCACCGCGACATCCTCGGCATCTGGGCCGGTGACGGCGGTGAGGGCGCCAAGCACTGGCTGCATGTGCTGACCGAGCTGAAGAACCGTGGCGTGGCTGACGTGCTCATGCTCGTCTGCGACGGCTTGAAGGGTCTGCCCGAGGCGGTGGAGACGGTCTGGCCGCGCACCATCGTGCAGACGTGTGTGGTTCACCTGCTGCGCAACTCGTTCCGCTACGCGGCCCGGCAGGACTGGGACAAGATCGCCAAGGCGCTCAAGCCGGTCTACACCGCGCCGACGGAGGACGCCGCGACCGAGCGGTTCATGGAGTTCGCCGACGCCTGGGGCAAGAAGTACCCGGCGATCGTGAAGCTGTGGTCCGACGCGTGGGCCGAGTTCGTGCCGTTCCTCGCCTTCGACGTGGAGATCCGCAAGGTCATCTGCTCCACGAACGCGATCGAGTCGGTGAACGCCCGCATCCGCAAGGCCGTCCGAGCCCGTGGGCACTTCCCGAACGAGCAGGCCGCGCTCAAGTGCGTGTACATGGCGTTGATGAGCCTCGACCCCACCGGCGCCGGCCGCCGGCGCTGGACCATGCGCTGGAAGGCGCCCTTGAACGCCTTCCAGATCGCCTTCGAAGGCCGGCTCACCCCGGCCAACCACTGACTACCTCAACAACCAAGATCAGCCGTTAACTTGACACTCCCCCAGGCAGCGAGGTGCTCACCCGCCTCGGCGATTGCACCGCGTACAGCGGCCGATACAGCGGCCGTCACGGTTAATTCCGTAGCCCGGTTCAGTGCCAACGCGCGCCTGGCTTGGCCTGCGGTCAGGAGGTGCCACGCAAATGATGTTGTAAGGCTGGTTGCCAACGACCTTGGTGATGATCTTAGGTTTCATCGTGGCGATGGCGGCGGGCAACGGCTGGCGTTGGTGGCTGAGTGCGGGCGGCGCGGGGCTTGTGGTGCTGCCGCTCGGACAGGGTGCGCCTCCAGCCGCAGTAGTGGCGGCGATCTGCGGCCTGATCGTCGTCAGTGCCTGGGCGTGGGGCACCCGTAGCGGCCGTGCCGTCGGCGTGGCTGTCGGTGTCGTCTTCATCGCGGTGCTGGCTGCCGTGTTCGCCGTCTCGCAGTGGCCACGCAGTCTGATAGCCGCGCCGTGGCTCGACTGGTTCGCGATGTGGTTGCTGGTCGGCGTCGTGTGCCTGGCCGCGTTGGTCATCGATCGGAGCGTTCACCCCTTCTCGTCCCCTTACCGAGCCGGGTGGAACCTGGCGGCGGGCAAAGTTCGGTGGGCCGCCTCTGTGGCGACGTTGGCAACGGTGGTCCTGGTGTGCGGCTGCGGGCTCGGCGTGGTCGGGGCCGACGGCGACGGCAGGCTGCGGTTCCCTGCCCGCGACGACGAGGTCCTCCCGCTGCCGCCGTCGCTGCGCCTGGTGTCGGTCGACACCTGCGCCGATGGTGGCAGCAGCGGCAACTGCACGGCCGAGTTCGTGGTGACGGCCGCGGACGGTGCCGACCGGGCAACGACGGTTACCCGGCTCGTCGAACACCTCCACAGCCGTGGTTGGCCGCTCCAGCCCGAGCGCGGCGCCTATCGCGGCTCCCGCGAAACCGGCGGGATCCTGAACTGGACAGAGCACCACATGTGGCTGTACGCCGACGTCGAGCCGGCATCGGCGCCGCAACCGGCGCCACCGCCGGACGCTGTCGTCATCTACATCGGCAACCTATGACACGGGCGCCCCGCCTCGACAAGCACCGGGGCGCAACCTTGACTCTGCCCAACCATCGCGGCGAATGGCCAAGGCCGGTGCGCGGATCCGCGAAGTGTCGCATGCCCATGCCACGATGCCGTCCCACGGATCGGCCGAGGAAGGGGACATCGATGGGCGCTTCGCAGTGGCGGTACATGGTGGCCTACCAGGACGACGTGGGCGCTGCCCTCCAACAGCTGCGCCAAGAGGTGTACGACCGCGGCGAGTACTACCGGGAGCCGGCCGAGGGCGGTTCCGACCTGGACCTGACGGAGGAGGAGTTTCGGGCGCGGTTGGATCCGCGCAACGACGACGACGGCTTCAACGACGCGATCATCGAGGATTGGCGGGAACGCAAACGCCGCCCGGTGCCCGTCGACCCGGACACCCTGTTGGCCGCGCAACCGCACTCCGGCACACATTCGGTCATTGTCAATCCCCCGGAATCGTGGAGGGCTCCGTTATGCGGCCTGGGCTCCTCGGGCCTCGGCCATGAAGCGTTCGTAGTCGATGGGTGACATGCCGTCGCAGGCGCTGTGGCGGTGAGGTCGGCTCGGGGCGCCCTGCCTACGTTTCCGTTGGTGGGTTTCCCCGAGCCGCCTCCCGAACCCGGCGTGCCCCTTGCAGGGCACCGGG
>NZ_JBIAHQ010000059.1:0-6181 GCF_042870725.1 Micromonospora sp. NPDC006431
CCAGTGATCACTAGGCGTAGGAACCTTCATGATCACTGATGTCTGTGCCCGTCTCCTACCCGCCCGATCCCCACTGACCTATTTGCGCGGCCTCTAAGTCTCTGTCCGTTCTGGATTCCGGGGCGAGGCACACATTCTTGGTTCGCATGCGGGCCGCCACTTCTGATGGTCTTGGCTGCCGTCCGTGACCGTAGTGGCTCCGTCGGGCATTTGCGGCCAGTCCGTTACACGAGCGGAAGTATTTCTCCGATGGCTCCGGCTCAACTACGGTGGCAACGCACCATAGTGGCAGGGCTCCGGCAAGGTAGTTGTATGTCGGGTTTTAATACGCGGCGAGCCCTCGTGCGAACGCGGCCATCTGCCCTTTCGTCAGGTCGCCGGCGTCTTCACGACCGCAACCGGGGTGGCGGTGGAGTGGGGTGGGACTGATGACGCCGGCCCGGCGAAAGGGCAGTGGCACGGTTCGAGCCGGGTCAGCGTGTGGGGGCGAGCCGCCCCGCCAGGGTCGGCACCACGATCGCGGCGGCGACGGTGTGCAGCGTGATCAGGGTGGCCGCGGAGCCGGCGTCGAATCCGAACGTGAGGTCCGGGACGACGGACAGCGCGGTCAGGGCGACCGCTGTTCGCACGAAGGTGCGCCGTGGCCGGCGTGCCTTGCGCGCCATGACGGCGGCGATGCCGACGCCGACGAGCGAGAAGACCAGCGTCAGCTGCGCGAACCCGGCGATCGGGATGCTCGCGCCGGTGCTGTCGGCGAACGAGATCCCGGCGGCCGACGCGACCGCCGCGAGGACGGTCGTGGTGACCGAGGCGACGACGGCTGCGGCGATGCCGTGCTTCCACACCGGCTGTCGCTCGGTGGCCGGGGCCGGCGCGTTGGGGGCTACGCGGGTGGGGACCTGGTTGGTGGACATGTCGGGCTCCGTTTCCTCGGCAGGTCGCCCGGTGCGACCCGCTCACACCCATTCCACGAACGGGCGGGTCCGGATTCGACAGGTCGCGAGAAGAAAGTTCTACGGGTCGGTGCGCGGTGACGCAGCGTCGGGACGGGCCGGCGCGGGACCCGGCTGTGACGCCGGCGCAGCCAGTCGGGTACGCCCTACACGAAGGCGCGGCTGAGCACACGAACGTCCTGTGCTTGGCGCAGGACGTGCGGTTGGCCGACGAAGAACACGATCGCAAGGTTTCCGGGGCAGGTTGTCGTATCGGCAGGACGCCGTTCGTGGTGAGGTGGAAGGCAGTCATCGGGACCGCCGGAACTGAGGAGATGTGGGATGACGCACTACCTGCTGGCCGTGCACGGCCCCGCCGAGATGGACGAGTTCGGCAACTACGGCTCCAAGGAGGAGATGGAGGAGGCGTTCGCCGCGACCGGCGCCTTCAATGACAAGCTGCACGCCGATGGCTACTGGGTCTTCGCCGGTGGGCTTCAGCCGGCGTTGACGGCGACCGTCGTGGACGGCCAGGGCGAGACGCCGGTGATCACCGACGGCCCCTACCTCGAAACCAAGGAGGTCATCGGGGGCTTCTGGGTCATTGACGCACCCGACCTCGACGTGGCGCTCAAGCTCGCGGCCGAGGGGTCCAAGGCGTGCCGGGGCAAGGTCGAGGTCCGTCCGTTCGACGGCCTCGCCTGAGCCAGCGCGACCGGCGACTATCGATGCAGCCCGCAACGGCGGCCGTCGAGCGGGTCTTCCGCGAGGAGTACGGCCGCCTGATCGCCTCGCTCGTCCGCCGCTTCGGTGACATCGACATCGCGGAGGAAGCGGCGGGCGAGGCGCTCGTGGCCGCGCTGGAGAATTGGCCGGAGTCCGGCGTACCTCCCAACCCCGGCGGCTGGCTCACCATCACCGCGGGCAACCGCGCGATCGACCGGATCCGCCGGGAGAAACAGCGCGACGCCAAGCATCAGGCGGCCATCATGTACCACGACGACACGCCCCACGAGCCCACCGGCCCAGTCGAGGACGACCGGTTGCGGCTGCTCTTCACCTGCTGCCACCCGGCGCTGGCACCGGAAGCGCGGATCGCGCTGACGCTCCGGCTGCTCGGTGGGCTGACCGTGGCCGAGATCGCGCAGGCGTTTCTCGTGCCAGAGACCACGATGGCGCAGCGGATCACCCGGGCGAAGAAGAAGATCTCGTCGGCGAAGTTGCCCTACCGGGTGCCCGAGGCCGCCGACCTCCCCGAGCGGCTCGGCGGCGTGCTGGCGGTGCTGTTCCTCGTCTTCAACGAGGGCTACCTCGCCACCGGCGATGGCGACCCGATTCGAGCCGAGCTCACCGGCGAGGCAATCCGGCTGACGCGGATCCTCCGCCATCTGCTCCCCGAGGAGCCGGAGGTGGCCGGTCTGCTCGGGCTGCTGGTGCTCACCGAGGCCCGGCGTGAGGCCCGCGTGCGGAATGGGCAGCTGGTCCCGCTCGATGAGCAGGACCGCGCCGGCTGGGACCGCGCCCTGATCGACGAGGGCCACGACCTGGTCCGCGAGTGCCTCGCGATCAACCGACCCGGCCGCTACCAGATACTCGCCGCGATCAACGCCGTCCACACCGACGCCCCCACGGCGCCGGACACTGACTGGTCACAGGTCGTCGCGCTGTACGACCAGCTGACCCGGCTCGACCCGTCGCCGATCGTCGCACTCAACCGCGCGGTCGCGGTCGCCGAGCTGGACGGCCCGGAGGTCGCTCTCGCTCTGGTCGACCGGCTGCCGCTCACGGGCTACCACGCGTGGCACGCCACCCGCGCCGACCTGCTCCGCAGGCTTGGCCGGAGCGCCGAGGCGAAGGAGGCGTACGACGCCGCGATCGCCGCCACCCAGAACTCCGCCGAGTGCGCCTACCTGAGCAGGAAGCGCGGCGAGTTGGTCTGAGAGTGCGTTTGCCGGCGTCGTAGCCGATCGCCTCGCCGCCCTGGTGGCTGTGCCCATCAGTCAACGACGACTCGACGCCGGCTTACAGACACAGCGACACAGACGTGATCTTCGCCGACACAGTCAGCGAAGATCACGTTGAGGTATCACAACACTCTCTCAAGCCTCCGCGACGCCTCGGCCGACTGCCACCTCCGCAGCGCGTCCTTGATGCGCCGATTCTCGGCGCGGGCCTCGTCCCGCTCCCGGGACCGTACTCTCAGCTCGTAGGCGAGCCGGTGCAACAGCGCGTCGACCTCGTCGACCCGGTAGCCGCGCCGGCCGCGCCGGGCCAGCGGGATCGGCACGGCAACGATCCGCTCCGGGGTGAGCGGCCCGTCCAACGCGTGGCGGCTGCGATAGACGGTCATCGCCACGGGATCCGTTCCGGCAGGTGGATCCGCTCGGCCGGCACCCCGGCGGCGAGCAGCCGCAGCCGCGACCCGGCCAGCATCGCCGGCGGCCCGCACACGTACACCGCCTGGTCGGGGCGCAGGTGGTCGAGGGCGACGGTGAGCGCGTCGCCTCGCTCCCCCGGCTCTGCCAAAGAATCGTGGGAGAACGCCGGCACGATCGTCAGCCAGTCGTGGCGCAGCTTGTCGAGGGTGACCGCGTCGTACAGGCTCTCCACCGAGCGGGCCCCGACGACCAGGGTCACTCGCCGGCCGCCCGGGTCGGCGGCGACCTGCTCGATGAGGGCGCGCAGCGGCGCCAGCCCGGTGCCGCCAGCCACCAGCAGCAGCAGCAGCAGGTCACCGTCGACCAGGCTCAGCCCGGTGTCGACCGGCGGGCCGAGGTGGAGCTGCTCGCCGGGGCGTACCTCATGAACCAGGCTGGTGGAGACGGCGCCGCCGCGCACCGCGCGGACGTGCAGCTCGACGGTGCCGTCCGGGCGCGGCGCGTTCGCCGGGCAGAGCCAGCGCCACCGCCCAGGCCGGCGCGGCGAGCAGACCGGCACCGCCTGGCCGGGCCGGAACGGCAGCCGCCGCCACGGCCGTACCGTCAGGATGGCGACCCCGTCGCAGGCCCGATCGTGGCCGATCACCTCGGCCGGCCACCAGGCCGGGCCGTCACCCACCCGCCCGGCGACCCGCTCGACCTTTTGCCAGGGCACCGTGGCCTGTAGCGCGTCGTCGATGACGGCGGCGTGCGCCGGGCGCAGGCCAAAGCGACGGTACGCGCGGCCGAGCACCGCCAGCAGCGCCAACCTGTTGGGGCGGTCGTCGGGTCCGCTCACGAGCTGGTGCAGCGCGGCGTGGAGCAGTGGGGCCTCCCGCTCCGGCAGCAGGCCGGGGCAGCGGTTCTCCACCGCCTCCCAGAAGCTGGCGGCGCTCACGGTGGCCTGCGTTTCCAGCACCCCGGTCAGGTAGTCGACCGCGCGCCGGTGCTGCGCCTCCGACCAGCCCAGGCACGGGATCTCGGGCTCGCCGCCGGTCACGCAGGTCAGCGACCGCGCCAGGTGCGCCTTCAGCCGGTCCCAGTCCACCCCAATCAGGTATGGGGACAGGTCCGCGTCCGCCGCCACCAGGCTCAGCCAGCGGGCGACCGCCTCGCGTGCTTCCGGCTCGGTCATCGGGTCTGGTCCTTGGCCTCGCTCCGATTTTCCATTTGGAAAATGCTCCCGGTCAGCTGTTCGGCGGTGAGGCCGGCGGCGTCGAGGGTGGCGTGGCCCCAGCGGGCCAGGCGGCACGGGTACGGGACGCGTTCGCTGCGGCAGAGCAGGCCATGCGGCCACGGCTCCGGCGCGTGGACGCGGACGGCCCGTGTGGCGAGGGCCAGGTCCTCATCGGTGACCGGGGTGAGGACGGGAAAGTCGGCGAGTACGGCGGACATCGGTGGGCGCCTCCGGCGGTGTGATGCGTGGAGCGGCACCGGGGCGGGCGGGGACGGCGGATCCGCGATCGGGGGACGCGGTATCGCCGGAGCCCAGCACCCGCCCCGGGCCATGCGCCCAGCCTCGGCGTAGTGCTGACCAGGAACCACAGCGCCGAAGGGGCCTGTATGGCGCAGAAATGAGGCGCCTGCGTACCCGCCCGATCGACGGAGTGTTACTACAGTGGCGGCAGAACGGAGGGAGATCGGGCGTGGCCCTGAAACGACACCGGCTCTGTCAGCGGCGCAAGGCCCTCGGGTACAGCCAGGAGCGCCTGGCCGGCATCCTCGGCGTGGAGCGGTCAACCGTGGTGCGCTGGGAAAACGCCGAGACTGATCCGCAGCCATGGCACCGAAGTCGGATCGCCTCCGCGCTGGGAGTTACGCTCGAACAGCTCGACGACATGCTCGTCGACGTATCGGTGGCAGCGCATCGAGGGCAGGCCATGGGAGACGACGCTCGGGATCCCGCTTCCGCTGCTGCTCGGCCTGAGCTGCTGAGCGGCCTCCGGGCGTTCCTCACCAGTTATTTGGCGGCCCCGGCTCGGCCGGCTCAGTCGCTTGTCGAGGTGCGGCGAGCTGTGGGCCGGGTGCACAGCCTCTACCAGCGAGCGAGCTACACGTCGGCAGCCCGCCTGCTGCCGGATGTGCTCGGCCAGGCGGCGGAGTTGTCCAGCCGGTCGGCCGGTCTTCATCGCAGGAGTGCCTTTCGGCTGCTCGCCGCCGCCTACATTGCTGCGTCGAAGCTTGCTGGGAAGGTCGGTGACGGCGAGACCGCCATGCTGACCGCCGATCGGGCTTCCACCGCCGCAAGATTCGCCGACGACCAGGCGTTGGCGGCGGTCGCGGCGTACCAGGCAGCGTGTGGTCTCACGCGGCTGCCTGGGAGAGCGGCCGAAGCCGAGCAGGTCGTGCGGACCAGCATTGAGCGCTTGGCCTCTACTGGGCCCACGACCGATCCTGACCTGCTGTCCGCTCAGGGAGCCCTGCTGCTTCGGGCCGCAGTGATGACAGCTGGGCAGGGCAAGCCGAAGGATGCAGCTCGGTTCCTAGCGCAGGCCGACGGGCTGGCGACGACGCTCGGTGCTGACCGCAACCGGCTGTGGACCGGCTTCGGGCCGACGAACGTTGTCATTCACGCGGTCTCCGCAGCAGTCCGAGCGGGGAGTGCGGATCAGGCCCTGGAGATCGGGACGCGCCTCGATACCTCCCGACTGCCGACGGTGCTGGTTGGCCGCAGGGCACAGGTTCATGTCGACCTGGCGGCAGCGGCGATGATGTCGGCTCGCGACAGGTCGATATCCAGAAGCAAAGCAAAGTTAGTTGATCTTTGTTTGGCCTGGTGAGGTGTGCGCTTACGGGTCGGCCCAGGGGTGGTGAACAGGCACGGCCTTCCTA
>NZ_JBIAHQ010000060.1:0-6030 GCF_042870725.1 Micromonospora sp. NPDC006431
CCGGGGGGGGGGGGCCCGGCCCGGCTCCGGTCGGCGCGCCGGGGCCCCCCCCGGCCCCCCCCCCCCCCCCCCCCCACGCCGTCGAACAGGGCATCGAACGCCCGCCGGGCGGTCAGCGCCCCGCCGGGCGGCTCAGATGCCACCGTCGACGTGCAGCGTCTCCCCCGTGATGTAGGAGGACTGGTCGCTCAGCAGGAAGGTGACCGCGTCGGCGACCTCCTCCGGCCGCCCGTAGCGCCGCAACGCGATGATCTGGCGGTGGCGTTCGACGTACGCCAGCCGCTCCGCCGAGGAGTCCCGTGCCGCTTCCTCGGTCTCGATGGTGCCCGGAGCCACCACGTTGACCCGGATGCCCTGCGGGCTCAGTTCCTTGGCCAGCGAACGCATCAGCCCGACGAGGCCGGCCTTCGCCGCGGTGTAGTGCGCCCGCAGCGGGATCCCGACCGTGGCCGCCCGGGACCCGATGGCCACCACCGACGTGCCCGCGGTCATCAGCGGCAGCGCCTTGTTGACGAGGAGGTACGCCGCGGTGAGCGTGGTGTCCACCACCCGGTGCCACTCCTGGGGCGTCAGCTCGGCGAACCGCACCGGGCTGATCACCCCCGCGTTGTGCACCAGGCCGTGCAGCGTACGGTGGCCGCTCCCGGCCTCGTCGACGAGCCGCTCGACGTCCACGACGTCGGTCACGTCGGCCCGGATCAGCCGGTGGCTGCCCGGCGTCTCCTTGAGTTGGTGGGCGAGCGCCTCGACGTGCTCACCCTCGGTCCGGTAGCAGGCGACCACGTTCGCCCCGGCGGCGGCCAGTCCGAGGGTGATGCCCCGACCGATGCCGCGGGCGCCTCCGGTGACGATGACATTCTTGCCGGCGAGTTGACCGATCATGGCTCTCCCTCTTCTCGCGCTGGGGCGACCGACCGAGCTGTTCCCGCGACTGTTCGGCGGGGAACGGGAACCTCCATCACCGGGTTGGCCGACGCGCCGGCATGCACCGTCGGCTGCGGTCCGCTCGATGATCTGCGTCGTCAGGCGCGTGTCGGCCTCGGTCTGTGCAGTGAAGTGTCGCTCCGCGACCGCGCCGTCCAGACAGGACCGTCGGTCTTCAGCTCGAACTGTCGGCTAGCGCGGCTCGGTGTCGTCCGGCTTGTCCCGATGTTCCCAGAACAGAGATATGAATGCCAGACGGAAAGGTTTTCGGTACTTTGCGGCCCTCGACCGGGAGCCCAGTTGGTGCCGAGAGCGGCGGGTCACCTCGCCACGAGCCGCGGCGGCAGATGCGTGCTCATGGCCGGTCACCCGCACCCGCGGAGCTGACCGCTGGCCGCTGCCGCAGGTCGAGCGTCCAGTGCTGGCCGACGAGGTCGTGGCCGAAGCTGTGGTGCCGCTCCTCGTCGGTGCGGACGAAGCCGACGGCCGCATAGATTCTGCGTGCGGACACCAGCACGTCGTTGGTCCACAACGTGACCTGCCGGTAGCCGGCCGCGCGAGCGAAGGCGACGCACGTCTCGACCAGGCGGGTGCCGACGCCGAGGCCACGCGCGGCCGGCGTGACCAGCAGGATCCGCAGCTTGGCCACCCCGGGCTCGCCGTCGGCGACACAGAAGACGCATCCCACGCGTGCGCCGTCGACCTCGGCGATCCAGGCCGCCTCCCGGCTCGGGTCGTGATCCGTGGCGTAGTCGGCAACGATCCTGGCCACCAGCGCCTCGAAGTCGGTGTCCCAGCCGAACTGCTGGTCGTACACCTCACCGTGTGCCATCACCACCCAGCCCAGGTCGCCGGGACGGTCCGCCCGACGCACCACGACTCGCGGCTGACGGTCCTGCTGCGACATGGGCCACCCTCCCGGCTCCCTGGCCAACGGCTCCCGCCACTGACACAACTGTTTCAGTAGCGGGTACGCTACCCCCATGTCCCAGGACCCGACAACGCCGTCTCCCCGGCAGGTCGAGCTGTTGGAGGCCGCCTACCGGTACGTGCTCGAGCACGGCCTGGCCGACCTGTCACTGCGTCCGCTCGCCGCGGCCATCGGCTCAAGCCCCCGGGTGCTGATGTTCCTCTTCGGCAACAAGGACGGCCTGGTGCGGGCGCTGCTCGCGCGGGCCCGCACCGACGAGCTCGCGATCCTGGACCGCCTCGGACAGGCCAGCCGAGGCGCGCCCATCGGGCTGGTCCCGGCGGTCGAGCAGGTCTGGGCGTGGCTCGCTGCCGACGAACATCGGCGGCTGCTGCGGCTGTGGGTCGAGGCGTACGCCCGCTCCCTCGTCGAGCCCGACGGCGCGTGGGCCGGGTTCGCCCGCGCGACCGTGCACGACTGGCTCGCCGTCCTGGCCGCCTGCCAACCACCGCCCGAGCGGAACAGCGAGGCGGGCGCCATCGGCCGCACCCTGGCACTGGCGGTGCTCCGCGGCGCTCTGCTCGACCTCCTCGCCACCGGTGACCGGCACCGGGTCACGGCCGCCGTCCGACACCAGCTCGCCCTGTTGCCTCATCCGCGGGGATCTGGCGAGCACGGCGGCTCCCGATACTCGCAGAACAAAATATGAAAGCCAGACCGCGGGGGTTCGCGGCGACCGGTCCCCGGTCTCCAGCTGGTCGGCGGCGTCGACGTCCACCGCTGCTCACGCGGCCGAGGTGCCGCAGGGCCGTCGCCCCGCCGTCACGCCCGCGTCAGGCCGGGCGGCTGCTCGCCGCCCGGCGTACGGGATTGCCGACCGATCCCACCGGCGGAGTCCTCAGTGGACCTCCGCGCCTACCGCGTCGGCCGCATGGCGCGGGGCGGGACGAACGTGGTGAACGCCGGTGGCATGGGCGCGTCGGTGAAGGTCCGTCCGAGGTCCAGCACCAGCTGGTATTGCTCACCGAGAGCGCTCGCCGTCTCGTTCATCGTCCACGGGCCGGTGTCCGGCCAGCGGCCGGTCTCGATCCGGGTGAACAGGGTGCGCAGCATGGTGATCTCCTCGGCCGCGCTGAACGAGCAGTGCCCGCCCCGGTCGACGGAGAGCTGCCGCAGCTTGCCGGGGTCGCCGGCGCGCCGGACCTGGTCGGCGTACCAGCGTTCCTGGTGGGACGGCGCGCCACCGTCGCCCGTCGTGTGCATGGTGACCACCGGCACCGGGGTCCGCCCGGACGGGACGCCGACGCGGAGCAGGTAGTCGACCGCGGCCGGGTCGGCGGCGATCCGCGGGGCGCCGGCGAGCCGGTCCAGGTCGGACCGCAGGTCGAGCCCCGCCGCCCGGTAGGCCTGCCGCACCTGAGGGTGCTGTGCCGACCGAACGAGCTGCTGGCGGTAGTCCACCCCGACATTCGAGGACGGGTTGCCCCCGGCCCGGCGCTCGAGGTCCAGCCGCCCCGGCGGGCCGAAGCCGAGGCTGTACGCGTACTGCAGCCACTCGGCCTGGTTGCGGACCCGCTCGACGGGGTCGGTGGGGCGTGGCTCGTGCGCCGAGTACCAGCCGGTGACGTTGTTCAGCGCGGCGGCCAGCGCGATCCTGGCCCGGCCCTGCTCGGTGCCGAGCGCCTGCTGGATGGCGTCGGTGAGGGCCTGCGCGTCGGCCGCCGGGTCGTCGGGGCGTACCAGGTCGATGTCCTGGTCGGGCGCGAGCAGGGTACGGACCGCGAAGAGCACGTCCAGCCCGGTGTTGAAGAGGGCCTGGGTGTCGTACGCGCCGCACATCGTCGCCACGCCGGCGAACCGCTGTGGGTGGCGCTCGGCGAGCTGGGCGGCGATCCCCGCGCCCATCGACTGCCCGGTGGCGATCGTGCGCCGGGGCACCCCGACATGGTCCTCGAACCAGTCCAGCAACGCGATCTGGTCGCGCAACCCGCGCTCCACCGCGTAGCCGAAGCCGCCGTCCGCGAACTGGGAGGCGGCCATGGCGTAGCCGTGGTCGAGCAGCCAGGCCTCGGTCTCGGACCGGTCCGGCGGCCGGTTGGTCAGCCCGATGCCGAAGGACGGGAAGCCCTCCGGAAGGTACCCGTGGCTGTACAGCAGCAGGGTGCCGTTCCAGCGGGGCGGCAGTTCGATCCGGAAGTCGGCGCCGTCGATGGTGCCGGTGATGGTGCGCCGGCCGGGTTCCGTGGTGGCCGCCGCGGTGGCGACCGCCGGGGGCGCGGCCACGCCCACCGCGGCCACCAGGGCGGCGGTCAAGGTCAGTCGTCTCGTCACGCGGGTCATCGCACGCATGGCCTGTTCCACTCCCCTCGTCCTGGCTCAGGCGTAGAGCGGGGCACCGGTCTCCAGCAGGGACTTCAGGTCGCTGAGGACCTCCGCCCAGCCACCGCCGGCACCCTCGACGTCGCCGTTGACCTGCGCCATGGTCTGCGGCGCGCCGGCGAGTTCGTGGATCACGGTGAGACAGGTGACCCCGTCGTGCCGCTCGGCGATCTCGTACGTCAACCGGGTGGCCGGCTCGTCGAGCCAGGTGGGCCGCCAGGTCTGCACCAGCCGGACCGGCGGGTCCACCTCGATCACCTCACCCTCGACCGGCACCTCGGGCATGCCGGCCTGCTGGTGCTCCTTGATGGCGAAGGCACGGTAGCGGCCGCCGGGCCGCAGGTCGTAGTCGGCGATGCCCTGGTAGCCGTACCGCCGGGTCCACTCGGGCTTGGTGATGGCCTCCCAGACGGCCTGCGGCGTGGCCTTGATGTACACCCGGTAGACCTTGGTGGTCCCGGTCGTCGTCGTGGTGGTCATGTCCTGTCCTCCGGTTCGTCGCGTTCGAGCTCGGCCTTGAGGTCCAGCAGCGCCCTGGTGTGGCCTTCCGTGTACTTGTCGATCCACCGGTCGTGGATCAGCCGGATCGGCACCGGGTTGAGGAAGTGCAGCTTCTCCCGGCCCTGCCGCCTGGTGACCACGAGACCGGCGTCCTCCAACAGGCGCAGGTGCTTCATGACCCCGAAGCGGGTCATCTCCAGCTCGGACTCCAACTGCGTCAGCGTCTGGCCGTCGCGCACGAAGAGGGAGTCGAGCAGGGCTCGTCGGGTCGGATCGGCGAGTGCCTTGAACACCAGGTCCTCGTCGTTCACGGGAATCAGAATAGGTGACCGAATGGTCACATGTCAACGCCCGCCAGTTGAGACGATTGCCGCCGACGCGAAACGGGGGATGATCATGGCGCTCTTGCCGGACGACTCGGACATGTCGCATGCCACCCGGATGGCCAGGTACGGCACGGTGTCGACCGCGCTCGCGCTACTGAGCGACCGGCGGCTGCGCCGGCTCGTGGACGAGGCCCCGGTCGTCGGCTCCGGCATCGGCGGCGCCGCCGCGCTGCTGGAGCTCGACGACGTGCCGGTGTTCGTGAAGCGGATCCCGCTCACCGACCGGGAACGCCGGCCGGACGCCGTCATGTCCACGGCGAACCTGTTCGGCCTCCCCGCCTTCTGCCAGTACGGGGTGGGCAGCCCCGGCTTCGGCGCGTGGCGGGAGCTGGTCGCGAACACCATGACGACGAACTGGGTGCTCAGCGGCCAGACCGACATCTTCCCCCTGATCGAAATGCCTAGCGTGCAGACCGCCGGCTTTAGCCGTGGGGATAGCGTGTCAATTTCGGACGGACAGTGGATAGCACGATGCCGTATATTTCGCGGGTGTCCGTTGCGCTGCGGTCGAACCGCAACGTCGTTTTCCAGTGCGTTTTCCACGTCGTGTGGTGCCCGAAGTGCCGGCGCGGGGTGCTCGGCGGCCGGATCGAGGAGCGGTGGACGCAGCTCGTCCGCGAGGTGGTGGAGGAGAAAGGGGCGTGGCTGGTGGCGTTGGACGTCATGCCCGATCACGTCCATCTGCTGGTCGAGGTGGATCCGCAGTTCGGTGTCCACAAGCTCGTGAAGGCGATCAAGAGACGGACGTCGCGGGTGTTGCGGGAGGAGTTCGGGTCGCTGCGCTCCCGGCTGCCTACCCTGTGGACGGGCTCGTACTTCATGGCGAGCACCGGCGGCGGTGGATCGGTATGTTTGAGCGGCAGAAGGGCCGCTGAGTGCTGACCGGCCGTCGCTATCTGCTCGCGTTCACCGATGAGCAGGCCGCCTACG
>NZ_JBIAHQ010000061.1:0-5775 GCF_042870725.1 Micromonospora sp. NPDC006431
CGCGAGCGCGTCGTTCAAGTTTTGGCGGCGGGCGGACACGTGGCGGATCTCGTCCCGGATTACCGCATGCTTGCCGACAAGGTGATGCCGCTCGTTGACGCCGATGAGCCGCTGGTAGTGGTCGGCCTTGGCGTGCAGCCGCTCACTGTGGCGGCGCAGGCGGTGCTGCTTGGCCAGGACCCCAGCGGCGCGGAACTGCCCACCAGCCCCCAACGCCGTGATCCGCCCATCCTTTCCCAGTCGCAGCGCACCGGCGCTGAGGAGGGTGTTGAGGCCCCAATCCACGCCGAGCGCCACGGTGTGGCCGGTGCGCGCGGCTTTCGGCACGGCGTGCGTGTACGCCATGTCGGCACGCACCGTCCCGTCGGTGAGGCGGAGGGTCGGCAGGTGCAGCACCGCCGCGGCGGGAACCGTGGACGGCAGCCTGATCGGACAGGCCACCCACGTCCAGTCCCGATACCCGCGCGGATCCGGTCGTAAAGGCAACTGCAGCCGCAGCAGCACCTTCGCCGGGTCGGTATCGCTGCGTTCGATGATGGCCTGCTGCCGATCACACGCGGCCAGCAGCAACATCCGCCCGATTCTCGGGACGGCTTCGAGTTCGAACACGTCCACCGGCAGCCGGCCGTTGGCCTTGGCGAACGTGGCGGCCTGCCGGGTCCGGCCCTTGATGATGTTCGACGGCAGATACTTGCCGCCGGGGATCGAGGCCCGGACCTGATCCCACTCGGCGGGGGTGCGCTGACGCGGATCGGCTGGCCACGTCGACAGGACCCCGGCGGTCACATCGGCACGCCACGCCGCCGAACGCAGCGCACGCCCCGCCTGCTCCAGGGCCATCCGCACGACCCGGTCATTGACCCTCACACCCTGAGGCCTGGTCGCGGTCCAGCCCAGCCGCCGCAGCGCCATCCACGCGTTCGACGGCAACCGCCGTCCACCCGCATCCACCCCGGCCGCCAACACTTCCACGTCCACGCGGTTCCAGTGCGCGCTGATCAGCGCGGCCACCATGCCCGCCACCAGATCGGCACACCAACCAGCCCGCTGCGCCAGCACCGCCTGAGACAGGACCTCGCCGGTCTCCTCGTCCACACCGGTGCGCAGCAAGGCGCGGGCGCGCGCGGTCCGGGCGGCCTCACCCTCGGCCAGCCGCAGCTTCCCGCTCACCGACTCAACGCCTCAACACCGATCCAGAAAAACCGGCCCTCACGACCGACCCACGCCACCGGAACCCTCCCGAGCCAGCCCAAACGTGATGCGCCACGGATGACCACCGACACGCTCCGCAAGAGCCGAAAACGTTCCACACAGACCAATCTATGATCAATGATGAGACATAACCAAACTGGTTAACCTGACAACGGTTACTTTCGGGTTCAGCGCTTGCACAATGACGTCACTGAGCGGGCGGTGCGCCACGACGTGCTCGATCACCGTCGGGTCCACCTTGATCTCGTAGTAGTCCTCGGCGAACGTGACGTACCGGTCGACGATGTCGTCGAGCAGGATCTCGAGCCGGCCAGAGCCGTCCGGGTCGGTGTCGTACGGTCCGCGGGGCGCGGGGAACGTGATGCCTTCGCCGGCGTGCCAACGGTCGTCAGCGGAGAGCCGCCACAGTACAGCGGTGGCGAGGAACTGTCCCTCCTCGTCGCCGAACGCTGGTTCCTCGATCTGCGGACGGAACACCGCCGGAATGCCGTCAAGCAGTCCGGGCCACAGCTCGTGGTCCGGATCGCGGTAGGGCGTCATCGCCGACTCGTGGTCGAAGGCGCGGATGAACGCGCCGTCGGCGGTGAACACGACCGCCCACTCGTCGCCGCTGCCGTTGTCCATCAATGCCGCCTCGTCGTCACCCCAGGCGCGGGTGTAGGCGTAGTAGGGCTCGCCACCGTCGACGATGCACTCCAGCACAGCGAGTGCCTTACAGCGGTCCCGCAGCACGTCGATGGACGGCAGTTTGGCGGCGATGTCGTACACGGTCATCCGGTGAACCTACGCCGAAACAGCACAGACACCGTCACGTACCTTCAGGGAGTCCACGAGACCTCGGTGACAATGCACGCTCATGCCGCAATCCGAGCGTTACGGATCGTGACCACTTGCGTCCGGAGGAACGTCCGGACATGCCGATGTGCGGATGGTTGATGACGCCGTCTGTCGGACGCAGTGGCGATCGCCGGGTCAGCGGATTGTGGCGGTGAGGCGTTGCAGGGCGGCGTGGGCGGGTGGGCCCCAGGTGGGGTTTGCCGCCGGGGCGGCCGTGGACGCCGTCGTTGCCGATGAGGATGCCGCCGAGGGCGCGTGCCATCGCCCAGCCACGGGCGCGGCGCGCGGTGGCGGTGTCCGGGGTCGGCTGGTAGGCCGCGTGGAAGTGGTCAGGTGGTGTTGTCAGGTAGCAGGAGCCACGTGGCGGCGAGGTCGTATGCGGGGTCGCCCGCGCAGAGGTCACCGAAGTCGATCACGCCGCAGAAGGTGATCGGTTGGCTGATCTCTGCTAGACACCGCCAGCTTCTACCTGGTGGGGGCGTCGCCGGTTACCAGCGGTTTCAGCCGGTCCTCTAGGGCCTTGCTGGTGACCCGCTGCCAGTAGGTGGAGGCCGGGGCGTACGTTTCGTCCGGGCAGAGTTCTTCCACGCTCGTGGTGCCGTTGAGCTTGAATGTGGTGACCAGCCGGCTCGTCCTGGCCTCGAAGACCCGGTAGATGTAGCGGGCGGTGCGTACCTCGGCGTCCACGCCCGGCCGGTAACCGCCAACGTACGTGCAGGTGTCGATCGTCCTCTCCCGGAAGCTCTTGTCGTGGTACTCGCAGACCACCAACTGGATCCGGTCCGCATCGGCACTGCCCCACTCGCTCGGCAACTGCGGCGGCACGCCCCCGGCATCGAAGAAATCGGGCTTGAACAGCCGGATCGGATGGATCCCGGCGCCGGCGTACGCCGCGGCGTTCGGGTTATAGGCGCGCACCGCGCTGGCCTTGAAGGGCTCCTTGCCGCAGACCTCGTCATCGGTACGGACGATCGGACTCGGCGACGGCGTCGGCGACGGGGGCGGGGATCCTTGAGGTGCAACGGCCCAGGCGGTCCGTTCTTCCTTCAATCGGACGGTCAACCACAGATAGTCCAGCTCCGCGCCGTCGGGTACGACGAAGACGACGCAGGCGTCATCGACCTCGCCCGGCGTGTTGCCCTCACGGAAGGTGAAATTCTCGCAGGGGTCTGTGCCGAGTTTCCAGTGGGGATTCTTGAGCGGTACCACGTCCTTGCCGTCACTGTCCACCGCACGCAACAGGCTGTGGGCCGACGCGGTGGTGTTGGCGACGGTGGTCGGCACGTAGTAGGGCGTCCCCTGAGGGGGTGGCTCGTCGCGATCCGGGTGCCGAACCGTTACGGAAGCCAGATCGTCTGGCGCGCCCACCCAGACGGCGTGCGGGGTGATAGAGCCGTTGCCGGGCAGTCCTACCGAGGTGCCCAGCGGGTATTTCGGCGGCTCGTCCGCACCGCAACCGCCCAACAACACCGTCACCGTGAGCGCGAGAGCTATCGCGGAACGTGACATCTGTCGATCTTATCAGCCAGCTCCGCACACCGAGGCCAACGCCCAGATTCACGACATGCAGCTGATCGGGCACGGTTTGTGTGAGAGGTGACGCGGTGCGGGATGTTCCTGGCCACCCAGAACGGCAACCGCACCTTCGGACGGCGATTGCTGCGGGCGACTGAGAGCCTCGTAAATAGCCGGCCCCTGGCGGGGATGACGATCTTCGCCGATACGAGGGGCGCCGGTGTGGCGGGCTGATACGTGAAGGCGAGCCCGGCCGAGCCCGACTACGTACCGTCGCCGCCGCTGCATTGGTGCGCTGCGGGGGGCATCTGGTCGCGCAGCTCCTCCGGAACGATGTGGAACTTGCTCAGGTTGCCGGTGGCGACCGTGAGCCGCACGTCGCAGGAGGTGAGCTGGATCAGGTTTGGCCGACGCGGATCGAATTGTGTGGCAGTGTCCATGGTGCCGGTGACGTGTGCCTGCAGGTGGGCAATCGTGGCCGGCCGGGCGATGCCGCTGCGCGACAGCTCCAGCTCCACGGCTAAGGCGAGGTAGCGCGGGTATCTGATCCGCTCGTACTGCGCCGGGATCTGCTCCGCCGTGCCGCGGAACGCGGAGAACCACACGCCCAACTCGGGACTGTAGTCGGCGACCGCGGCGGTATCGGGCTTTCCGTCGTAGAGCGTCTGCAATGTCGTCTGCAGCAGGCTGAGCCGAAACTCGTCGATGAACCGCGACAGCGACGTCACCACCGAGGGGGAGACACAGCGAGGGAGCGCGGATCCGGGAAACGGTACCTGCTGATGGCAGCGGGCGGTCAGCAGCCTGGCGAACGTGGTGGTGTCGATGCCGGCGCGCTTCTGCTTTCCAAGCCACCGAGACACGTCGCTCTCCAGGGATCGAGTAACTCCTCGCTCCTGTTTACTCCGTCGACTCACCACGATCAACCGAGCCGCGGAACGTCGATGGCGAACTCAGTCCTCGGCCGCCTGCAGGTCGACACTGAGAGCCTCGTAATAACCGGTCCCTGCCGGGGATGGGTATTCGTCGAGCGGAAGCTGACCGGACAGGTCGGCTTCGTCGTGCTGCACCGCCGCTGGTGTGTGGAGCGCACCTTCTCCTGGATCAACCGGTGTCGTCGTACCGTCCGGGATTACCAGCGCCTACCCGCTCACCACGCCGCGATGGTCCAGTGGGCGATGATCACCATCATGGCCCGTCGCCTGGGCCGCTACCACGCGACCAGACGGGCGCTCCCATGGCCCACCAATGCCCGATGAACATGTTATTTACAAGGCTCTGACAGCATCACCATCTGCCGCGACCAGGTTGCACTGATCGACTCACTGCTGACGGTCGACCTCCACCCAAGTCAACCCGTCGAGCGACGACTGCACCTCGGGAAGCGGGGTGCCGCACACGGTACCCGGTAGGGCCGGCAAGAGCGTGTTGCCCGACGCGTCCGTCAATGCCAGCAACACCGGCATGACGAAGACGGCCGGACACACGAGCTCGCCGTTCTGTTCCTGCGGCGGTAGATGCAGCGCCCGGACAAGCTCGTCGAACGGACCGGCGGACCGCTGCGCGGCAACCCAGGCGAAGCCGGACGAGGGCCAACCCGGCCAGCCGAAAGGTGCACCGGACGGCCGAGACCGGACGGAAGCCCGCGGGCAACGGGGCCGCGGAGGGTTGCCCGGCCAGTTCGTCCACCGCTGGGCAGGAAACAGCCGGCTGAGTGAGGTAGGGCGCGCGCCCGGAGGAGCCGTTCGAGCAGGCTGTCGCTGCCAGGACGACCACGAGCAACAGGCCGATCCGTCGGACACACATGCTCATGAGACCGCGTGCCAGCGCCGCCGGTTCCCACCAGACACCGAGCGCATGCACGATGACGGTCGGCACCGCCCTACCGGCAAGCCGCAGCCCGCCCGATTACCCATGATCGGGCAACCGCTTCTGCCGTAGACCGCCCGTCGTGGAGCGGCCGCGACGAGCGACCCTGTCGATGTGAGTGACGTCTCGATCGTCAGTAGATTCAGGCGGCGTTGGGGCATGTCCGGCGCAGGGTCTACTGGTTGACTACCCGATGTGGAGGAGCAGCCAGAGAGTTTGTCAGCTCGGCTCACGCGTGTGGCAGCGAAGCTAGCCTCGATGATTCGCGCCTGACGCCGGCTCCTTCGGCCCGGCAGGCCTGATTGCTATTGATCGATATCGCGTGGTTCCGGGCATGGTGGT
>NZ_JBIAHQ010000062.1:0-5228 GCF_042870725.1 Micromonospora sp. NPDC006431
GGGTCGCCGGCCGGGCGTCGTGCATGTCCTGTGCGCCCTCCAAGACGCGGCCCCGGCACCAGCCGGACGACAGGCCGTTCGGCTCTTCTTCGCTCGTCCGAACGGTGGAAGCCTGTAGTCAGAGCGGGCCGGAGGCGCGCCGGCTGCCGGCGGGTCAACGGGACCAAGTCCAGGCCGTCACCAGGCCGTCGGAGGCCGAGCGTGAGCGACCATCGGCGGGCAGGGGCACGATCTGTCACTAGGACTGCGATGCGTCCTGCAACCGCGAGTGCTCACCCGCCAGCGGCTACCGGAGCCGAGTCTGCCGCAACCGACCCGGTAACTCTCATTAGCAACCGTGCTGGACGGCGGCGTACCAGCAAGCGCGGAGACGGATGCTTTGCCGAGCTGACGGCCTTCCCCGGACAGGCGGCAATCCATAGGTGGAGGCGAACGCCACGGCCCGCCCGTCGAAGGCCCAAGACAGGCTGACGCCGAAGATCAGCACACCGAACACGTTGGCGATGACGCACCCCTGCACGGCGGGTCGTCGCGGATCGAATCGGGTGGTGAGGTAGGTGGTCAGGGTCCAGACCCGCATCAGTGGCAGGAACAGCAGCAGGGCCTGCCCCAGCGCCGCCCAGCCTGACGTGCTGGGTGACTCTGCCAGCACGTCGAACGCCAGTGCGACGAGCCGGCTGAGGATGAACACCATGGCCAGGTCGAAGAACAGTTCGACGAACGTCGCCTGCTCCGCCTCACCCCTTGCGGAGCAGCGAGCCCCGGTCCCAGCCCGGAACGTTCCTCGTCACCACCGGGGTAAACCCAGGCGTCGAGAACGAAAACATCCCACGAGGCCACGGGCGCCGAAATTCCTCGCTCGCATACTGAGTATGCTTCCCGCCGTGCGAACTGGTCATCGAACGGTGGCGCTCACCGCCGTGGTGGGTGGTTTCCTGCTCGGCTTCCTCGACTTCGTCTGGATCAAGTGGGTCCCGTACCCGTTTGCCGAACTCGGCAACTCCACCGCCACGTGGGCGGTCGCCGCCTTCGCCTTCGGATACTGGGCCCGGTCGGGCTGGCTGCGCTCGGCGGTAGGGGCCGCTGTGCTGCTCGTGGTCGCGGTGCCCAGCTACTACCTCGCGGCGGCCCTCATCCAAGGCGACGACTTGGCCGTGGTGTGGGCGCCAGCGTCGCTGCTCTGGATGGTCTTCGGTGTCCTCGCCGGGGTGGTCTTCGGCATCGGCGGTGACTGGGCGCGCGGGGCGGGCTGGCGGCAGGTCCTCGGGACGGCGCTGCCGGCTGCGGTGTTCTTCGAGGAAGCGGCCCGGTTCGCCCGCAGGGCCGACGATCCCAGCTACCCGTCGGGCTCGGTGTGGAACGTCGCCATCGATGTCGCGCTCGGTGTCCTGGCCGTCGTGCTGATCGGCAGATCGGCCCGTCAGCGGGCGCTCGCATTGGCCGCGGCCCTGCCCCTTTCCGTGATCATCTTCGTCGGATTCGCGGTGGCTGGCGGTTAATGAGCTGTGTCGTCGCTCGCCTCAGTCCGGTCTGACGTAGGGCGCTGGTTCATCAGGGAAAGGCGGCGGCCGGACGGTGTGACCCGTCCGGCCGCGGACCTCGGTGAACCCGATGTCCGTGGGTCTACTGGGGTTCACTCGTTGCGGGCGGTCTCCGGGCCGGTGATCCGGCGCAGCAGCGGCAGCGTCGAGGCGATGATGCCCAGCGACACCGCCAGCCCACCGGCGACCATCAGGTAGAACGACAGGTGCGGCGCCAGCAGCGTGTAGTCCAGCTGCGCCCGCAGGAACAGATGCGCGGCCAGGAACCCCATTCCGATCGCGACCGCGGCGACGAGCAGCAGCGGTACGACGGTCTCCAGCGCCACCACCCGGCGCAGGGTACTGAGCCGCGCCCCGGTGAGCCGCAGCATGCTGAACGGCCGCTTCCGGTCGCTCAGCCCACCGGCCACGCTCACCGCCAGGCTGCAGCCCGCGATCGGCAGGCTGGCCAGCATGACCACGTTGGCCAACTGCTGGAACTGCACCATCTGCCGCGCGGAGTTCGCCTCCCACTCGCCGACGCTCGCCGGGAAGCGCCCCAGCGGGAACGCGTTGATCAGCATCGTCCGGGCCTGCTCGAACGCGGACCGGCTGGTGGTGTTGACGACCACCGACAGGATCGGCTGCCGGTCGACGTCCGCGGGAGCGGTGGCGGCGGCCTCCCAGACGTACGTGTCGTTGGTCAGGTCCATCGCGCGCATGCCGATCAGATCGCCGGGCACGGCCGCGACCTGCGCGCCGGCGGGGCAGCTGCCGTACATCGCCAGGCGGTCCAGCTCGGCGCACGTGATCAGGCCGTGCCAACCGTCCGGGTCAGGGTTGCGGTGCACCACCGTCACGCTACGCACCCCGGGGATCGTCGCAAGCCCGGTCGGGATCTGATCCGCGGTCGGCGCGGGGCCGTCCTCGGGCCAGAACGTCTTGCTCAGTGAGGTGGCGGCCACCGAGTCGGTGCGCGGTGCGCCGCGGTTGGCGACGTACGTGGTGATCGTGCCGGTCGCCACGCTGGTCACGAACAGCGCCACGATCAGGCCGCTGACGGACCGGAAGCCGGCCTGCGGGTTGTCCGCGAGGCGCCGTCCGGCGATGAGCGTGGCGGGCCGGCTCGCCCGCCCCGCGAGGACTCGGGCGCCGATCATGGTCAGCCAGGGCCCGGCCAGCACCAGCCCGATCAGGATCAGCACGAACCCGGACAGGTACGCGGTGATCTGGCCGTTGGTCGTGGCGGGACGCCGCCCGATGAACCAGGTCAGCTCGGCGAGCCCGGCGACCAGCGGGATCAGCCGCCAGACGCGCGGCGGTTTCGGGGTCACCCGCCGGCTCACGCCCAGCGGCGTGATCTGCACCCGGCGCAACGCCAGCACGGACGCCACGACCGCGCCGAGCGGGATGCCGAGCGCGACCGCCAGGACGTTGATGACGGTGAGCGACAGGTCGGCGGCGAAGAACGGTTCGCCGGCGAACGGGATCCTGGCGAGCCCCGGCCGGCACGCGAAGAACAGGCCGAACCCGGCAACGGTGCCCGCGGCGGCCGCAAGTGTCGACTCCACGGCCGAGATGACGGAGATCTGCCGTGGCGTGGCCCCGATCAGCCGCATCGCGGCGAACCGCTGCTCCCGGCGGCTCGCGGCCAGCCGGGTCGCGGTGCCGATGAAGATGAGCACCGGGAACAGCAGCGCGGCCGCGACGACGGACAGCACGAGGGTCAGGCCGGAGCCGTTGATGCCGATGTAGCAGCCGTGGCTGCAGGCGCTCGGGGAGGTGGTCATGATCTGGGTGACCTTCGTGGCCCCCAACGGCTCCAGCTCGGCCGGGGTGCGGCCGATGACGATCAGCAGCGAATCCGGGGAGGGTAGCGCCGCCGGGCCGATCGTGCCGACCTCGTGGCCGGGGTAGCGGTCGCCGAACTCCGCGGCCGGGGTGGTCCGCAGCAGCGTGCCGAGAGCCGGCGAGACGTAGTACTCCCCCGGCCCGGGCAGGTGCGGAATGCCCGGCGGGACGGGCGCGTCCGGGCCCAGCGCCGCGACCTCGACCCGGCCGATGGACGCACCGTGGTAGTAGTCCTCCCGCACCAGCCACCACAGCGGGTCGGCCGACGCGTCGGAGGAGGCCGGCGCGGCGGCGGTGTTGAGCCAGCCGTACCGCTGGTTCTGCGCGTCGACCGCGTTCATGCCGGCGATCGTGGTCAGGAGCATGCCGACGCCGAGCGCCACCGCGGCGGCGATGATGACGAGCCGGACGGCGGCTTCCCGCCCGCCGGCCACGGACAGCCGTAGCGCGAACCGGATCACGCGGCCACCAGCGCGTTCACCTTGCCGTCACGCACGATGACCTGCCGGTCGGCGTACGCGGCGACGCGGGCCTCGTGGGTGACGAGCACGACGGTGGTGCCCTGCTCGCGGGCCGAGGCGACCAGCAGGTCCATGACCTGCTCACCGGTGAGCGAGTCGAGCGCCCCGGTCGGCTCGTCGGCGAACAGCGCGCCGGGCCGGGCCACCAGGCCGCGGGCCAGCGCGACCCGCTGCGCCTGCCCGCCGGACAGCTCACCGGAGCGGCGCCGCTCCAGCCCGGCCAGGCCGAGCCGCTCGAACCAGGGCCGCGCCTGCTCGAGCGCCGGGGCCCGCTTGACCCCGCTGAGCAGCAGCGGCAGCGCGACGTTCTCCTCGGCGGTCAGCTCCGGTACGAGCTGGCCGAACTGGAACACGAACCCGAACTGGTCCCGGCGCAGGACGCTGCGCTGGTGTTCGTTGAGGGTGTCGATCCGGCGGCCGTCGAAGTGGATCTCACCGGCGTCCGGCACGAGGATGCCGGCCAGGCAGTGCAGCAGCGTGGTCTTCCCGGAGCCGCTCGGGCCCATGATGGCGACGATCTCGCCGGGAGCCACCGCGACGCTGGCCCCGCGCAGCGCCGGGGTCTCGCCGAAGGACAGGTGGACCTCGCGCGCCTCGATGGCCTTCATCGCCGGACCACCTTCCGCAGGGCGTCCAGCCGGGCGACCGTGGTGTCGATCCAGTGCAGGTCGGCTTCCAGGTGGAACAGGCCGTGGTCGGCCAGCATGGTGTCGACCAGGTCGTCGCCGCGCCGGATGTCGGTGAGTTCTTTCATCCGCCGCAGGTGCGCGGCGCGCTGCCGGTCGAGGTACTCCTCGGCGGGGCGGTCGAGCATGAGCGCCAGCACGACCTTGGTGAACAGCACCGTCTGCAGGTTGGGTTCGGCCTCGACCGGGTCGGTCAGCCACGACTCGACCTCGGTCGCGCCGCGCTCGGTGATGACGTAGCGCTTGCGCTCGGGGCCGACGCCCGGCTCGACCTCACCGATGACGATCTTGCCGTCGCGGGCGAGCCGGCCGAGGGTCGCGTAGACCTGACCGAACGGCAGCGGCTTGCCCCGGCTGAAGAAGGTGTCGTAGTCGCGCTTGAGGTCGTAGCCGTGGCTGGGCTCGCGTTCGAGCAGGCCAAGGAGGGTCATGGGAACGCTCATGCCGACACCATACTCCGAGGGTATACCTCGCGTATATACCCCCGGCGTATATCGACCATCGTTTGTTCCGTGGACCTGCAGGGGCCACCGGCGGCGCAGTCTCTGTCGAGAATGACGTGATCTCAACAAGATTCGGATAGGTACTTGTATTCGAAATGAGTCAAGTGCAGCGCGGCGGCGACGATATCGCCGGTCCGGCCTGGGCTG
>NZ_JBIAHQ010000063.1:0-5217 GCF_042870725.1 Micromonospora sp. NPDC006431
TGGTGTGATTGTTCGTTTGTCGGGAGTTGCACAGTGGACGCGTAGCAGCTTAGTAGTCAAGTCCTCGGCCTATTAGTACCGGTCAACTGAACCCGTTACCGGGCTTACATTTCCGGCCTATCAACCCAGTCGTCTAGCTGGGGGCCTTACCCACCCCGAAGGGTGGTGGGATACCTCATCTTGAAGCGAGCTTCCCGCTTAGATGCTTTCAGCGGTTATCCCTTCCGAACGTAGCTAACCAGCCGTGCCCCTGGCGGGACAACTGGCACACCAGAGGTTCGTCCGTCCCGGTCCTCTCGTACTAGGGACAGCCCTTCTCAAGTATCCTACGCGCACGGCGGATAGGGACCGAACTGTCTCACGACGTTCTAAACCCAGCTCGCGTACCGCTTTAATGGGCGAACAGCCCAACCCTTGGGACCTGCTACAGCCCCAGGATGCGACGAGCCGACATCGAGGTGCCAAACCATCCCGTCGATATGGACTCTTGGGGAAGATCAGCCTGTTATCCCCGGGGTACCTTTTATCCGTTGAGCGACACCGCTTCCACATGCCAGTGCCGGATCACTAGTCCCGACTTTCGTCCCTGCTCGACCTGTCAGTCTCACAGTCAAGCTCCCTTGTGCACTTGCACTCAACACCTGATTGCCAACCAGGCTGAGGGAACCTTTGGGCGCCTCCGTTACCCTTTAGGAGGCAACCGCCCCAGTTAAACTACCCACCAGACACTGTCCCTGAACCGGATAACGGTCCGAAGTTAGATACCCGAATCAACCAGAGTGGTATTTCAAGATTGCCTCCACCCTAACTGGCGTTAGAGCTTCACCGGCTCCCACCTATCCTACACAAACTAACTCAGATACCAATGTCAAGCTATAGTAAAGGTCCCGGGGTCTTTCCGTCCTGCCGCGCGTAACGAGCATCTTTACTCGTAATGCAATTTCGCCGGGCCTGTGGTTGAGACAGTGGGGAAGTCGTTACGCCATTCGTGCAGGTCGGAACTTACCCGACAAGGAATTTCGCTACCTTAGGATGGTTATAGTTACCACCGCCGTTTACTGGCGCTTAAGTTCTCCGCTTCGCCCCGAAGAGCTAACAGGTCCCCTTAACGTTCCAGCACCGGGCAGGCGTCAGTCCATATACATCGAATTACTTCTTCGCATGGACCTGTGTTTTTAGTAAACAGTCGCTTCCCCCTGCTCTCTGCGGCCATACAACGCTCCACCCGCGCGGGGCTTCACGTCTCCGGCCCCCCTTCTCCCTAAGTTACGGGGGCAATTTGCCGAGTTCCTTAACCACAGTTCGCCCGATCGCCTCGGTATTCTCTACCTGACCACCTGTGTCGGTTTGGGGTACGGGCCGCTCGGAACTCGCTAGAGGCTTTTCTCGGCAGCATAGGATCACTGACTTCACCTGAATCGGCTCGGCATCACGTCTCAGCCTATATGCGCCGCGGATTTGCCTACGGCACGGCCTACACGCTTACCCCGGCACAACCACCGGCCGGGATCAGCTACCTTCCTGCGTCACCCCATCGCTTGACTACTACCCGCCAGGTTCCCACGCTCCCCAACATCGGTCCGAAGACCTCCGCCGGTTCGGGTGGTTAGCACAGCGAGGTTCGTCAGGGTCGCTCCTTCGCGGGTACGGGAATATCAACCCGTTGTCCATCGACTACGCCTCTCGGCCTCGCCTTAGGTCCCGACTCACCCAGGGCGGATTAGCCTGGCCCTGGAACCCTTGGTCATCCGGCGGAAGGGTTTCTCACCCTTCTTTCGCTACTCATGCCTGCATTCTCACTCGTGCCGCGTCCACAACTAGGTCACCCCGTTGCTTCACCCCCGGCACGACGCTCCCCTACCCACCCACACACCTGCACAAGGAATCAAGTCCCTGCAAGGTTAATATGTGAGTGCCACAGCTTCGGCGGTGTGCTTGAGCCCCGCTACATTGTCGGCGCGGAACCACTTGACCAGTGAGCTATTACGCACTCTTTAAAGGGTGGCTGCTTCTAAGCCAACCTCCTGGTTGTCTATGCGACCCCACATCCTTTTCCACTTAGCACACGCTTAGGGGCCTTAGCTGGTGATCTGGGCTGTTTCCCTCTCGACTACGAAGCTTATCCCCCGCAGTCTCACTGCCGCGCTCTCACTTACCGGCATTCGGAGTTTGGCTGATTTCGGTAAGCTTGTGGGCCCCCTAGACCATCCAGTGCTCTACCTCCGGCAAGAAACACGCGACGCTGCACCTAAATGCATTTCGGGGAGAACCAGCTATCACGGAGTTTGATTGGCCTTTCACCCCTAACCACAGGTCATCCCCCAACTTTTCAACGTTGGTGGGTTCGGCCCTCCACGCGGTCTTACCCGCGCTTCAGCCTGCCCATGGCTAGATCACTCCGCTTCGGGTCTAGAGCATGCGACTCAAACGCCCTATTCAGACTCGCTTTCGCTACGGCTCCCCCACACGGGTTAACCTCGCCACATGCCACTAACTCGCAGGCTCATTCTTCAAAAGGCACGCCGTCACCCCGCAAGGCTCCGACGGATTGTAGGCGAACGGTTTCAGGTACTATTTCACTCCCCTCCCGGGGTACTTTTCACCATTCCCTCACGGTACTCGTCCGCTATCGGTCACCAGGAAGTATTTAGGCTTACCAGGTGGTCCTGGCAGATTCACGGCAGATTTCAGGAGTCCGCCGCTACTCGGGAACACCCACAGAAGACCAGCCACTTTCACCTACCGGACTCTCACCGCCTACGGTCAGCCTTTCCAGACTGTTCGGCTAGCAACTGGCTTTGTAACTCCTCACACGAGTGTCAGCTCGTGTAGCAGGGTCCCACAACCCCGACCACGCAACCCCTGACAGGTATCACACGCAGCCGGTTTAGCCTCCATCCGCTTTCGCTCGCCACTACTCACGGAATCACTCTTTGTTTTCTCTTCCTACGGGTACTGAGATGTTTCACTTCCCCGCGTTCCCCCCACACACCCTATGTGTTCAGGTGCGGGTGACTGGACATGACTCCAGCCGGGTTCCCCCATTCGGACACCCTGGGATCACAGCTTGGTTGACAGCTCCCCCAGGCCTATCGCGGCCTCCCACGTCCTTCATCGGCTCCTGGTGCCAAGGCATCCACCGTTCGCCCTTGACAACTTGACCACAAAGATGCTCGCGTCCACTGTGCAATTCTCAACAAACGACCAACCCACAACCCGATCCGTGCGACACCAAACCCGACAACCGCCGGCGGTATGCCACACCAGGCCATGCCTGGCACCAACCTCAAGGCCTCACGCCTCAAGCTTCGGCTCTGAAAGACAACCCATGGTTGTTCTTTCAGGACCCAACAGGGTGCTTATCGCTTCCTCCCAGCCGCACCATCGGACTCGTTCCTGCACCCCAAGGGGCGTGTACTAGAACCTCCGGCCGTTGCCAGGGAAAAGCTCGCCAGTGTCTCCGCCAATCGAGCACCCCGACCCGACATCCGCAGGTCGCGGGCTCCATACCGTCTTTCGACGGATGGTGCTCCTTAGAAAGGAGGTGATCCAGCCGCACCTTCCGGTACGGCTACCTTGTTACGACTTCGTCCCAATCGCCAGCCCCACCTTCGACGGCTCCCTCCCTTACGGGTTGGGCCACCGGCTTCGGGTGTTGCCGACTTTCGTGACGTGACGGGCGGTGTGTACAAGGCCCGGGAACGTATTCACCGCAGCGTTGCTGATCTGCGATTACTAGCGACTCCGACTTCACGGGGTCGAGTTGCAGACCCCGATCCGAACTGAGACCGGCTTTTTGGGATTCGCTCCACCTCACGGTATCGCAGCCCATTGTACCGGCCATTGTAGCATGCGTGAAGCCCTGGACATAAGGGGCATGATGACTTGACGTCATCCCCACCTTCCTCCGAGTTGACCCCGGCAGTCTTCGATGAGTCCCCGCCATAACGCGCTGGCAACATCGAACGAGGGTTGCGCTCGTTGCGGGACTTAACCCAACATCTCACGACACGAGCTGACGACAGCCATGCACCACCTGTCACCGGCCCCGAAGGACCCCCCATCTCTGGAGGATTTCCGGCGATGTCAAACCCAGGTAAGGTTCTTCGCGTTGCATCGAATTAATCCGCATGCTCCGCCGCTTGTGCGGGCCCCCGTCAATTCCTTTGAGTTTTAGCCTTGCGGCCGTACTCCCCAGGCGGGGCGCTTAATGCGTTAGCTGCGGCACAGGGAACCGGAGAGGCCCCCCACACCTAGCGCCCAACGTTTACAGCGTGGACTACCAGGGTATCTAATCCTGTTCGCTCCCCACGCTTTCGCTCCTCAGCGTCAGTATCGGCCCAGAGACCCGCCTTCGCCACCGGTGTTCCTCCTGATATCTGCGCATTTCACCGCTACACCAGGAATTCCAGTCTCCCCTACCGAACTCTAGCCTGCCCGTATCGACTGCAGGCCCGCAGTTGAGCTGCGGGTTTTCACAGTCGACGCGACAAGCCGCCTACGAGCTCTTTACGCCCAATAAATCCGGACAACGCTCGCGCCCTACGTCTTACCGCGGCTGCTGGCACGTAGTTGGCCGGCGCTTCTTCTGCAGGTACCGTCACTTACGCTTCGTCCCTGCTGAAAGAGGTTTACAACCCGAAGGCCGTCATCCCTCACGCGGCGTCGCTGCATCAGGCTTCCGCCCATTGTGCAATATTCCCCACTGCTGCCTCCCGTAGGAGTCTGGGCCGTGTCTCAGTCCCAGTGTGGCCGGTCGCCCTCTCAGGCCGGCTACCCGTCGTCGCCTTGGTAGGCCATCACCCCACCAACAAGCTGATAGGCCGCGAGCCCATCCCAGGCCGAAAAACTTTCCACCACCAATCATGCGACCAGCGGTCATATTCGGTATTAGCCCCGGTTTCCCGGGGTTATCCCAAAGCCTAGGGCAGGTTGCTCACGTGTTACTCACCCGTTCGCCGCTCGAGTACCCCGAAGGGCCTTTCCGCTCGACTTGCATGTGTTAAGCACGCCGCCAGCGTTCGTCCTGAGCCAGGATCAAACTCTCCAACAAAAACTTGTTGAACAATCCATCCCGACAACAAAAGTGTTGCCAAAGGAATCCCAACCAGCCAAACCAAAAGGCCTGACCAATCCGGGGTATAAATCAATTTGGCACTGGCTTATCAAGCACCCTGTTGAGTTCTCAAAGAACAACCACACACCATCCAGCAACCC
>NZ_JBIAHQ010000064.1:0-4977 GCF_042870725.1 Micromonospora sp. NPDC006431
AGAAAGTCCTCTTCGCGCGTGGCAACTGTTTTCCTCTCCAGATCGACCAATTCTACTTGGTCCACCTGTCCGGAAAACCCGTGGCGGCTCAGGGTTCGAGTCCCTTCGGGCGCGCAGCAGATCAAGGGCCGGTGTCCCAGCACGGGAGACCCCCTTGATCGTGTGTGTTGGCCCCCACGACTGACCCCTACACCTACACGTCGAAGAGGAGCCCGAGGCTTTCCACCGCGTCCTGCTGCACCCTCCGGGTCGCCTCCACGTAGATCGACTTCGTGACCGTTGGGGGGCTGTGCCCCAGCACGTCCTGAATCCGTTCGAGCGGCACGCCCTGGTCGTAGAGCAGCGTCGCGCACGAGTGGCGCAGGTCAGACGCGAATGCGACGAACACCCGCGGCGGCGTCGATAATCATCCGCGATGATGGCCGACGTGGAAGAGGTCAAGGTCGTCGTCGCAACGAGCGCGCGACCCGTCGGCGACGTGTTTCTGAAGATCGACGCTGATCAGACGCGCACCGACGTCGAGGTCGAAGCGATGGCTCTGGCGCCGATCCCGACTCCGCAGGTCCAGTGGCGCAAGCCACCCGTGCACGCGCTCGCCGCCCTGCCAGGGGTGGCACTGGGCTGCCTCGGCGAGTAGGGGAAGTTGTCAGTCCTGGTAGGTCCGGCGATGCCACCCGCCAGGGCAGTGGTTCACCATTCCACCTTGCCTTGGGACTGGAATCGGGCAGGGTGCACGTGCGGGGCCAGTCGTTCTCCAGCGGCGAGGTTGTCACGCCAGTAGCGATAGGCTCCCCCCGACGGGGGTCCACCTCGACGCTCAGTGCTGGTCGAAAATGCGAGGCGTGAAGGTGCGACAGAGACGCCGCTGGTACGGCGACTGCCACGAATGCGGGCATGACTGGCGCGAACACGAGCCGCCGGAGCCGTGTAGCGAGTGCCAGTACGAGATCGAGCACCAGGAGCCCGGTGCTCCCGTCGCTGCATGCACGGCGATTGCGCCGCCGCCGCCTGCTCGTTGACGACAACCTGTTGCTACCGGTGGCTGTCGACAGCAACGGCGACAGCAACGGGCCCAACCACCGGAGGCCGGCGACGGCCAGAGACGGACGACGGGCCGAGGTCGCGGACGAGGACGGATGCGCCCGGACGGCCTGCACAGAGCTTGTAAACGAGATGGCCGGCCACGGATATGCGCCGCATCCCTGCCAACGCCGCGTCGCGATGCGACGCGCGGCTCAGCCCTCGCTTGCCGTTGGGAGGGTCTTCACGATCGCCGTAGCTAGGGATGTCGCCTTTTCCTGAGCCATGGCGGTGACCTCGGCAGCGGTGTTCAGCTTGCGTGTCGAGAAAGTGAGCGCCTCGATGCTGATCAGCAACCGACCGTGCGCGAGGATCAGCCGCGCATCGCCGGGCAGGAATGTCATTCCGCCTGCGGTTTCCGGGTCCACTCGGCTCACTGTCGCCGTGGTCAGCCGCGCGGTCGTCGACTCGATGGTCACCGTGCGTGCGCCCCACCTGGCAGTCGCCATGCCCGTGACGAGGCGGAAAGCCTCCCTCGGGCACGGTGCGGTGCGGGCCGCACGTGCGGTCGCGACGGCCGCGGGGGCATCGGGCAGACCTATCACTGTGACGTCTAGGAGGGTCGTCGGACGCTGGACGTTGGTGAAGGACGACACGGGGTTGACCTCGAGGCCGGCGCCCCACACCTGATCGAACTCCAACCCGCCCACCTTCGACCGGTCGGGGTCGGCGATGAGCAGGTCGCAGGGTCCGTACCACTCGCCGACCTCGATCTCGCGCTCCCGGATGTCGTCGCCGACACCGGCCTGCCCGACCAGCCCGCGGATGGCCGCCATCAGGGCCTCGGGCTCGCTGGGTGATGCCGACGGCGCGGGGTTCACCGACGGCGATGGGGGTGGTGGCGGGACGGCCTGTTTCACGCAGCCGGCAAGCCCCGCTACCACCAGCACGCCCGCGACGAACGCTCCGCCGCGCATCCGATCAACCACGATCATTGATGCCCCGCTTCCATTTGGGGCGGAGCATACTGTTCGTCGCGTCCGACGGCTGCCCTGCCGTTTCGCGGCAACAACTCCGCTGCCGTGCGCCAGGCAACGATCAATAGCGACCTCTGGCGGCGTTCCTGGTCGACGAGGCGATTCGGCTCCGCATCGAGCGGCTGGTCCCAGTGGCAGTCGCTCGCCTGGTCGGGACCCTGACGGCGGTCACGCCGAGGCGGCCTTGGCGCCCAACCGCTGCCCCGCCCTACGGTTGGTCAGGCCGTCATGGCGGCTTCGCGGCGGCCGGGCGAGCGGATCGGGCCGGACAGGTCGCCTCGCGTGACGGCTGCAGCCACGATGCGCTCGGCGCGGCGTCTGCGCATGCGCAGGACCGGCGCGGTCACGCCCTGCTCGGCGGCCAGGTGCTCGATCAACGCGTCGCCGAACCGGGTCGCGCTGATCAGCTCGGCGGCTTCGGCGGTGATCAGGCCGGCGACGGCTGCTCGCCCGAGCAGCAGGTCCGGGTGCCCGTAGGGCATCCTCGGCGACCGCGAGCCGCTGGGCAGGTCCAGCGGCAGTTCCTCCCCGTCGTCGGCTTTGATGACCGCGGCGCCGGCGCGCCATGCCGCCCAGCACAGCCGCAGCCACAGCCGGGCAGGGGCGAGGTCCGCGGTGCGCAGTGCGTGGAGGAACCCGGCCAGAACTTCGGAGTCCACGTCGTCGGCGTGCCTGGCGTGGCCGCGGCTGATTTTCGCGGCGAGGTGCGTCAGTGCGGGCAGAGCCACACCGATCGCGCCGACGACCCAGGCGGGTCCCCGTTCGCGGGCGTGGTGGGCCAGCTGCCGCCACAGCTCGTCGGTGGTGTCGCTGTCGTACCGCTCGCACACCAGCAGGCTACGCAGCTCGCCCAGCGGCAACATCGCGTCCGGCAGGCCCGGCACCGGACGCGCGTCGAACACCAGCGGCGCGGGTTCGCAGGCCAGCAGCTCGAACGCCTTCTCGGCGGTGGTCAGGGCCGTGTCGGCCGTCCTCGTGCGGGTGGTCGTTGCCATGATGATGCCCTCTCGAAGGGGAGCGCTTCGCGATGTGCGACGGCTCCGAGACCTCGATTGGGACAGCCCGACCTGACACCACGAGCGGTTGTCAGACCGGGACAGGTCGTGCCCAGTGGTGTCAGGTTCGCTGCTGCGCCGGCCGCCCGCGCCCACCGAGGTGGCCGTCAGAGATCGGGCTGACTGGATCTGTCAGGGCCGGGGCGGGTTCGATCGGCCTGTCAGCGGCGCACTGAGGACCGTCAGTACGCCCGCCGGTCCGGGGGCCACCATGCCCATGACCGAGAGAAACCATCACAACGCACCCGTCCCCGTCGGGGACGTGGTGCCCGGCGACCCGCCCGTGCCCATCACCGTCTGGCCGATACCCGCCCCGCAGCCGGGCGAGACCATGTCCCACGCGATGGGCATGCGGCTGGTCTACAACCTCACCCACCCGTCCGACCTGATCATCGACCTGACCGAGGGGCCGCAACTTGCCGGCGCCATCCTCGCCGCTCACCGCCACAGCCACCTGCAGGCGGCGTGTTCGACGGTCTGGGGGAGCGAGGCGGCGATGCTGATCGTCACCGGCTGGCCACTTGCCCCCGACGCCGGCGTACCGGTCGAGTTCTTCGCTCGTGGTCGGGCGAAGCTCCTACCCGGCGGCTGCCTGGTCGTGCTGCTGGCGCACGGCGACCCGATCCTTCCGGTCGACGTCGTCATCGCGGCCAAGCAGGCAGGTCTGTCCTACCTGCAGCACATCGTGGCGGCCGACCAGCCACCCACGCGCGGCCAGCCGACACAGCTGGATATCCACACCGACGTCCTGGTCTTTGCCCGCCCGACCGCGGGAGGCGACGGCGATGCCTGAGCCGATGCCGATCACGTCCGTGTGGCTGACCTGCCAGCAGCCCTCTCGCGACCAGCGACGCGGCCGGTACGTACCGGCCTCGTCCACGCACCCGGGCAAAATGCTGCCCCACCTCGCCGCGCACGCCATCGCCGCCTACACCACATCGGGGGACCTGGTGCTCGACCCGATGTGCGGGTCGGGCACCACTCTCGTCGAGGCCATGCACCTCGGGCGGCACGCGCTCGGCGTAGACATCGAACCGCGGTTCACCGCCTTGGCGGCCGCGAACGTCGCCCTCGCCGCGTCTCAGGGCGCCGCCGGCACGGCGAACGTCGTCACCGGCGACGCGACCAGGCTGCTCGATCTCGCCCCCGCGTCCGCGGTCGGCGAGGTCGGACTCGTGCTCACCTCACCGCCGTACGGACGATCCACCCACGGACTGGTCCGGATGACCGGCACCGGGGTCAGGAAGAGGGCCCACCTGTACGGCGACCGCGCAAGCGGCAACCTCGCCTACGCCGGATGGTCCGGGCTGCTCGACGGGTTCGCGGCGATCCTGGCCGCCAGCTACCAGCTGCTGCGTCCCGGCGGCACGGTGGTCATCACCTGCCGACCGGTACGCCGCCGCCCGGACGACTTCATCGACCTGCCCGGTGAACTCCTGACCGTCGCGCAGCAGGTCGGGCTGACACCGGTGCAGCGGTGCGCGGCGATGCTCGCCGCCGTCCGCGACGGCCAGATCGTGCACCGCGCCTCGATGTTCGCGCTGATGGCCGTCCGTAAGTCCAGAGCCGAGGGCCTCCCCGTGCACCTCGTCGCGCACGAGGATGTGCTCGTCCTGCGTCGCGATGTCGTACGTCCTGCCGGTACCGCAACCGTCACCGGCCCGACCTCCTAACAGCCGGCGCCGCCAGCGCAGGTCGAGTCAACACATCCCAGTGGCCCCTTGTCGCAAAAAACCGACGGGGCGGGGGGGGGGGGGGGGCCCCCCCCCCCCCCCCCCCCTTTTTTTTGTTAAAAAATAAGTGAAGAAAAAAACACACGAAAAAAAAACAACAAAACAACCGCGCCCACCCACCGGGGTATGAAG
>NZ_JBIAHQ010000065.1:0-4429 GCF_042870725.1 Micromonospora sp. NPDC006431
CCAGGCCGGACCGGCGATATCGTCGCCGCCGCGCTGCACTTGACTCATTTCGAATACAAGTACCTATCCGAATCTTGTTGAGATCACGTCACTGGAGAACCCGGGACGCGTACGTTGTCGAGGCGTGGCGTCCCGGGTCCAGATGCGACGACGGCCCGCCTGGTGGCGGGCCGTTTCGTGTTGTGCCGCTCATTGCGCGGCACGGCTGTGGCTGTCTCCTTGGGGAGGCAGCGCCGGCGTGGCTCAGTCAGGGGATGTGTTCGGCGGTGTGGAGCCGTCGACGCGCCATGTGGCCCCTGCTCAGTCGGGGTACCGCCCGGCGCTGGATTCGCTCCGCTGGTAGGCGGGCTGGGGTGGCTCGTCGGTACGTGGCCGCCGGTCACGGAGGCGGCTTATGCGCGGGATTCGCGCAAGACGGCCGGGCGGCGATCGGTAAATCGAAGAATGCTGGCGAGTGCGATGCGGGCCCGTTGGCGTCGGTGCGATGGGGGCCTCGGGGTGTTCGTGTTAGCGGCGCACCGGGTGCGCGGCTTGGTCCGCGCGGAGTGTGGCGGCCAGGTCTCCCGGGATGACGGCGTAGGGTTCGACGGCCAGGAGCACCTCGGCCGGGTCGAGGATCGCCGCGACCAGGCCGACCCGCACAGTGTCGAGTTTGTTGTCGGGGTCGGTGACTGGGTCCCAGGCGAAGTCGACGACGGTCGCGAAAAAGGTGCGGTGCGGGTTCCAGCCGACCCGGATGGAGTAGCGGTCGAAGCCGGGTTTGGGTGTGAGGGTGTAGATGCTCATCGGTTCCTTTCCATAGGAGTGAACGGCCGAGCCGGCTGACGTGAGGTGCGCCGAGTGGGTCCTGCCGCGGCGAGGCTGCTCATGAAGGCCGGCGCGAACGCCGGAGGACCAGCTCTTATGCCTCCGGGTGGCGGGCGCGTTGCTCGGCCAGTTCGACGATCTTGTCGCGTCGCGCGGCGGGAAGACCGGCGAGCAATTCGACATACTGCTGTTCCTGTGCTGTGACCGGCCGGGCGAACGCCTCCTTGTAGGCCAGGCGTGCTGCCTCGTGTGCGGCTTCGATCGGGCCGCTGTGGTCGTGGGCGACGGCGACCTGGCGCAGTTGTTCGGCCGCGGCAAGCGGGTCGCGGGACAGTGTGATGTCGTAGACGCGGAAGTTCGCCGGAAGGTCCGCCGCGCCGATCGCCGTGATCAGGCACAGGTTCGCCTGCACGTGGTAGGCGTATGCCTCGCTGCGGGCCGGCGTTTCGCCGCGAGCCCGCACGGCGGCGCGTTCGGCGTTCCAGCCCAGCCGGGCTTCTTCGGCGTGCCTGGCAAGGGCGAGCAGCATCCTGCGGGTGGGATCCATCGTGTTCCTCCTGTCGTTGACGGGTTTCCGGCTAGCGGGTTGAGGGGTTGGTTCGGGCGCCGGCGATTGCCTGCTCGAACACCGATGGCGGGAGTCCGCCGTGCAGCGACTGCAGCAGCAGGTCGGCGAGCTGGTACGCGGGATCCACCTGCAAGGCACGGTGCGCTGCCATGGCGGCCAGGGCGCCGTCACCGCAGCGCCACGCGGTGAGCGCGAGCAGGGTGGCCGGTGCCGGCACAAGCGGTTCATGGGCGCGGCGGGTGATGTCGGCCCAGAACGTGACGTGCCGGTCGTGCGGCTCGGTGAGGTCCACGGCAACGTCCCGCACCGATGGCCGCTTCAGGAGCACGGTGAGCCAGGCGACCTCGTCGTCGGTGAGGCGCTTGCCCCCGTCGTGTTGTCGCAACGCGTCGCGGACTGCGTGGGCGCCGGCTTCGTCCACGCCCGTGTTGCCGGCGGCGCTGACCGCCTTCAGGCGGGTGATCGCCTCCCGGGTTGCGCGGCGTATGCCGTCACGGGCCGCGCCGCCGACGGGTGCAAACCGGGCGGCAACGGCGGCCCGGTCCGGTAGCGCGACCAGCCCGGCGGCGGTGGCCTGCACGGCGACGAGTGAGGTCGGATCGAGCGGGGTTCCTTGGGGTGGACAGCAAGCGGGGTTGTCGCAGTTGAGGTTGTAGACCCGGGTGCCGGTGACGCGTAGCAGTTGCCGGATGGTCATGCCGCTGGCGGTGAACGCGTCGCCGACGCTGCCTACTGCCGGGTCGACGTGCTCGGGATCGCCGTAGCCGATGAGCATGATGTGAGTGATCGGCTGCTGCCGCCGCACGACCGGGACCAGGTTGGCGGCGAGGTCGAACAGGTGGCTTGCGGGGGCGCCGGGGGCGGGCAGGTCGGCCCGGGCGGCGAAGACGACCCGGCGGTCCCTGCTGGCAAGAACGACGAGGCTGCCGTCGCTGGGACGGAAGCCGAGGAGGTACGGCACCGCGGTTACCAGGTCGGCTGGGGATCGCACGGTCAGTTTGTTGTCTAGAAACGACATGATGATCTCCACTGCTGGTTGAGGTCGACAATTGGCCGGAGGCGAGCGGGTAGGCGCCGCGCGTGCCCGGCGTCGGCTCGGCGCGACGCGGCCCCTGCGGGAACAGGCGCGCCGATCACCGGATCGGCGCGCCTGACGGTTCAGTCGCTGTCGGGGTCCAGATACAGGTCGATACCGACGCCCTCGAGGCTGGTGGTCACGGTGATCGGGTGGTGGTCGATGCCGGCGAGCGCCCGGGTCAGGTCGGCGCGGACGAGGGCTTCGCGGCTGCGGTGGCGTCGGCTGCGGTGGTGTGGCCGCGGAGCCAGATCTCGTACTCGTGCCGCCACGGAATCCGCCAGCCGTCCTGGTCGCATGTGGCGTGCTCGGGGATGGTCCAGCCGTACGCGGTCCACGGCCGTGTCTCGTCGGGGCTGCTGGTGGTGGCCGCGCGCATCGTGTCTCGTGCCGCGTCGTAGGCCTCTCGGGCCATGCCGGCGGCGATCGGCAGCGTCAGGTCGGCGACCACGGTGATGTGGTGTGCGTGAGGCAGTGGGTCGAGCTTGAGGTCGACGAGGAACCGGTCGACTCGCTGCGCGGTGTGTTGATAGATACCGCCGATTTCGTCGTCGACGAGTGCGCTGATCGCGCGGGCGCGGATGCTGCGTCGCAGTTCGGCGAAAGCTTGTACCGCCGCGTCACGTGCGGCCGTCGCGGCGGTGAGGTCGCCTGCGAGTTTGGTCAGCTGTGCGGTGCCGGCCGCGGGTTGCGTGTCGGTGTCGATGTCGTCCAGCGGGACGTCGTCGGGGCTGTCGGCGGTCTGCCATGTCAGGCCGGTGAGGGTGATGCCGGCGTCCGTTCCCGGCGACTGTGCGGTGACACCGCTGAGGAGGGGCGGGGTTGGGTTGTCGTGGTCGGCGAGAGGATCGCCGTCTGTCATCAGGTACTGGCGCATGTTCCTCCTTTGGGCATGAAGAAGAGGCCGCCACCGGGTGGTGGCCGCCTGAAGGGATGGGGATGTGCCCTCGCGCGGATACGGCAGCAAGGGGCGGGGTGATGGGTGCTGGGTCCGAGGCTGGCGGACGGCGGCCGACCGGGAAGGGTGGGCGTGATGCCGTCGCGGACGTGTCAGATCAGCACAGGGATAAAGAGAAGAGTCCTCAGGCTAGCCGCGTTGTTGCTGCTGTGGCTGGGGCTGTCAGGTCCGGCCGGCTGGCAGAACCTGACAGCCCAGCTCACGCCGCTCGGAGGGCTCCGACGGCGGGTCCCTACCGGCGGGGACAACGTTGGCGGCCCATGGCCGTCAGCTCGCAGACACTCGCCTGACGGCCGGCCGTCTCGGGCACGGCGTGGCGGCGACACGCCGAGTCTGGGACCGGTGCACCGCCCGCGCCAACAGCAGCGGTGCCGTCAGCGCCAGCGCTGCAGCCAGGCGGACAGTTCGCCCATCGCCCAGCGTCACGAGTAGCACCCCAATGCCGCCTATGGCGGCGGTGTCGACGGCGGCCTGCGCGGTGAGGTACAGCAGCCGCGCCTGGGGTAGCGGAGAGCGGTACGCCCAGACCCGGAGTGCCTGCCCGGCTGACTCGGCGACCATGTACGGCAGCCAGGAGGTGAACAGGAGGACGGCTGCGCCGAGGAGGGTGTGCGGGGATTCGGCCAACGCCGCCAGTAGGACCGCCGGGGTGGCCACGCCGATCAGCGGGCTGATCCACGGGTCTGCGGCCTTAACGAGGTTGTGGACCAGCCGTGACCACACGGCGAGCCACAGTCCCGCCATGGCGCTGACGGCGAAGATCAGGGCAAGGTTGTGGGCGGTGTTCGCGAACGCGTTCACGATCATGGATGTGGCGAGGAAGACCAACGCGTTGGCGCCGCTGTACGTGTTGCGTTTGATGAAGCTGTGGATCTGCAAGTCCATGTTTACTCCAGCAAAGAGCAGACGGGGCGGGGGGGGGGGGGGGCCCCCCCCCCCCCCCCCGGTTTTTAGTGAAGAGGGCCGCGGGGCTGGGGTTTTGATGCGCCGGGGGCGGGGCGCGCGGGGGGTGGTGTGGGGC
>NZ_JBIAHQ010000066.1:0-4008 GCF_042870725.1 Micromonospora sp. NPDC006431
CAATCACAAGTTTCCCTTGCAGGGCAGGCACTTCCGCTCATCTACACGCCGACGAACAGCACATCCCGGCGATCACCATGAATCACCCAGGCTAGAGCTCGCGGCCTCGACGCCTCGAGATCCGGCGATGTTCGGCGCAAGCGCTCACCGTTTCCGCATCGGGCCACCACTGTCGGAGAACTCGGTTGCCGCCTTTGAGCAGCAGCACCGGGTCAGGCTACCGACTGACTACAGAGCGTTCATCACCAAGGTCGGGCATGGCGGACCCGGCCAGTTCGGTGGGGCTGGCCCGTACTACGGCCTGCATCCGCTTGAGGACTGGGACATGGTTCTGTGGGACACGCCGGACGCCGGCACGTTGGCCAAGCCGTTTCCCGCCGAGCCGGGGCGGGTGTACGAGGACTGGCTTGCCGAGGTGGCGCCGGGCGATGAGGACGAACCGTACCGCGGAACGTTAACCCTCAGCGACCAGGGCTGCGGCTACATGTCCCTCCTCGTCGTCACCGGGCCTGCGCGTGGGCGGATTACCGATAACTGCGAACGCGACGAAGGTCCGGTCTTCACTGCGGATCGGGACTTCCTGTCGTGGTACGAGAGATGGCTGGATGCTGTCCTGGCGGGCGAGCAGCACTTTCGCTAACGGTGGGCCGATTCCGGGGAGTGTGAGCGTAGCGTTAAGGCATCCGCATCTGCCGCGATCAGCGCGCTACGGAACGTCATGACGAGTTCCGCCCAGCTCCCGGATCTACCGATGAGCGGAAACTCGATCAAGCCAGCAGCGAATCGGTTGCTCCTCACGCGGCGTCATGCCACATAGTCGGTGGCGTGGAGGAGTACCTGACCGTGGGGCGTGTGGCGGAGTTGGCCGGCGTCAGCGTCCGCACACTGCATCACTATGACGAGATCGGCCTCCTGGAGCCGTCCACGCGGACCGCGGCTGGGCACCGGGCCTACTCGGCAGGCGATGTGGAGCGACTCCGGGAGGTGCTCGCCTACCGGCGGCTCGGCTTCGGATTGCGGGAGATCGCGGATCTGGTTGACGATCCGGCCACCGACGCAGTCGCGCACCTGTGCCGGCTGCGCGGCCTGCTGATGGACCAGCGCGACCGCGCTGCTGCCATGGTGACGGCCATAGACAGGGAACTGGAGGCACGAGCAATGGGAATCAGGACGACACCAGAGGAGCAACTGAAAGTGTTCGGCGCGCAGTTGTACGACGCCATCGGATCCGCTTACCCAGCGACGCGGCGCACCGAGCCACGGATCGCCGCGCGAATCTGGGATGCGCTGGGGGACGCACGAACGGTGCTGAACGTCGGGGCTGGCACCGGCTCCTACGAACCACCCGACCGCGAGGTCACGGCGGTAGAACCGTCGGCGGTCATGCGGGCGCAGCGTCCCGTGGGCGCGGCGCCGTGCGTGGCCGCCGCTGCGGAGAGTCTGCCGTTCGAGGACCAGTCCTTTGACGCCGCGATGGCGGTCAGCACCGTCCATCACTGGCCGGACCCGGTCGCCGGGCTGCGTGAGATGCGGCGTGTGGCCCGCCGCGTGGTGGTGTTCACGTACGACGCCGCTGACACCGGCTGGCGTCAGCGGTTCTGGCTCACCCGCGACTACTTACCCGAGTTCGCAGACCTCCTCGTCGGCTGGCCGTCCTTGGCCGACCTGACCCGCGCGATCGGAGGACGCGCGGAGCCGGTGCTCGTCCCGCGGGACTGCGCTGACGGCTTCTTCGAGGCATACTGGCGCCGGCCTGAGGCGTACCTGGACGAACATGTACGCCGCGCGGTTTCGGTATGGACCAGAGTCGGACCGCAGGCTGAGCAACGGGCAGTCAGCACACTCCGCGAAGATCTTTCCTCAGGTCGGTGGGCCGAGCGCAACCGCGACATCGTCGCTCTCGACACGGCAGAGCTCGGTCTCCGCCTGCTCGTAGCGTGAACCACCGTGCGCGAGAGCGCCGCCAGAAAGCTGACCGCCGGGATCATCAGATACTGCCGCGGCGCCCTTTGCCTCCGTGGCGCGCTCAACCTGGACGTCCTTGCCGTACGGGTCGAGCTTAAACCTGTCGGTCCAGCTCATGGGCTGCATGAGCGAGCGACGCGCAGATCCGATGCACCTCGGGGACCCTGCCCGGCCGCTCCGCTTCGATCAGGAATGAGGGCTCGGATCTTCCTCCGGTGACGGTGCCCGGGTGGGCGGTACAGGAGACAGATCCCGGCGGGTACCGGTGATCCCGGCCGCCTGTTCGTGCGCCCGGTTCAAGATCGCCTCCGCCTCCCGTCGAGCGGCAGTCACGATCCCCTCGGCTTCGAGCCGCGCCTTCGCGCGGTGGTCGTCGGCCTGCTCCTCGGCGAGTTTGAGGATCTGTTCTACCCGGGTGCCCAGGCCGCTGAGGGCTGGCCGCCGTCGTCGTTCCGCGACGACCGCGGTTCCTGTGGTTGTCCCGTCGCCTGCCAACCCGGCATCCTCGTCGCGGTCGACCAGGCCGTCCCCGGCGAGATCGGATTCCGTCGTACCGACCAGGGAGAGCGCGACGCCGAGCGCGGCGATCGTAACGCCGGACCAGACGGCGGCCGGCCCGAGGGATGGACCGACCGTGGCGCCGACGCCGAGCCCGAAAAGGACGGCAGCAGTCCTGGCCGGCTTGCGCATAGGTCCCCCTCGAGTGATGCGGGCGTGGGCTTCCGGTTCCAGCATGACGAACGAGTCAACCCGAGTCGATCCCCGACGGAACGCCCCGGGCAAGAGGTTGCGTCCCGCCGAGTGGTGCGGAGCCGCGAGTCTCCGCTCGTCCGTTCAGTGTCGGAGTCGGGTTGGGGTTTTGCCAGTCATGAGTTGGTGAGTGTGGGCTGCGGCGTGGGTGACTTCATGCCATCGGGGGTGGGTGAGGTAGTCGTCGTCGGGGGTGGTGGGTCCGAGTTCGTCGAGGATGGCGGTCAGGGGTTCGAGTGTTGCGGCGATCGCGACGGCCTCGCTGCTGCCGGCGAGGATGGTGCCGATGTCGTTGCGGGGGTGGTGCTGGTCCCAGAAGGTGTCGTCGATGAGCCAGTGGACGGCCTCGGTCAGGCCGGGCCAGGACGTGGTCTGGTGTGGGCGCAGGGTCGCGAGGATGGACAGGGCGTTGATGATGTCGGCTCGGCGGTCGGGCCAGGCGATGGTGGTCATGCGGCTGCCAGTTCGGTTGTCGCGAGGGTGGGCGCGGGTGTGGTGATCAGTGCCATGGTGCCTTCGGCGAGGTAGCGGCGGTCGCCGGTCTGCCATTCGGCGTGGGCTTCGACGAGGACGGCGCCGGCGAGGCGGAGCAGCGGCGTCTTGGACAGGCACGGGTTCAGCCGATCAGCGGGCGGCTGACGACACTGTCGGTGCGGCCGCTCAGTTCCCGGTCCAGGGTCTCCTGGGCGTCGCGCATCGCCTCGGCGTACGCCGGTTCAGCGAGCCGCCGCATTCCTACCTCGGGTGCGACGTCCTCGACCACCGCGCTGACCCACCAGATGTTGCCGAACGGGTCACGTACTCGGCCGCCCCGCTGGCCGAAGGCGTGGGTGGCCGGCGCGGTGACCACGCGGGCTCCGGCGGCGACCGCGCGCGCCATCGCGGCGTCCGCGTCGGCGACGAAGACCCGCAGTAGCGACGGCATGGCCGGCCAGTCCGACCGCTGGTCGAAGGCGAGCAGGACGGTGTCCCCGACGCGGATCTCGGCGTGGCCGATGGTCCCGTCCTCCAGTCGTACCCGCCCCTGCTCGACTCCGTCGAACACCGCGGTGATGAAGTCCAGCAACTGCCCGGTGTCTGGCGTGACGATCCACGGCGCGACTGTCGTGTACCCGGCGGGTGCGGTGCTGCTCATGGTGGATCTCCCTCGGTCGTAGCAGACTGCGCCCACGGTAGATCCCGTATAGGTCAGTTCTCGTCCTAGTACGGCAGCCGCCATTGGCGGTCTGACCTGGCGGGATGCGGTGGGGGTGTGCGGGGTGTGCGAAGTGGACGCAGCCGCCTGCCGATCAT
>NZ_JBIAHQ010000067.1:0-3827 GCF_042870725.1 Micromonospora sp. NPDC006431
CGCCGCAGGACCACACCACGGTGGCGGAGCTGGCGATCGAGCGGGCGAAGCGTCTGGTCGAGCTGGGGCACGACGTGGTCGTGCTGCTCGACTCGCTGACCCGGCTGGGTCGCGCCTACAACCTCTCCGTGCGCTCGGCCGGCCGTACGCTCTCGGGTGGAGTCGACGTCGCCGCGCTCAACCCGCCGAAAAGGCTGCTCGCCGCTGCCCGCAGGGCCGAAGAAGGCGGTTCGCTGACCATGCTCGCGTCCGCGCTGGTGGAGACCGGCTCCGCCGCCGACACGCTCATCTACGAGGAGTTCAAGAGCACCGGCAACGCCGAGCTGCGGTTGGATCGGACGCTCGCCGACCGGCGTACGTATCCGGCCGTCGACGTCCGCGCCTCCGGTACCCGACGCGACGAGTTGCTGCTGAGCGACGGCGAGCGGCACCTGCTGCGGGGCCTGCGGTCCGCGCTGTCCCAACTGGATCGCCAGCAGGCCCTCGACCAACTGCTTCACCAACTGGCCGCTACCTCTGACAACCTGGCCTTCCTCGGCCGGCTGGGCACCGTCGTTCGTGGCTAGAGTGCTGCTGCCGCAGTGGTGGCGGGCGTGGCCGTCGCCTCGGCATTTCGCTGCCGAGGCGACGGACGGCAGGCCGGTCTAGCAGCGCGGCACGTTCGGGATGAAGCCGTTGTACCCGGTGAGCACGTACGCGTCGGCGATGTACCGGTTGGTGCCGATGCGGTTCCAGATGTTGCTCGTGCCGTAGGTGCCGGTCACGGTGGTGCCGGTGGTCTGGCAGTAGATGCTGACACTCGCGCCGTTGGCGACGGAGCCGACGATGGCGTAGCTGGTCCCGGGCCCCGAGCGGACATTGAGGGTCCCGCCCCCGCCGGTGTTCACCGTGCCGGTGCCGATGCCGGTCACGCCGTTCACCAGCTGCATGTAGTACGTCCAGTTCCAGTTCGGGCCGGGATCGGTGTGCGTCGCGCCGGGCACCTCGATGTGGCCGATGATGTGCGCCCGATCCTTCGGGATGCCGTACTTGTTCGCCAGGTTACGGGTCAGCGCCGCCGAGGCGCGGTACATGGCGTCGGTGAACCAGCTGGGGTCGTCGACGTAGCCCTCATGCTCGATGCCGATGGACTGGGTGTTGTAGGTCCAGTTGCCGGCGTGCCACGCGATGTCCTTCTCCCGGACCGACTGGGTGACCGCCCCGTCGGAGGACCGGAACGTGTAGTGCGCGCTCACCTTGGCCGACGGGTTCTGGAACCAGCTGATCGACCCGGCGTAGGAGCCCTGGGTGACGTGGATGACCACGTAGTTGATCCGGTAGTCGGAGGGGCGGTTCGCCACGGTGTAGTTGCCGGAGTAGGCGGGCGCCCAGGCGGCGGGCCCGTAGTCGGTGCTCATGGTGCCGACGCCGCCCGTGCCGAGGGCCGCCACCCGGGCCAGTTCGCCCCGCTGCGGCACGACCCGCCGGCCGGCGACCGTCGCCGTGCCATCCCTGGTGGACGTGAATCCGGCGGCGAGCAGGTCGTAGACGGTGTCCGCGTAGAGCCGGGCGACTGCCGGGTCGGTCGCGCCGCCGTACCGGGCGACTGAGCCGTACCACCGGCCGATGTCCTTGCGGTCGGCGGCGGTCAGGCCGGCCCGGTCGGCGTACGACCGCAGCACGGCGGCGGCTCCGGTGATGTTCGCGGCCGGGTCGGTGCGCAGTGCCGCGCGTTCGAGTCCCGTCAGCGTGGCTGCTTCGTCGAGGGTGTGCACGGACGGGTTGGTGGTGAGGTGCATCGGGCCGTAGCCACCCGACGCGCTCGGGGTGCCGCCGTGCCCGTCCAGCCGGGTCTCGGCGTAGCCGAGCGCGACGAGCAGATCCCGTGGCACGTCGTAGCGGGCGGCGGCGGTGGCGAAGGCGGCGCTCAGCGGGCTGGCCGCGGCGCCGCCCGGTGCGGCGAAGGCGGGCCCGGCGGCCAGGACGGGCGGGGCGGACAGACCGAGGGTCAGGATCAGCATGGTGCCGACCAGGCGATTCGGTCGGCGCAGCGGGAACCGAAGGCGCACAGTAGCTCCTTTCCGGATGACCGGACGTTTCCGGCCGGGAAAGCCGGGTGGCCGCACCGTACACTGTGACGCTCGTCGATGTATAGTTCTTGCGATCATGTCGATCGACCCGGCGGAAACTTCCATCAGGCCCGGTTGTACCTCGACGCGAGGGACAACCCGCCGGCCGCCCGACGGGTAGGTTGCCGTTGGCGAGGCGTTCCACGGCCTGCCAGGACGGCTTGTGGCCAGCGGTTCAACATGCGGGAGGATGTCGTGCCGGCACACCGCGCGGTGTTGGTCATCCCGGGCAGCGGTGGCTGCTGGCACCTGCCCCACCAGTTGTTCGCGGCCGATGCGGCGCGGCTTCGTGGTGCGCAGCTGCATCACGTGTCGTGGCGCGGCGAGGTGCCGACCGCGCCGGAGGCGCGGGGACCATGGGCGGCCGAACAGATAGCGGCAGCGCTGCGTGGACTACCGAGACCGTTGATCATCGCCAGCTCGCTGGGCACCGTTGCCGCCGGTCTCGCCGCCGACCAAGGACTGCCCGCGATCTGGATCACGCCGTTGCTGCACCGCCCGGAGGTCGTCGAGGGCCTTCGCCGGGCCAGCGCGCCCTGCCTGCTGATCGGCGGCACGGCCGACAGCAGTTGGCGTCCGGGTCTCGCCCGCGAACTGTCTCCGCACGTGTTCGAAGCAGACGGTGCGGATCACGGGCTGCGCGTATCGGGTCCGCTTGCGCGGTCGGCGGCGGTGCTGGGCGACCTGGCCACGGCGGTGGAGAACTTCCTCGACCGGGTTCTCTGGCTCGACGAGCGGCGGTAGCCGTGGCGTCGCTCCCGCGCTCATCCGACAGCGGCTGCCCCGCCGGTCGGTCCGTACTGGACCGGGCCGGCGGGAGAACTCACCGGGTCAGTCTCGCCGAGACCCAGTTGGCCGCCTGCTCGACCGCCCGCCGAGACTCGTCGGTGTGGTCCAGCATGTCGAACGCGTGGTGCCCGTTCGGTACGTCGATCACCTCCGCCGGCACGCCGGCGTCGTCCGCCGCCTTGAGGAACACCGCGACCGTCCCGGCCACCGCGTCCGCCTCCAGGCCGACCCGGGTGAGCAGCAGCGGCGGTACGGGCGTACCCGGCTCGGTGACCGCGGCGGACGGCTCGAATCGCGGGTCGACGCCCCAGCCCGGCATCGGCGCGAGGACCGGGTACGTCAGCGCAACGCCCCGCAACCACGCGGGCCGCTCGCGGAGCCAGTCCGTGCTCAGCAGACCCCCGCCGGAGAAGAACCAGAGGGCGATGCGATCGGGGTCGACGCGCGGGTCGGCACGGACCCGCTCCACGGCCGAGGCGACGTCGAGGACAGCGGTAGCGCAATCAGTGGCCGGGCCCTGCGCGGTGGCAACCACCCGCATCCGGTGCTCCACGGTGACCGCGACCAGGCCGCGCGAGGCGAGCAGGTTGCCGTAGCCGCGATAGACGGGCCAGTCGCGCGGTGTCGCGTGAAGCTCGGGCGGGAGCGGGCCGCCATGGACGAGGATCACGGCGGGCTGCGGCTCGTCGCTCTCCGGTAGGTACCAGTCGAGGTTCGACTCGCGCTCGTGTCGACACTCGGCCGGGCTCAGCACGAAGGGGCGAAGGTAACCGGGCATCTCTTCCATGTTGACTTCCTTCCCACGTCAGAGGGCGGGTGATTCCCGTGGCTGAGACGCGTTCACGCTGCGAGCCGTTGGGGTGGTTGGCGCTTCACAGACCGGGTAACCCCGAGGTCTCCACGCCCTGTTACCGCCAGCCCGGCGGCGAG
>NZ_JBIAHQ010000068.1:0-3156 GCF_042870725.1 Micromonospora sp. NPDC006431
ACCGCACCCCGCTCATCGAATCCGCGATCCAGATGGCCGCCGCCAACCACCGGCTCGCCGACGACGTCATATTCCATTCCGACCGGGGGAGCAACGGCGGATTCAACTGGTCGTCGCAACACCTCGTCGGAAGGGTGAAGCGATGGGTATTGGGCCGGGGCAGAAGCGGGTTCGGGAGTATCGGGGTCAGATTCCCTCGCCGGGTCGCCCGACGGTGGCGTGGCGTGAGGACCGGGTCAAGTTCTGGGCTGCGATCAGTCGCGGTGTGATGACCGAGGATGCGGCCGCGGTGGCGGGCGTGTCTTCGCCGGTCGGGTTCCGGTGGTTCCGGCACGCTGGCGGCGTGAATCCTGCGTTGCCGCCGACGGTGTCGGGCCGCTATCTGTCGTTCAGTGAGCGCGAAGACATCGCTCTGTCGCGGGCGCAGGGCATGGGTGTCCGCGAGATCGCACGCCATCTCGGCCGAGACCCGTCGACGATCTCGCGGGAGTTGCGGCGCAATGCCTCGACCAGGACGTACCGGTTGGACTACAAGGCTTCGACTGCGCAGTGGCATGCTGAGCGCCGAGCCCGCCGGCCGAAGACCGCGAAACTGCTGGCCAATGAGCGGCTCCGAGAGTACGTCCAGCAACGGCTTGCGGGCGTGATCCGGACAGCGGCCGGCCGCCCGGTCGCTGGGCCGCAAGGCCCGCAGTGGAAGGGCCGGAACAAGCCCCACCGCGGCGATCGGGCATGGACTACCGGATGGAGCCCGGAGCAGATCTCCCGCAGGCTCAAGGCCGAGTTCCCGGAGGATGAGTCCATGCGCATCAGCCACGAGGCGATCTACCAGGCGCTCTACGTCCAGAGCCGCGGCGCCCTCAAGCGCGAACTCGTCACCTGCTTGCGGACCGGACGGGCGCTTCGCGTCCCACGGGCACGCGCGAAGCAACGCGCATGGGCGCACGTCACCAGCGACACGCTCATCAGTGAACGGCCCGCCGAAGCCGCGGACCGCGCCGTCCCCGGGCACTGGGAAGGAGATCTGATCATCGGGCTGCAGCGCTCGGCGATCGGGACACTGGTTGAGCGGACGACGAGGTTCACGATGCTGATCCACCTGCCTCGTGAGGCCGGCTGGGGTGTGATCCCGCGGACGAAGAACGGTCCGGCTCTCGCCGGGTATGGGGCGATCACGATGAGCAAAGCCCTCGCCGAGACGATTACGAGTCTGCCCGAGCAGCTCCGCAGATCGCTGACATGGGACCGCGGCAAGGAACTGTCCGCGCATGCACGCTTCACGGTCGAGACCGGAGTCCCGGTGTTCTTCGCCGACCCGCACAGCCCCTGGCAACGCGGCACCAACGAGAACACCAACGGGCTGCTGCGGCAGTACTTCCCGAAAGGCACCGACCTTTCCAGATGGAGCGCCGACGAGATCAACGCCGTCGCCCACGCGCTCAACAGCAGACCCCGGAAAACTCTCGGCTGGAAGACTCCAGCCGAAGTCCTCGACGAACACCTACGATCGCTCCAACAAGCCAGTGTTGCAACGACCGATTGAATCCACCAACTACACCTCTACCGACTTCGGGAAGACGTTGAAGCGGCTGAAGATACGGCAATCGGTTGGCCGGACCGGTATCTGCTACGACAATGCCCTGGCCGAATCGTTCTTCGCGACGCTGAAGAACGAACGCACCCACCGTACCCAGTACCCGACGCGGGAACACGCCCGCAACGACATTGCCAGATACATCGAGCTCCACTATAATTCCCGCAGACGCCACTCAGAACTCGGCTACAAAACCCCACGACAAGTTCGAGACGAGTTCGAGAACCGGCAGCTCGCCGCATGAATTAGTCACAAACGAGCCTGTCCGGAAAACGCGGGGCGGCCCACCCGAACCACACCGTCCGCCGGGGCGCAAGGCAGTCAACGCCTTAGCTGTCCAGAAACGAAGGTCTCCCCTGGTTGGCGGAGCGGTTCCTAGACGGCTCCACTCCACAACCGGAGCCTTCGTCATCACGCAGATTCAGGCCGTGTCGTCACACGACCTCAACCAACCGCCCTGGGCAGTCTACCTAGACCAACTTTGATGAGATGCCATCGTCGGGCTCGTCACCGGCTACCACTGTCCCGGATGAACTTCACGGTTCCAAGCAACAGAGTCGATGCGGCGCGACGAGAGAAGGCAGTGCTTCTGGAGCGGCGGGCGGCGGCCTGCATTGCCGCGGCTGGCCCGCCGTGACCTCAGATGTAGTTGTTCAGGTCGCACTGGTGCCACGGGTTCCAGCTGTAGCCGTAGCCGTAGTCGGTGCTGCACCAGAGATTGCCGCCCGCCCACACGGCGATTGTGCGGTAGTGAGGCTCCCTGGCCATTGCGCCGTCGACCTCGTCGGCAAGGCCGTTGTTGGGCATGACCACCCATCCGCTGCTCGCCGAGGAGTGCCAGATCGTCCGGTTGGGCGCGATGCCGAAGTACTCGATGCGGCCTTGGCCAAACCAGTTGATCTCCATGATCCTGGTCTTGCACCTGAACGTTCCCTTGTGCCCCCGCCGGTCGGTGAAGCTCCAGGTCGTCGTGCAGGTCAGCGGCGGGTGGTGCGTTACCAGGGTCGTATCACCCGCCGCTGCGGAGGCGCTGCTCGGCGCCACAGCGCTGACGGCACCGAGGATGGCGGTGGACATGAGCACAGTCGCCAGGGTTTTTGCCAGGGTGCGTTTCATGCGCGCCGCCACCACCTCGACGACTTCGTCGCCTGCTACCTACCGGGTAAGCCGCGATCCGAGCGCGTCGAGACCGAACGGTTCAAATCCTTCACGTACGACGATCTGCTCGCCCGGGACAAGGTCAACCTCGACATCACCTGGCTGCGCGACGAGTCCCTTGAGGACGTGAAGAACCTCCCGGCGCCCGAGGTCCTCGCTCGGGAGATCGTCGAGGACCTCACCGCAGCCCTGGCCGAATTCGAGGCAGTCGCCGCCGCGTTGGAAGCCGCTTCCACGGTGGACTCGACACTACGGTGACCAGCCGATCGACAAACCATTAACGAAACCAACCAGAGGACCGCAGCCTGACCTAGTACGGCAGCCGCCATTGGTTAGTTGACCAGGGCGTATTCGCGGCTGAGTCGGGTGCGTTGGTGGAACCAGCGTGAGCGGGCTTGGTGACG
>NZ_JBIAHQ010000069.1:0-3142 GCF_042870725.1 Micromonospora sp. NPDC006431
CATGATCGGCAGGCGGCTGCGTCCACTTCGCACACCCCGCACACCCCCACCGCATCCCGCCAGGTCAGACCGCCAATGGCGGCTGCCGTACTAGGGGCAGGCGATGCCCCGCAGCGGGTGGGCGGTGACACACACGCCCACGACACTGCAGTCGCCCTCCGCGTACTGGATCTGAGAGCCATGTATGGCCCAAAGGCGATAATCACCGCCGAGCAGAAGGGTGGAAACAAGAAGGGGCCGGACCTGGTCTGTTGGAACTGCGCGCAGATTGCTTCTGGGAACAAGGTCCGGGAGGTCTGGGTTTGGGAGTTCAAATCTGCCAATCAGTCCGCCGCCAGTGCACGGGAGAGCCTGGAGAGCGGCATGGCGGTGGCTGCAGCGGATCCAATGAGGCTGGGTCGGACGGTGAAAGCCGGCCCTTCCTTCGCCGGACCCCGCACTAGTGTGGTGCCGAACACGCCCAATCAGGTTGTGACCGTGTATTCCGATCAGACCCGAAACCCCAAGGAGAACGGCCTCGAGTGGTACACGGTCGAGGACGAAGGGATGCCGGTTTCCCGTAAAGACCCTCGCTGGGCAGAGGGGCAAGCCGCTGCAGAGGCGGCCGCTATCGCCAACTATGCATCCAATAAGCACCGACAGCGCCTTGCCGCCGATAAGCCCGTGCAGGACGACCCAGTCACCGGGTGGGCCATTGCCGGTGGGTTTGGAGTGATTGCGGCCGGTGCTTGCGCGATCGGAGGGTGCGCAGGATTCCTGTCTGGGCTTATAGGAGCCGCAGCCAAAGGAAGCCGCAGCACCCCAGGGAAGAAGGGCGATTATGAGCTAGTCGGGTAATCTAGGCATCAGGAGACGCAAAAGACGATGTAAGTTCCGCCGGTAGTAGTGCGGGGTGGCGGCGCGCTGGGCCACCCCGCACTGACAACTGACCAGCGCTTCCTTAGGCACGTGACGGCTTTCAGGGAGGGGCCTTGATGGACAAGTCCTTCGTCGGGCAGTGGCCAAGCAGCTCGGAGCAATGGGTGCCGACGCTACTGCAACTGACGGCTCATTTGAAAGAGGGCGGAGGCGGCGGCGCGGCCCTCCGTAGGTGGTTCGAAATTGGCTTTGACTCGCTAGGCGGCGAACTCCGAAGCAACGTCTTGGACATGGCTCACAACCAGGCGAGCCAGGCGGTCGGACCGGTGAAGGGGATCAGCGCAGCTCTCTTCTCTGGTCATCTTGGCTCGACGGGATATCAGGAGCGCCGACGAGAATACTCGCCCTCGACCTGGCAGGAATTCCTCGCAGAACTGGAAAATCTGCCGCGTATGGCCTCACTTGAGCTGTTTGCATTGAACAGCAATGGCATGCCAGTTAACCCATCAATGCTAATTTCATCGCAACGCTTTGGGCATGCAGGAGAATGGCTGACCCTGGCGATCATGATCAAGCCTCAATTGCAACCCGACGACGGGCGATGGCCGCCCGCTCTCGACCTCTTGAAACGCACCGCAGAGACTGTTGAGGTCAGTCACGGATCAATATCATTTTTGGATTCAATCTTCAGCACGCCGCTTGAACTCGCCCTCCATATGCCATCTGAAGATGCGATTCCTCGATCTCGTAAATTACTCCGAGGCTATGGATGGATCACCATCCTCGGCGAGGAAATGGGGACCCGATTGGGCGGGGAAACTGGATTGCGGAATACGGGCGCGTTTGCCGAGGTTGCCCATCTCTCTAACGGTGGCTTTTGGCTGAAGGCGACGTCATTTCTGGGTGCGTATCGAGGGCCGCAGGCGGAAAAGGTGCGTTCAGTTCTGGCGCCACTGCTACCAAATGCCGGATACGTTAAGTAAGCCTTTCCAGGCTGCGGGTGCTGGCCGCGGCGGTTGCGGGTGGCCGATAGGGCGGTGAGGCGAGGCTCCCAGCAAGACAGCAATCGACCAAGAAGGGTCCCTTGCCAGGAGCCTCCGCGCGCTGGTCGATCGCGGCTCGGGCCGGGCGAAACCGGAGGTGATCAGCGCACATCTCTTCGTCGAGCATCGCCAGGCTCCACGAAGGCCAGCATTCGGACAGTTCTGATATCCCACATCGCCTTGGTCGTGGTCCTCAAGCGCTCGGCAACTCGATCGGTCCCGCCCCGTCCGGTCCAGTCCGCCCCGGTGGCTCCCACGCGTGGCTCCCAGACTGTCGGCTTGGAAATTGTCGATCTCCGGCCGTCAGTCGGGTTGGCGGCCTGGTCTCGTCGGTCTCTCGTGGCCTCGGCTAACCCCTGCTGTCCTGGCCGAATGGCACGCCGCAGACCTCTGCCTTGCAAAGATCAAGACTCCTGTCGGCCTGCGTCGCTCGCGAAGCCGTCGCAGCCTGCGGAGGTACTGTCAGGAGGAGGCTACGGGGCAGTCCTTCTGACATTTTCGATACGTGATCCGATTTTCCAGGTCCGGATCACCGACATAGTAGTTGACGGTTAAACCGCCGTCCGACCTCTCCCATCTCAAGGTGTAACGCCCGCCGTTGACGCTGCCGGCAAGAACGTCGACGTCAATACCGATGTCGTGCATTCGGCCCGGATTACCCAGAAACCAACGACCTTCCGCCGGTAGCTTGTCTCGCCCCGGCTCGAATCCCGGCGGAAGATCCTCCGGAAACGCATCAAACATGTGATGCGGCAAGTTCGTGGCCGTGAACAGGTGGTCCGACTTGAAGACCAGAACTGAGTCGTCCCGCTCTTCGATCCACGTCCCCACCAGCTCCGATTCCGTCATGGGAATCGGCTCTTCGGCAGCAGGCGCCCTAGGACCAGGGACCGCGCATCCGACAAGCATCACAACGGCTCCGAAGATAGCGAGCGAACCGCGTTGAGAGGTTTCCTGCCATGGATCACGCGCAGTTGGCATTTTGGCAGGGTAGCCGCCAGCTGCAAGTGCATCAATGTGACGGCGTTAGGCGGAACCAGCCTTGCCAGCGGATCTCCTCGTCGGGCAGTCGTAGACCGTCCAGCCTCCCGGGACGGGGACAAGGTGGAGCGCCCTACCGGAACGACCTTGGCCCCGTCCGGGAGGCAGAAGCAAAGCAAAGTTAGTTGATCTTTGTTTGGCCTGGTGAGGTGTGCGCTTACGGGTCGGCCCAGGGGTGGTGAACAGGCACGGCCTTCCTA
>NZ_JBIAHQ010000070.1:0-2852 GCF_042870725.1 Micromonospora sp. NPDC006431
GCGTCCCCGTCCTCGGGCGCGGGGCTCCGATCAGCAATGAGCATTCAGTTGGGGGTGTAGCCGAGGAGGCGGGAGTTCTTGACGGTGGCGGGTTCGGTGACCTGGGCCTTGATGGTGCGGTCGGGGTTGAGCAGGGTGAGTTGGTTGGTGCCGTTCTTCGTTCGGACGAGGATGTCGCCGTTGGGTTGGAAGAGGATGGCGGTGATCGAACCGGTGACGGGCAGGGTGAGGTTGTGGCCGGTGCGGGTGTCGATGATGGTGTTGGCGAACAGGTCCCGGCCGATGTCGCCGTCGGGCTGGTCACCGGTGCGCTGGTTGACCGCGATCAGGCTGCCGTCCGGGGAGAGGCTGTAAGGGTCGCAGCTACGCCGCCGTTGCGGGTTCGCGGCACTGTTCGGGTCGCCGAAGACCGGCACGGTGCGGGCGTTGCCGCCATCGGCGTCAGCCGTGGCGATCTTGCAGGTACCGGTGGCGTATCCGAGGTGTTGTCCATCGGCGGACCACAGGAGATGGATCGCCTCCTGGGGCTGGTGCGCCAACGGGGTGAAGTTGCCCGACGCGATGGTGATGATCCCCATGGTGACGTTGCCGCCAGCGACGCCCTTCACGACGAGCAGGCGCTGGGAGTCGGGCGACCAGGCCGGTTCGTACCCGACCTCGATGCTGCCGCGTAGCACCGTGCGGCGGTGCTGCCCGTCGCGGTCGGCGACCAACACATCGCCGCTCTCGTTAACGAAGGCGATGCTGGCGCCATCCGGGGACACGTTCGCCCCGTACGCACCCGCACTCAACACCGTCTCTACGCCAGACCTAGTCAACCGAACCAGCCGATCAGAATCTGCGTAGTACAACCAACCCGGCAACCCCACGATCGAACCCGTGATCGGCTGGGTACTGGATGGCGACACTGGCGGAGACGGGGAAAGTGACGGAGGCGCGGATGGATTCGGCGAGGCAGCGGCGGACGGCGTCGCCGACAGCCCGACGGCCGGCGTGGGTCGGTTCGTTCTGGGCTGACCCAGCTGCCAGGTGAACCCGCCGGCCAGTGCCAGCGCGACGACCGCGGCGGCGCTCCTGATCAGCGCCTGGTTGCGGCCGATCCGCTTCGAGCGGGCCAGTGACCGGTCGAGGAAGTCCACCGGCTCCGCCTGGTCGCTGATCCGCGCGAGGCTGTCGCGCAGTAGGTCGTCGTTCATCTTCCGGTCCCCTCTGTGGTCCGGAATTCCCTGAGCTCCGGCACGAGCTTGCGCAGATGCTCAAGGGCCCGCGCGGTCTGGGTCTTGATGGTGCTGACCGATACGCCGAGCATCTCGGCCGCCTCGGCCTCTGTGTGGTCCTCGAAGTATCGAAGCACCACGACCGCGCGTTGCCTCGGGCTGAGCGAGCGCAGCGCCCGTTCGACGGTCATTCGCTGGGTGATCGACTCGGCGTCGTCGTGGCTGCGGCGGTCGCTCGCGTCGGGGAGGTCGCCGGGCAGTACCTCGGCCACCTTGCGCCGCCGCCATACGGAGACCTGCAGGTGGTACATGATCCGGCGGGCGTAAGCCTCGGCGTTGCCGGTCTCGTGGAGCCGAGACCAGGCCCGGTGGGTACGCGCGAGGGCCTCCTGTACCAGGTCCTCCGCCAGGTGCTGATCGCCGGTGAGCAGGTAGGCCGACCGGACCAGGGCATGACTTCTGGCCCGGACAAACGTGGCGTACTCATCGTCGCGGGTACCCATGCCTGATCCGATCGACGGCGAAACGTGCGCGGCTTGGGAGTCTAGCCGCGGCATCGTCGGTGTGAGGACCGGCATCGGAGCTCCGAGGATCGGGCGGCCCCGCGACGCCGGGAGGCGCCGCGGGGCAGGAGGGTCAGTTGGGGGTGTAGCCGAGGAGGCGGGAGTTCTTGACGGTGGCGGGTTCGGTGACCTGGGCCTTGATGGTGCGGTCGGGGTTGAGCAGGGTGAGTTGGTTGGTGCCGTTCTTCGTTCGGACGAGGATGTCGCCGTTGGGTTGGAAGAGGATGGCGGTGATCGAACCGGTGACGGGCAGGGTGAGGTTGTGGCCGGTGCGGGTGTCGATGATGGTGTTGGCGAACAGGTCCCGGCCGATGTCGCCGTCGGGCTGGTCACCGGTGCGCTGGTTGACCGCGATCAGGCTGCCGTCCGGGGAGAGGCTGTAAGGGTCGCAGCTACGCCGCCGTTGCGGGTTCGCGGCACTGTTCGGGTCGCCGAAGACCGGCACGGTGCGGGCGTTGCCGCCATCGGCGTCAGCCGTGGCGATCTTGCAGGTACCGGTGGCGTATCCGAGGTGTTGTCCATCGGCGGACCACAGGAGATGGATCGCCTCCTGGGGCTGGTGCGCCAACGGGGTGAAGTTGCCCGACGCGATGGTGATGATCCCCATGGTGACGTTGCCGCCAGCGACGCCCTTCACGACGAGCAGGCGCTGGGAGTCGGGCGACCAGGCCGGTTCGTACCCGACCTCGATGCTGCCGCGTAGCACCGTGCGGCGGTGCTGCCCGTCGCGGTCGGCGACCAACACATCGCCGCTCTCGTTAACGAAGGCGATGCTGGCGCCATCCGGGGACACGTTCGCCCCGTACGCACCCGCACTCAACACCGTCTCTACGCCAGACCTAGTCAACCGAACCAGCCGATCAGAATCTGCGTAGTACAACCAACCCGGCAACCCCACGATCGAACCCGTGACCGGCACCGCAGGTGACGGCGAGGCGGCCGCCAGGGGCGGCGGCGATGAGACCGCCGGTACCGAGGACGGCGTCTGGCTTCCGGCGACGGCCTGGCCGGTGCCGCAGGCGGCCGTCAGCAGCATTGCGGAGCCGGCCGCGAAGGCGGCGGTGGCTAGGAG
>NZ_JBIAHQ010000071.1:0-2670 GCF_042870725.1 Micromonospora sp. NPDC006431
GAGACCAACATCGCCAGAGCCACCCGACGCGCCAACCGCCGCCCCCACGACCTGATCACCACAGTGACCAGCTACCCGACTACGCAATGACCCTGGCGACGGGTCCGGCAGGCGTTGCTACGGGCGCTTGTCAGGGTCGAGCGCGTGAATCAGGTGTCCCACCGGTTGTTGGTGGGGTGCCGGCCAGTACAGGTATCGCGGTCCCAGCAGGCAATGGAACGCCCCGCAGGCGAACAGCTCTTCCAGCAGGTCGGCTGGCGTGGCGATGAGCAGCCCAAACGGCCTCTGAAGGGCTCGCCTCGCCGGGGAGCTCTTCGACGGCCGCGCGCCGGCGCAGCCAGCACCGGCCGAGACGCAGCTCGCCGCGCCTTCTTTACAGCCACGGTCTTATCTCACCTCAGTGGAAACCGGATCGAGCAGGAAGAGGTCTTGGTTCCCGGCATAGCCCTCTATCTCAGCAGTGATGCGAAGCTTCTGCCCCACGCCAATGGTGTCGGGGATGTTCGGGCCCGTGAGGCGCAGATCGCTGGTGATGTTGACGTCTTTGAACTGGAAGTTGGGCCCAGTGACTCCCGAGCCGATGCTATTTCCGGCGAGGACCAAGATGTCGTACCGCGTCTTGTAATCGCCGTGATGGTTCATTGCGGCGATGGTGCCATCGAACTTGATGGTTCGGCCCTGGTACTTGGTCGCGAACTCCTGGAACAGGTCGTGGTCCTCCGCCGCTGCCAAGAGCGCTGCGAGATCCTTGTTGTTCTTCACGGTCAAGACCGCCTCGGCCTTGGGCTCGGCAGACGCAGGTGTCGGCGAAGGCGCGGCCTCTACCGGCTCTTGCGCTGCCGGGGCTGCCGTCGTGGTGGCAGCCGGAGACGTCGGCGCGTTCGTCTCGTTGATCGCTCCGATAGTGATGATGATGGCGAGAATGGGGAGCAGACCAGCGGCCACCCCAAACCCGACCTTCTGTTCCTTCGTCAGCGGCGGCCTTTGCTTGCTCATAAGTGGATCATAGCCGCGCCCTCAGCCGCTCATCTGCAGCCCTTCCGGCTAGGTGCAACGCCGAGATGGCGCGCTGCGGCCGGTGTGCCGGCCAGGTGCCGAGCAGGCTCGGGACATCGGATCCGTCGTAGGCAGTGGCAATCCCAGGCGCTCCCTCGACATCCGTCATTCGGTGCGTTAGCCAGTCGAGGTAGTCCTTCAGCTGCCACGCCATGGTCACGCGATCACGCCAGTGCCGGGCACCCCAGCGCCGGACGGCTTCGAGATCACCGAGGTCGCTGACACCGCCGCCGCGAGGCCGCCCATAAAGCAAGGTCGCGTGCGCGCTTCTGCCGCTGTCCGCGCGCGGCGCCGCGCCCATCCCGCCGTACGAGCCCCGCATAGAGCCATCTTGTCTGCAATGGAGTGCTCGCGAGTGACCGCTGGCTGGGGTTACGACAGAGGTTCTGCGATCTGGTGGAGGGTCCGTCCATCGTGTGTCCGGTACCAGTTCGGCGGCCAGAGTTGGGCTCGCGGCGGCTGCCCGGTGGCGGCCTCGATGATGTGCCGTATCAGCGCGAGGATCCGATAGCGTTGTCCATCAGCAGCCCATTTGACAGGCCCGCTGACGTCAGCGTGCCACTGCACTCGCGCTCGATTCGGGTCGGTGCCGAGCCACGCGCGAATGCTGTCTCGATCTTGGTCGACGAGTTCGGGTACGACGATGGTTAACTCGGTGCCGTCCGGGATGGCGCTGTGGGAGATGAGACGCTGCACAGCTGCCGCCCGGCGTTCGCCCGAGGCCCGGGCGGCTGCCTGTGTTGCGCCGCTGGATCGCGGCCGGATCATGAAGTCCTCGGCATCGGGCACGGGCAGCAGTTGCGCGACGGACAGCACTTTCTCACCGGCTGCGGTCTGGTAGAGCTGGTAGCGGACCAGCCGGATGTCGATGCCTGCTTCGTACAGGAACAGGGCGGTGTTCGTGACGGTCGGGCCGAAATCCGCGGCCATGAGCACGATCCGTGGTGGGCCCAGCGTCTCGTCCGAGACTCCTTCGGCCCACTCCATCAACTGGACCAACGCCTCCTCGGCAGTCGTCGAGCCGCCAAGATGGGCGGCATGCACATCGGCCAGGTCGTCTAGGCTGAAGCGGCGGACCATGGCCGCATAGTTGATCGCCTGCATGGTCACGGTGTCCGGTGCGCGGTCGCGCTTGAGTTCCACGACGACGAGTCGTCCGGTGCGGTCAAGGCCCAGCACGTCCAGCCGGTCTGCGGTCGCGGTTCCTCCAGCGGAAACCCATTTGCCGTATTCGAACGTGACGACCTTGACTCCTGCGCCGATTAGTTCCGGATGATCGATCACCCATTGCTGCAGGTGTTGGCGCTCCAACAGGCCCGCCTCGGCCAACGAGATTCGTTGGGCGGGAACGGCGGTCGCGCCGTCGACGGTGAACAGCAACTCTTCGGCCACGTGTACCTCCGGCTCAGACCGTACACGGCGGCAGATGTAGTGGAAGCCAACCGTGGTGCCCAGCGCTGGGCGGTCCCAGCCGGATATCTCGACGATCGTCCTGGGCCCTGCGATGCTTGGTGGCGGATAGTACGGCAGCCGCCATTAGCTGTCTGACCAGGGTGGACACCGAAGGCGGGGCGGGTGAACGGGTGCAGCCGCCCTGATGATCATGTGTGTGTG
>NZ_JBIAHQ010000072.1:0-2024 GCF_042870725.1 Micromonospora sp. NPDC006431
GGTGAGGTCGGCTCGGGGCGCCCTGCCTACGTTTCCGTTGGTGGGTTTCCCCGAGCCGCCTCCCGAACCCGGCGTGCCCCTTGCAGGGCACCGGGCTCTCCGCAGGTCCCGGATGGGGTGCGGTGGTCCTTATCCCGTGGTGGGCCATGGGGAGGGGATCCCTTTGTCGCCGCGGTAGCGGTATCGGGTGGTGCTGAGGCTACCGAGGTCGAACAGGGATAGTTCCTCGCCGGATGGCCACCATCCGCCGCTGCAGTAGCGGCGGCGGAGGTCCTTCCAGGTGATCCGGCGGTGTTTGCGGCGCAACCAGGCGATCACGCGCGTCCACGCGTAGTGGGCGACGTAGTCGAAGGTGGCGCTGGACACTCCGGGTCGGAAGTACGCGCCCCAGCCTCGCATCGCCGAGTTGAGTCGGCGGAGCAGGACGTCGAGCGGCAGGTTGGTGTGGACCTCTTTCCGGCACAGCCGTCGGATTCTGCCCGTCACGGCCTTCACGGCCTTGCGGGACGGGTAGGTGTAGACGTAGTACCGGTTGGTGCCTCGCTTGCGGTGACGCTGGATGTGCCACCCAAGGAAGTCGAAGCCCGCGTCGATGTGGGTGATCAGGGTCTTGTCCACCGACAGGCGTAGCCCCAGCGGGGCGAGCACCTCCGCGATCTGACGGCGCAGGTGTTCAGCCTGCTCCCGGGTGCCGTCGACCAGCACGAGGAAATCGTCGGCGTAGCGCACGAGCCGGACGTTGACCTCTGCGTGGCGGCGGCGCCTGACCCGTTCGATCTTGGTGGTGCCCGGACCGCCGGGGTGCCCGGCGATGTGCTGGTCCAGCACCGACAACGCGATATTGGCCAGCAGCGGGGACAGGATCCCTCCTTGTGGGGTGCCGGTGTCGTTGTCCCGCAGCGTTCCGTCCTGGCCGAGGATCCCGGCCTTGAGGAACGCCTTCACCAGGGCCAGAACACGCTTGTCGGAGATCCGTTGCCGCACCCGGTCCATCAGAGTCGGGTGCGAGATCTCGTCGAAGCACGCCGTGATGTCGCCCTCCACGATCCACTCGTAGCGTTTGGACGTGAGCAGGCGCGTCTCGGCGATCGCGTCATGGGCCCGGCGTTCGGGACGGAACCCGTAGGAACACGGGTGGAAGTCCGCCTCGAAGATCGGTTCCAACACTAGTTTCAGGGATGCCTGGACCACCCGGTCGGCGATGGTCGGGATCCCCAGACGGCGCAGCTTGCCGTTCGCTTTCGGGATCATCCGTTCCTTCACCGGCAACGGGCGGAAGCTGCGCTGTTTGATCTGTGCCCGCAGCTCGTCGAGGAACTCCTCGACCCCTTGGTCGGCCGTGATGGACAACGCGGTGCGCCCGTCCGCCCCGGCCGTGCCGGATCCCTTGTTGCCCCGTACCCGTTCCCAACCCACCATCAGGAAGGCCGGGTCTGCGACGAGGTTGTAGAGGTCATCGAACCTGCGATAAGGATCCTCGCGGGCCCATCGGTGCAGCTTGGTCTGGATCTCCAGTACCCGACGTTCGGCCTGTCCCAGACTGAGCGGCGGCGCGTCGGTATTCACCGACGACTCTCCCGGCATTCCGGCATCCTCCCTGCTGATCTGCTGGCCTCCTTCGCCATGCGTCCGGCTCTCCCGGACTCGGACTACTACGAGGCCTCCGCCCCACCCGACGGCCGTCAGCCGGCAACGGGCCTGCCCGCCCCCGAACCGGATGCCCGAGGGTTCGGGCGACCGCGGATGGTTCCCACGTTCACCGCTCACCGTTTGGCCAGTGCGGCGCCCAGCTCTACCCCGGCAGCATCGCCACGACTACGCCGCAGTCCTTCACCGTGGCCTCCAAGCCGGTCAACGCACCCGGACCCGGAGATGACCCACCTCGCCGAACGGCAGGTCAAGCACTGCACCCGGCCCACATCCACCAGATTCGAGCCGGTACAACCCTTACGGAGCTTCAGACGCTGGTTCACTCGCGTTACGCCTGCTGGCCTTGCTAGCCGGACCCGGCCCGTCTGGCAGTT
>NZ_JBIAHQ010000073.1:0-1948 GCF_042870725.1 Micromonospora sp. NPDC006431
GGTCGACCGGCCCGTCGAACCGCAGCGCGTTCGGCAGGTTGTAGGTGGCACTGGGCCCCTCGAGCTGAGCCAGGAACCACAACCGGCGCTGCGCGAAGGACAGCGGGGGTGTGGCCGGGCGGCTCCCGGCGGTCAGCGTAGGCCGGTCGGTGCCGGTCAGGCGGGTGGCGAGCGCGGCGATGGTCGGGGCCTCGAAGATGGCCCTGGTCGGCAGGTCGGCGTTCAGCGTCGTGCGGATCCGGCTGACCAGCCGGGTCGCGAGCAGTGAATGCCCGCCGAGGTGGAAGAAGTTGTCGTCGATGGTCACGCCGGTGGTGCCGAGGACCTCGGCGAACAGCTCGACGAGCAGCGTCTCGGCCGGGGTCCGCGGGGCGCGTCCGCCGCTGCCGGCCGGGGTTTCGGGCGCGGGCAAGGCCTTGCGGTCGATCTTGCCGTTCGCCGAGACGGGCAGGCTGTCCAGCAGCACGAACACCGCCGGAACCATGTAGTCGGGCAGCCGCTCCTCGGCGTGCCGCCGCAGCCGGTCGGGATCGGTCTCGTCGGCCGTCACGTACGCCACCAGGCGCTGATCGCCGGGCCGGTCCTCGCGGACGAGCACCGCCGCCTGGAGTACCTCCGGATGCTGAACGAGGCAGTTCTCCACCTCGCCGAGCTCGATCCGGAAGCCGCGGAGTTTGACCTGGTGGTCGACGCGGCCGAGGAAGTCGAGGGTGCCGTCGGGGAGCCAGCGGGCGAGGTCGCCGGTGCGGTAGAGGCGGCTGCCGGGGGTGCCGTGCGGGTTGGCGGTGAAGCGTTCGGCGGTGAGGTCGGGGCGGTTGTGGTAGCCGCGGGCGAGTTGGACGCCGGCCAGGTAGAGCTCGCCGGGGACGCCGGGTGGCAGCGGCCGGAGGCGCCGGTCCAGCACGTACACCTGGGTGTTCTGGATGGGGCGTCCGAGGGTCACCCGCGCACCGGGTGTCAACTCGATGGAGGTCGCCCAGACGGTGGCCTCGGTCGGGCCGTACATCACAGTCACGCCGGCGCTGTTTCCGCACATCTCGCCGGCCAGGTCGGCGGGCAGCAGCTCGCCGCCGACGATCATCCGCACGCCGGCCATGGCCGGCTTGGTCACTGCGGTGCTCCACCAGGACGGCGTGCCCTGTACCACCGTGACACCGTGCTTCCGGATCCAGGCGCCGACCGCGGCCGGGCTCTGCACCACGTTCCGCGGGGCCAGCACGACGGACGCGCCGGCCAACAGCGGCACGTAGAGCTCCAGCGCCGCGATGTCGAAGCTCACCGTAGTGATCGCGAGAAGCCGGTCCGCCGGGGTCAGCCGCAGCCGGGCGTCCATGTCGTCCAGGAAGTTGTCCAGCGCCCGCCGGCTCACCATGACGCCCTTGGGCCGGCCGGTGGAACCGGAGGTGTAGATGAGGTACGCGGTGTGGTCGGGATGTGTCCCGGTGGGCGGGTTGACGGTGGGCTGGGCGGCCACGGATGCGATGGCGTCCGGCCGGTCGAGGTAGAGGGTCGCCGCGGTGGCGGGCACACCGCCCCCGGTGGTGGTGATGAGGAGCTCCGGGCGGGCGGTGTCGAGCAGCTGCTGGATGCGGGTGGCGGGGTGGTCCGGGTCGATGGGGAGATAGGCGGCCCCGGTCTTGCCGATGGCCAGCAGGGCAACGAGCAGGTCGACCGTGCGGGGCAGGGCGACGGCGACGATAGCGCCGGGCCCCAGGCCGAGGTGATTGGCCAGCTGATTGGCGCGGCTGTTGAGCTGCTCGTAGGTGAGCGTGGTGGCGCCGTCGGTCGCGGCGATGGCGTGCGGGCTTTCGGAAACCTGGCGCTCGAAGCGCTGGATGAGGGTCGTGGGGGCGTGGCCGCTCGTGGTGTTGTTCCAGGTGGTGAGGATCTGGTGGCGTTCGTTGGGTAGGAGGATGTCGAGGTCGTCGATGGGGGTGTGTGGGTGGTT
>NZ_JBIAHQ010000074.1:0-1796 GCF_042870725.1 Micromonospora sp. NPDC006431
GCGCCCCGGGCGGTGATGCCCATCTTCTTGTGGTCGTAGCCCGCCGAGCCGCCGGAGGCGAAGGCGTCACCCAGCCAGAAGTTGTGCGCGGCGGAAATCTCGTTGGCGATGTCGGAGAACGTCGCGGTGCCCTTGTCCGCCGCCACCACCAGGTACGGGTCGTCGCCGTCGTGCCGGACCACGTCCTCCGGCGGCACGATCTCCCCGCTGGCGATGTTGTCGGTGACGTCCAGCATCGCCCCGACGAACTCCTTGTAGCAGGCCACCGCCTCGTCCCGGTCGCCCGGCTTCTGCTTCAGCACGAAGCCGCCCTTGGCGCCCACCGGCACGATCACGGCGTTCTTCACCATCTGCGCCTTGACCAGGCCGAGCACCTCGGTGCGGAAGTCCTCCCGCCGGTCGGACCAGCGCAGGCCGCCCCGGGCCACCGGCCCGTACCGCAGGTGCACCGCCTCGAACCGGGGCGAGTAGACGAAGATCTCGAACTTCGGCCGCGGCGCCGGCAGGTCCGGGATCGCCTGCGGGTCCAGTTTGAAGGCGACGTACGACTTGGGCCGCCCGCCGACCGGCTTCTGGTAGAAGCTGGTCCGCAGGGTGGCCTGGATCAACGTCAGGTACGACCGCAGGATGCGGTCCTGGTCGAGGCTGACCACGTCGTCCAGCGCCGCGCCGATCGCGTCGACCAGCTCGCCGCTGCGCTGCCGCCGCTCGTCCATGGCGGTGGCGCCCGGGGCGAACCGGGTCTCGAAGAGCTCCACCAGCAGCGACGCGATCGCCGGGTACGCGATGAACGTCTGCTCCATGTACTCCTGCGAGAAGACCGTGCCGGCCTGCCGCAGGTACTTCGCGTACGCCCGGAGCACCACCACCTGCCGCCAGGTGAGCCCGGCCCGGAGCACCAGCTCGTTGAAGCCGTCCACCTCGGCCTCGCCCCGCCAGGCGGCGGCGAAGGCGTTCTCCACGTGCGGGCGCACCTCGGCCAGGTCCTGGTGCACCTCGGGCAGTCGCAGGCCGAAGTCGTACAGCCAGATCCGGCCGTCGACCCGTTCCACCTCGTACGGGTGCTCGTCGACCACCCGGACGCCGAGCGAGTGCAGCACCGGCAGCACGGCGGAGAGCATCATCGGCTCGCCGTACCGGTAGACCTTGAACCGGACGTCCATCGTCTCGTCGACGTCCGCGCCCTGGCCGCCGCCGTTCACCCGCGGTGCGAGCTGCTTGCGGAACAGGTGCATCTCGAGCTGGCCGGACTCCTCCAGCAGCTCCAGCTTGGCCAGGTCCTTCATCGCCTCGTACGGCGTGTGCCCGTCCTTGTAGCCCTCCGGGAACGCGTCGGCGTACCTGCTGAACAGGTGCTTGGCCTGCTCGTCGCCGAGCTTGCGCTCGAGCACCAGCCGGTAGTCGTCGTCCCAGAGCCGGGTGGCGTCGGCCAGCTCCTCGGCGAGCAGGTCGGCGTCGATCTCCCCGGGCGGGTTGTTCGGGTCGGTCCGGACGATGAAGTGCACCCGGGCCAGCATCGATTCGGTGACCCGGGTGGTGTAGTCGACCCCGACGCCGTTCAGCTCGCGCAGCAGGATGTCCTGCATGCGCAGCCGGTTCTGGGTGGTGAACCGGTCCCGAGGCAGGTAGATCAGGCAGGAGATGAACCGCCCGTACCCGTCCCGGCGCAGGAACACCCGCAGCTGCCGGCGGCCCGCCATGCGCAGTACGCCGATCACCGCGTGGTAGAGGTCGTCGGTCTTGATCTGGAACAGCTCGTCGCGCGGGTAGGTCTCCAGGATCTGCAGCAGGTCCTT
>NZ_JBIAHQ010000075.1:0-1682 GCF_042870725.1 Micromonospora sp. NPDC006431
CTAGCCTGGGTGATTCATGGTGATCGCCGGGATGTGCTGTTCGTCGGCGTGTAGATGAGCGGAAGTGCCTGCCCTGCAAGGGAAACTTGTGATTGCGACATCTACAGGTTTCTCTTCGAGGGAGGCACTTCCGAGGTGCAGCTTACGGCGTGGTCGCGGGATCTGCGGGTCACCGCGGGTGGTTCGGGTGTGGTGTCGCACGTCGGTGCGGCGTTGCTGCGGTTGCTGGCTGATCGGGCCGGGTTGACCGGAGCGTTGTCGGCGGGGCTGGCCCGGGCCGGGTGGTGGCCGGTGCATGACCGGGGTCGGGTGCTGGTCGACCTCGCGGTGATGATCGCTGACGGTGGGGAAGCGATCGCGGACATCGACGTGCTGCGCCATCAGCAGGAGGTGTTCGGGTCGGTGGCCTCGGACACCACGGTGTGGCGGGCCCTGGACGAGATCGGCGCGGTGCAGCTGCGGCGCATCGCCAAGGCCAGGGCGAAGGTACGCGCCCGGATGTGGCAGCTGTTCGGTGGTCCACCGGCGGCGAGGGCGGCCGGGCGGGACATCGGCGCCGGCGTGGTGGTCCTGGACATCGACTCCACGATCGTGATCGCGCACAGCGACAAGGAAGGCGCCGCCGCCACCTACAAGCACAGCTATGGGTTCCATCCGATCCTGGTGACCTGCGACAACACCGCCGAGCTACTCGCCCTGAAGCTGCGGCCGGGCAACGCCGGAGCCAACACCGCCGCCGATCACCTCGACGTGCTCGCCCAAGCCATCGCGCAGGTCCCCGCCCAGCACCGCCGGCACCTGCTCATCCGCGGTGACTCCGCCGCGTCCACCCACGCCGTGCTCGACTGGCTCCACGAGCAGGACAGCAAACGCGGCCGGCGGGTGGAGTACTCCCTCGGCTGGTCGATCGGCGAACCCGAACGCGCCGCCATCACCGCCCTACCCGCCCAAGCGTGGTCACCGGCGATCGACGCCGACGGTGGTGTCCGCGACGGCGCCACCATCGCCGAACTGACCGGCCTGCTGCCTCTGCCCGGCTGGCCGGCCGGGATGCGAGTCATCGTCCGGCGGGAACGCCCCCACCCCGGCGCCCAACTCACCCTGTTCGAGCACCGGGACGGCTGGCGCTACACCGCCTTCGTCACCAACACCCAGGTCGGCACTCTGCAGTGGCTGGAGGCCCGCCACCGGGCCCACGCACGCGTCGAGGACCGGATCCGCTGCGCCAAAGACACCGGCCTGGGTCGGCTACCCTCCCGCGAGTTCGCCATCAACGCCGCCTGGTGCACAGCTGCCACGATCGCCGTCGACCTGATCGCCTGGCTGCAGCTCATCGGCCTCGACAGCGACCTGGCCAAAGCCGAACCGAAACGACTGCGCTACCGGATCCTGCACACCGCCGCCCGCCTCGTGCACGGCCAACGCCGCCGCTGGCTACGCATCCCCACCACCTGGCCCTGGGCCGAACAGATCACCACCGCGTTCAACCGGATCACGGCCATCCCCGCCCCCGGCTGACCAGCACAGCCGCTGCCCCAACAACCCGGAGGACCCCAGGAGACCACGCCCACCGCCGCGACAGACGGCCCACCACCATGCCCGGAACCACGCGATATCGATCAATAGCAATCAGGCCTGCCGGGCCGAAGGAGCCGGCGTCAGGCGCGAATCATCGAGGCTAG
>NZ_JBIAHQ010000076.1:0-1597 GCF_042870725.1 Micromonospora sp. NPDC006431
TAGCTTGATCTTTAACCTGTGCGGCGTGGCCTCGGGTTATTCGAAGTCTTCGTTTTCTTCGTGCCAGCTTTCGGCTTTGTGCTGGTAGCGGCGGTGACGATGTGGACGTCGTGGCGGGCGGCTCGGTGGCGGTTGTGTAGTCCGGGTGGTCGGCCGGGTCCTGGCCGGGAGGGTTTCGGCGCGCGGGCGGGGTTGCCGGCTTTGCTGCGCAGGTGCCGAAACCCTCGCCGGACGCGGGCGGGCGTGAGTCGTTCGGGTGGTGCGGGGCGTTCCCAGGGCCGACGCAGGTCGCCGACGGCGCCTCGGGCGAGGCGTAGCTGGGTGTAGGCGGTCAACACGAGCCAGGTCCAGCGGTCGGCGGCGTGCGGGTCTCGCAGTTTCGGGCTGGTCCAGCCGAGGGTCTGTTTGAGCATGCGGAAGGTGTGCTCGATGTCGAAGCGGCGCAGGAACGCCTGCCAGAGCAGGTCAACCTCGGCGGTGGTGGCGGCGGGTTGGGACCACCAGAGCCAGACGGGTTTCGCGGTGGACCCTGATGGCAGCCGGTCGACGGTCAGCAGGATCACGGTGCCTTCGATGATCGGCAGCGGGCCGTGTTGGGCGGTCCAGGCGGTGCGGTGGGTCAGCCTGGGGTGCAGCCGGTGCCAGGCTCGCGCGGTCGCGGTGCCGTAGAGGCGGGTGTCGGTGGTCGTGGCGACGTCCGGGTCGCTCCAGCTGCCCGGGTCACCGAAGATGAACTCGCCGCCATGCCTTCGTGGGCGGCCGGTGGTGGCAGGCAGCCGGGGCGGCGCGGGCCGGCGCAGCACCCGGTCGGAACGCATCCGCACCAGAACCTGCACCGGCAGGTCGGCCAGCAGGAACGCCAGCCGGGGCCCGTCGTATCCGGCGTCCGCGACGATCCACATGTCCGGATCACCAGGCCGCCACTGCGCGGCAGCGATCAGCCGCTGCACCACGTCCCGCAACTGGCCGGCGGTGACCGTGGCAGCGTCGTCGCCGGGCGCCAAACGGCGGGCGTCCAACGGCGCGGTCCACGAGGTGCGCCCGGCCTCCAAGGCGGTGACGAACGAGTACGGCCAGCCCGGAACCCCGATGTGGGTGTCCTTGCCGCGCCCGTAGGTGTGGCACAGCACCCGTTCCGGGCAGGTGTGCGCCTCCGGCCGCAGCCAGCAGGTCACGTCCACCGCCAGGACGATCCGCCCGTCCGCGGCCCGCGGCAGCGGCACCGCCGCCACCGCGGTCCGCAGCCGCGCGATGTCGATCCGGCCGCGGTTCAACGCCGCGTACAGCGAGCCGTGACCGCGGCGGTGCTCACCCACCAGCGACAACTCCACCAGCGACCGCACCGGCGCGTCACCGCACAACAACGCGTCGGCCAGCTCGAACAACGCATCCCCGCGAGCGGTCAGACAACCATGGAACTCACGCCGGAACGCGGCCAGCCGCCCGACCTCATCGGTCGACCTGGCATCGTGCACACTGATCACCAGACAGCCCTTGGTTTGCGATCTTCTTCCCTAGACAAGAGGAATGATCGATCAAGGGCTGTCCTCATGATCAGCCGGGGTCGATGCCGCCGCCCAACAGGTTAAAGATCAAG
>NZ_JBIAHQ010000077.1:0-1572 GCF_042870725.1 Micromonospora sp. NPDC006431
CCCCTCCAACTCATGCCAACCCGCCCATTCGCCCCGGGTGCTGGCCAGATCGGAGTGACATGGGCTGCTCACACGTGCGGGAATGCCCTCTCTTCCCGCTGCTCAACGCAAGCTTGCGCGACTGGCGGAGCTACTACTGCGACAGTGCGGAGGGTTGGCGGACGTGCGCTCGGTACAAGCTGTCCCGGACGGGGCGGCGCGTGCCGATCACGCTCCTGCCGAATGGAGTCGACGCGTCACACCTGAGACGCACTCCCGCCGCTGGCGGGTCAGGCCCGGCCGGTCCGCCGCAGGCGCCGTCACGGTTCAATCCGGGGCCCTCGCAGCGGTTCGAGCCGGTACCGGTCCGGGAGTCCAACCAGGTACCGGCAGCTCAAGGCGTCAACCCCGGGTCACCCGCACCGGGTCCGCACCCCTCCGAAATGCCATCGACCCCACCGGCGCCTCGGCGGGCTCGTTGGTGGACCCGCCTCGCAGAATGGATCGCAGGTTCCGCATGACCGAATACTGGCCCTGGTGGGCCGGGGCTGTCGGGCTCGCCCTCACCACCATCAACTACGCCGTCACGACCGATCGATCCTTCGGGGTGTCCGGTGCGTGGGACCGGGTGCTGCACTGGCGCGCCGAACGCCGTGTCGAACGGGTGAACGCCCAGTTCGCTGACGAACGGGTCCTCACCGAGGCTCTCGCCGCGGCCACCGCCGACCAGTTCGGAGCCGGTTCCGCCGCACCTGCCGCGCGTCCCGCCCCGCACGGCGACGCGCGGACCCCGGGACAGGACGTGCGACCACCAGCGGCGGCGAGTCCCGCACTGGCGAGCCTGCTCCCGGCACCCCTGATCAGCCAGGTCGCCCTACTCCTGTCGGTCTTCATCGGCGGCTGGGTAGCGGCCGTTACCACCGGCCGGTTCCAGCTCCGCCTCGACATGGGCGCCGCCTTCGCCCAGATCGTCACCGACAAACCGATCCCAATGATCGGCGCGCTGTTCGCCGGCGGTGTACTCGTCGGCTTCGGCACCCGCCTCGCCGGAGGATGCAGCAGCGGTCACGGACTCAACGGCTGTGGCCGGCTACAGCCGGTCAGCATCGTCGCGACCGCCGTCTTCTTCGGCACCGCCGTCCTCGTGTCGTTCCTGCTGTGGAAGGTGATCTGATGCGCACCCGGGGCGGGATACTCGTCGCCAACATCATCGCTGGCCTGGCCCTCGGCTACACCGTCGCCAACATCGGGTTCGGTGACTACGCCGAACTGAACCGCATGTTCACCTTCCAGGAGCTACGCATGCTCCTCGCCTTCGCCGGCGCCGTAGCGATCATCGTCGTGATATTCGCCGTACTACGCGTCCGCCGCACCCCGGGACGCATCCACGCCGGCGTGATCCCCGGCGCAGTGCTCTTCGGCACCGGCTGGGCAATCTCGGGTGGCTGCCCGGCAATCCCCATCGTGCAAGTCGCCAGCGGGTACCTCCCCGCCCTGGTCACGATCGCCGGCATCGTCGTCGGCATCCGGCTCTGCCGCTGGGCCAACACGCGGTACTTCCACCTCGACAGCGGATCCTGCGAGCGGTAACCG
>NZ_JBIAHQ010000078.1:0-1523 GCF_042870725.1 Micromonospora sp. NPDC006431
CCTAGTACGGCAGCCGCCATTGGCGGTCTGACCTGGCGGGATGCGGTGGGGGTGTGCGGGGTGTGCGAAGTGGACGCAGCCGCCTGCCGATCATGTGTTTGTGAGGACTACAAGATCGAAGGCGGCTGCTGCTGCCAGGGTAGCGGCTAGGCGCGCGGTGCGGGCACGGGCCGAGCTGTTGGAGGAGTTGCGGTCGTGTTTCGTGCGGACGCAGACGTGGCAGCACGCGGGTCGGTACGTGTCGGCGCTGGTCAGTCGGGTGCCGAAGCGCAACGGGTGGAGCATCGCCGAGCAGGTCGGGGACGCCACGCCGGACCGCACGCAGCGGTTGTTGAACCGGGCGGTGTGGGACACGACGGCCGCGATGAGTCACGTCCGGCGGTTCGTGGCCGGGGGTCTGGACGCGGCGGCCGCGCGTCGGCGGCGTCGGGGGTTGGTGGTCGGGGCGTTGGACGAGACGGGTCAGCCGAAGCAGGGCCAGGCGACGTGTGGGGTGAAGCGGCAGTACATGGGGTGCGCGGGTCGGGTCGCGAACGGCATCAACACGGTGCACCTGTCGTATGTGCGCGAACGGACCGGGCACGCGTTGATCGGGGCGCGTCAGTGGGTTCCGGCCGAGCAGATCGCCGATCAGCAGGCCTCGGCCGGTATGGGACTGCCACCGGAGGTGGAGTTCCGCACCAAGGGCCAGTTGGCGATCGACCTGTGCGCGGACGCGTACGCCGACGGCCTGGTGTTCGACGTCGCCTGCGGCGACGAGGTGTACGGAAACTGCACACAACTGCGGGAGTTCTTCGAGACTCGCGGGCAGGCGTACGTGCTGCGGGTCGCCTCCACGTTCATGATCGACCTGCCCTCGGGTGACAGGCTGACCTGCGCCCAGGCCGTCACGCTGCTGACCGGGGACAACCGCGGGTGGGAGGTCCGCTCGGCAGGGGCGGGGTCGAAGGGACAACGCTGGTACGCCTGGGCGTGGCTCGCCACCGCCTCACCCCGCCACCATCTGCTGGTCCGTCGCCATCTAAGCAGCGGTGAGCTGGCCTTTCACTACTGCCATGTGCCCGAGGGACAGATCCTGACCAAGACGAGGCTGATCCGCGCCGCCGGACTGCGCTGGCCGGTCGAGGAGTGCTTCGAGTTCGGCAAGGACCACTTCGGCCTGGACCAGTGCCAAGCCCGCCTCTACACCGCGATCGCCCGGCACACCGTGCTGGTCATGGCCGCCCTCGCCGTCTGCGCGGTCACCGCCGCCCACCTCAAAGACCGCACCGACACCCAGGCCCCGCCACCGAGCACACCCGAACAGCCACCACCGCCCGATCCCGGACTCATCCCGCTGACCGTGCACGAGGTCAAGCGGCTCCTCGCCGACGCCCTCCACCATCCGACACCTCCCGGCCACGCCACCCGCTGGCTCACCTGGCGCCGCCGTCACCAAGCCCGCGCCCGCTGGTTCCACCAACGCACCCGACTGAATCGCGACTACGCCCTGGTCAGCTAGCAATTGGCGGCTGCCGTACTAG
>NZ_JBIAHQ010000079.1:0-1512 GCF_042870725.1 Micromonospora sp. NPDC006431
CAACGCCGTTCAGTTAGGCGTGGGCGTGGCTGGTCAAGGGGCGTGTTGATCGGGGAGTGAGAAGCGGGGTTCCGGTATCAAGGTTTGTCACTCCAAGACAACCCGAACCAGGAACCCCGCTCGGTGGATCAGATTGCCATAACCCGTACGGTCACGGTAGCCGCCGGTCCGTTCGCGGCGGGTCATCTCGGTGAGTTGACCCGCCTCGTACCGTTCGAGATGGTCGACGACGTTCTGGCCGCGACCCGGCGTACGCAGCAACGGGTTCGGTTGTTGCCGGCCCGGGTCGTGGTGTACCTGCTACTGGCTGGTTGTCTGTTCGCCGATCTCGGCTATCGGCAGGTGTGGGCGAAACTCGTCGCCGGCCTACGCGGGCTACCAGTCGCCGATCCCAGCGCGAGCGCTTTGCGGCAGGCCCGGCAACGACTCGGCCCGTCCCCGCTGCGGGCCTTGTTCGACGTGCTCCGCGGCCCGGCGGCCACCGGCGCTGTCGCACAGGTGTGGTGGCGGGGTCTGCTGCCGGTCGTCCTCGACGGCACCGTACTCGCCGTCGCGGACTCGACGGCCAACCTGCGCCGCTACGTCAAACAACGCGGAAACCACGGCGGTTCCGGCTATCCGAGCCTGCGGCTGAGCGCCCTGCTCGCATGCGGCACCCGCTCGATGCTCGACGCGGTGTTCGACCCGGTCACCACCGGCGAGATCGCCCAGGCGCGGCGGCTGGCCCGCAGCCTCCGCGCCGGGATGCTGCTGCTGGCCGACCGCAACTACGCCGCCGCCGATCTGATCACCACGTTCGCGGCGACCGGAGCCGACCTGCTGGTCCGCTGCAAGACCGGCCGGAAACTCCCGCTGATCCGCCGCTGTCCCGACGGATCCTGGCTGACGGTCATCGGCAGCCAGCGCGTCCGCGTCATCGAAGCCAGAATCAGCATCACCACCACGGGCGGCAGCCACACAGGGGACTACCGCCTGATCACCACTCTCCTCGACGCCCACCGCTACCCGGCCGCCGACCTGGCCCGGCTCTACCACCAGCGGTGGGAGATCGAAACCGCCTACCTCGAACTCAAATCCACCATCCTCGGTGGTCGGGTCCTGCGCGCCCGCACCCCCGATGGCGTCGACCAGGAGATCCACGCTCTGCTGATCGCCTACCAGGTGCTACGCACCGCCATGGTCGACGCCACCGACAGCCAACCCGGTCTCGATCCGGACCGGGCCAGCTTCACCACCGCCCTCAACGCCGCACGCGACCAGGTCACGCAGGCCGCTGGTGTCATCGCCGATACCGTCATCGACCTGGTCGGCGTCATCGGTGAACGGGTCCTGGCGAACCTGCTGCCCGACCGCCGTATCCGCACCAAGACCCGCATGATCAAACGCTCGAACTCCAAGTACCAGGCCCGAGGACCGAACATCGACCGCCGCACCTACAAGGCCACCACCAGAATCGACGTCATCACCGACGACCCTTGACGAACCAGCCACCGCCCTAACTGAACGGCGTTG
>NZ_JBIAHQ010000080.1:0-1505 GCF_042870725.1 Micromonospora sp. NPDC006431
TAGTACGGCAGCCGCCATTAGCTGTCTGACCAGGGTGGACACCGAAGGCGGGGCGGGTGAACGGGTGCAGCCGCCCTGATGATCATGTGTGTGTGAAGACGACACGATCGAGGGCGGCTGCGGCTGCCAGGATAGCGGCTGGTCGGGTGCAGCGGTTGCGGGCCGAGCTGGTGGAGCGGCTGCGGTCGTGTTTCGTGCGGACGCAGACCTGGCAGCAGGCGGGGCGGTATGTGTCCGCGTTGGCCAGTGACCTGCCGAAACGTAACGGGTGGACGATCGCGGAGTACGTCGGGGACCGTACCCCGGATCGTGTGCAGCGGTTGTTGAACCGGGCGGTGTGGGACACGGATGCGGCGATGAGCCTGGTACGCCGGTTCGTGGTCGACGGGTTGGGCGCGGCGGCCCGACGGCGGCAGCGGGGGCTGGTGGTCGGGGCGTTGGACGAGACCGGTCAGCAGAAGCGGGGCAACGCCACGTGTGGGGTCAAGCGGCAGTACATGGGCTGCGCGGGCCGGGTGGACAACGGCATCAATACGGTGCACTTGGCCTACGTGCGCGAGCAGGTCGGGCACGCGTTGATCGGTGCCCGGCAGTGGATCCCCGCCGAGCAGATCGACGACGCAGACACCGCCCACGCGATGGGGCTCCCCGCTGACCTGCGGTTCCGCACGAAAGGCCAGTTGGCGATCGACATCTGCACCGACGCGTACGCCGACGGGGTGCAGTTCGACGTGATGTGCGGGGACGAGGTCTACGGCGGCTGCACCCAGCTACGGGAGTTCTTCGAACAGCACCAGCAGGCGTACGTGCTGCGAGTGGCCTGCACGTTCACGGTGGAACTCGGTGGAGGCCTGCGGTTGACCTGCCAACAAGCGGTGCAGCAACTGGTCGACCAGCATCAGTGGGAGGTGCGCAGCGCCGGCACGGGGTCGAAGGGGCAGCGGTGGTACGCGTGGGCGCAGATCGCCACCGCCAGCCCCCGTCACCTGCTGCTGGTACGTCGGCACCTACGCACCGGCGACCTGGCGTTCCACTACTGCCACCTGCCCGAGGGGCAACACACAGGCGTGACGAGGCTGATCCGCGCCGCGGGGCTGCGTTGGCCGGTCGAGGAGGACTTCGAGTTCGGCAAGGACCAGTTCGGCCTCGACCAGTGCCAAGCCCGCCTGCACACCGCGATCCGCCGTCATACCGTGTTGGTCATGGCCGCCCTCGCGGTCTGCGCCGTCGCCGCCGCCCAACTACGCGACCGCACCGACACCCAGGCACCACCACCGGCCACCCCCGACCAGACGCCACCACCCGAGCCCGGCCTGATCCCCTTCACCGTCCCCGAGACACGACGACTCCTCAGCAGGCTCCAACACCGGCCGACGCCGTCCGGCCACGCCGACCACTGGATGACCTGGCGCCGCCGTCACCAAGCCCGCTCACGCTGGTTCCACCAACGCACCCGACTCAGCCGCGAATACGCCCTGGTCAACTAACCAATGGCGGCTGCCGTA
>NZ_JBIAHQ010000081.1:0-1344 GCF_042870725.1 Micromonospora sp. NPDC006431
TGGCCGCTCGTGGTGTTGTTCCAGGTGGTGAGGATCTGGTGGCGTTCGTTGGGTAGGAGGATGTCGAGGTCGTCGATGGGGGTGTGTGGGTGGTTGGCGGCTGCTTGTAGTAGGGCTTGTAGGCGGTGGGTGAGGGTTTCGATGGTGGTGGCGTCGAACAGGTCGGTGGCGTATTCGGCCTGGCCTTCGATGCCCAGCGGGGTGCCGGTGGCGTCGTAGTGGTCGGTGAGGTAGACGGCGAGGTCGAACGGGGCGACGCCGGTGTGGACCGGTTCGGCGGTGATCTGGGTGTTCGGGAGGCGGATGTCGGGTTGGTGGAAGTTCTGGAAGGCCAGGGCCACCTGGTAGAGGGGGTGGCGGGCCAGTGAGCGGTGGGGGTTGAGGGCTTCGACGAGGAAGTCGAAGGGCAGGTCCTGGTGGCTGTAGGCGTCGAGGTTGGTGGTGCGGGTTTGCTGCAGCAACTCGGCGAATGTGGGGTTGCCGGTGGTGCTGGTGCGCAGCACCAGGGTGTTGACGAAGAAGCCGATGAGGTCTTCCAGGGCCGGGTCGGTGCGCCCGGCGGTGGGTGCGCCGATCGGGATGTCGGTGCCGGCGCCCAAGCGGGTGAGCAGGGCGGCCAGTGCGGCGTGGACGACCATGAAGAGGGTGGCGTTGTGTTGTCGGGCCAGGTCGTTGAGCTGCTGGTGCAGGGCGGCGGGAATGGTGAAGGCGGTGGTGGCGCCGTGGTGGCTGGCGATGGCTGGCCGGGGGCGGTCGGTGGGCAGGGTGAGGTGGTCGGGTAGTCCGTCGAGGGTTTGCCGCCAGTAGGCCAGCTGCTGCTCGCGCACAGTGTCGAGCAGGTCACGCTGCCACAGGGTGTAGTCGATGTACTGGATCGGCAGGGGTGTCCAGTCCGGGGCATGGTGGTGCAGCCGGGCCTGGTAGGCGGTGGTGAGGTCGTTGGCGAGCGGCGCGAACGACCAGCCGTCGCCGGCGATGTGGTGCAGGGTGAGCAGCAGGACGTGCTGGTGGTCGTCCAGGGTGAACAGGTCGGCCCGCACGGGCAGGTCGTGGTCGAGGTGGAACGGCTGCCGGGCCGCGGCGGTGAGGTCGTCGCGCAGTCGCTGCGTGGTGGTGGTGTGCCGGTGCAGCGGCACGGAGAAGTCTTCGAGGACGTGCTGGGTGGGTTCGCCGTCGACCGGTCGGATCAGGGTGCGCAGGCTTTCGTGCCGGCCGATCAGGTCGGCCAGGGCGGCGTGCAGGGCGTGGTGGTCGACCGGCCCGTCGAACCGCAGCGCGTTCGGCAGGTTGTAGGTGGCACTGGGCCCCTCGAGCTGAGCCAGGAACCACAACCGGCGCTGCGCG
>NZ_JBIAHQ010000082.1:0-1324 GCF_042870725.1 Micromonospora sp. NPDC006431
CTGACTGTGAGGCTGGCTTGGTCGGTCTGCAGGTGATGGGCTGATGGTCGGCAGCAGTGGGCGTGACTCTTCGTCTGACTGGCTTTGTGCCTTTGAGCGGACTTGTCCGTCTGCTGCTGCCGGCGCCGGCCCGGCGGGAGACGTTTGGCCTGATCAGGAGCTTGACCGCCAGTTAGCGGCTGGCGTGTCTCATCACAGTCCTGCCATCTCCGCACCGGACCGGACCCTTGCGTCCCCACGGTGAGGAGAGAACGCATGTCCATGCTGGCAGAACTGGTCGAGGTCGTCATCGGCGTCGACACGCACAAAGACACGCACACCGCCGCGCTGCTGGACACCCGTACCGGCGGTGTCCTAGCCAGGGTCACGGTGAACAGCGACCCGGACGGCTATGCCGAGTTGGTGGCCTTGGCCGAGCAGCATTCGGGGCTGCGGGCCTGGGCGCTGGAGGGCTCCGGCGGCTACGGCGCCGGCCTGGCCCGGCATCTGGCCGATAGTGGTGAGCTGGTCGTCGAGCTGGACCGGCCGGTGCGACCGGCCCGCCGCGCCGGGGCGAAGTCCGACCCGATCGACGCCGAGCGCGCCGCCCGCGACGCTCTGGCCCGCACCCGCCTGGCGCAGCCCAAGATCGGCCCTGAACGGGCGGCGTTGCAGGCACGGCTGACCGCCCGCCGTGCAGCCGTGGAAGCCGGCGCGGACGCCCAGCGGCAGCTGCACGCCATGGTGATCACCGCTCCCGAGGTGGTGCGGGCCCGGTTCCGCGGCCAGAGCACCCGGCTCATGCTCACCACCGCCACCCGACTGCGCCCCACCACCAACGCCGACGTCGAGGTGTTCACGACCCTGACCGTGCTGCGGGACCTCGCCCGCCGCGTCCGCTTCCTCGAAGCCGAAGCCACCGCGCACGAAAAAGGCGATCCGGACGATCGTACGATCCTGGCGACCGGACCTGCTCCACCTCACCGGCGTCGGACCGATCGTCGCCGCCACCGTGCTCACCGCCTGGTCCCACCCGAGACGCTGCCGCAACGACGCCGCGTTCGCGATGCTCGCCGGCGTGGCTCCGATCCCGGCGTCCTCCGGCAAAACCGTCCGCTACCGACTCAACCGCTCAGGCGACCGCCAACTCAACCGCGCCCTGCACACCGTCGCCCTGTGCCGACTGCAACACGACGAACCCACCCGCGCCTACGCCGACCGCCGCCGCGCCCAAGGCAAAACCGACCGAGAGATCAAACGCTGCCTCAAGCGCTACATCGCCCGAGAGCTCTACCGACGCCTCGAAAACCCACCCCAGCCACTTGACGCGGCATAGGAGCGTCCG
>NZ_JBIAHQ010000083.1:0-1081 GCF_042870725.1 Micromonospora sp. NPDC006431
CCCTGTCTGTCAGGCTGAGATGAGACAGCCTTCCCGGGCGAGCTAGGCTCGACGGGAGACAGGAAGAGGATCATCGTGACACTACCCAGCACGCCTGGTGAGCAGGGCGGGCGGCCGAAGCGCCGGTCGTTCACCGCGGAGTACAAGCTACGGATCGTGGCGGAGTACGACGCGGCGAAGGCTACGGGTGAGGGGGCGGCGATCCTGCGTCGGGAGGGCCTGTACCACTCTCACATCCTGGAGTGGCGTGCCGCGCGGGACGCCGGGGCGTTGACCGCCCTGGGCGCCGGCAAGAGCCCTGCTGGGGAAGGCCGTCGGCGTAGCGCGGAGGCGGCCGAGTTGGAGCGGTTGCGGCGGCGTAACGAGCGTCTGGAAGCGGACCTGGCGCGGACGAAGGCCGCGTTGGAGATCATGGGAAAAGCGCACGCGCTCTTGGAAACACTGTCCGAGAGCGCGGACGACACGCCGCGGCCGGGCAGGAGGCGCTGAACACGGCGTTCGACGGCCTCGTGCCGCTGGTGGGTGTGGCCGGGGCGTGCCGGTTGACCGGTCGGTCCCGCGCGACGCACTATCGGCGTCAGCAGCCGCCCGTGGTGTCCCAGCCGCACCGGCCGAAGACACCACCACCATCGACGCTGACCCCGGCTGAACGCCAGCAGGTTCTGAACCTGCTGCATCGGGATGAGTACGCGGAGATGTCCGTGGCGCAGGTGTGGGCCCGTGAACTCGACGCCGGCGTGTATTGGTGCTCGCAGTCCACGATGTACCGGATCCTGCGTCAGGCTGGAGAGAGCCGGGAACGCAGGCGGCAGGCCAGCCACCCGCCACGGACGATCCCGCAGCTGGCCGCGACCGGGCCGTCGCAGGTGTGGTCGTGGGACATCACCCGCCTGAAAACCACGGCGCGGGGCGTGTTCTACCACCTGTACGTGATCATCGACGTGTACTCCCGGTACGTCGTCGGCTGGCACGTCGCCACCGGCGAGGACTCGATGCTCGCCCGCGAGGTGATCGATGACGCGATCGCCCGCAACCGGGTCCGGCCCGAGGTCCTGCACGCCGACCGGGGCTCGTCGATGAC
>NZ_JBIAHQ010000084.1:0-1051 GCF_042870725.1 Micromonospora sp. NPDC006431
GAGAAGAAGGAGGGCGAGGCGGACGGTGGCGCCATCCTGGTCGAGCGGGGCGGTAGCGCGCACCTGGAGAAGGTGGAGCTGACCCGTAACAACGCCGAGGGCAACGGCGGCGCCATCGCCAACTTCGGCCGGGTCGACCTCGACGACAGCAAGGTCGAGGACAACCACGCCCAGCGCAACGGCGGCGGCATCTTCAACGTCGGCGTCCTCAAGATCAGGGACTCCCGGATCAACAACAACACCGCCGGCGAGAACGGCGGCGGCATCGCCAACGGCGAGGGCAAGGAAAAGGAAAAGGACAAGGACTACTGGGTCAAGGGCCGCGACGAGGCCGGCACCGTGGAGATCATCGGCCGCTTCCAGGGCAAGGAACCCAGCAAGACCGAGATCCACAACAACCGGGCCGGCAAGAACGGCGGCGGCGTGTTCAGCTCCGGCGGCTTCGTCAAGATCGCCCTGACCAGCATCAAGAACAACACCGCCTGCGAGAACGGCGGCGGCATCTACGCCCGCAACACCGACCTCGACCTCCAGAAGGTCATCGTCGCCAAGAACCACGCCGACAAGGACGGCGGCGGCGTCTACAACACCGGCGGGGAAAAGAAGAAGAAGGAAGCCCCGTACGGCGAGCAGAAGGACCAGAAGGAAGAGAAGGAGCGGGAGGCCACCGCCACCATCGACGACAGCGCCATCGTCGACAACTCCGCCGGACGCTTCGGCGGCGGCATCTTCAACGGCGACCCGGACGTCGAGATCAAGGAAGGCTTCCAGGAGGAGTCCGACAAGGACAAGAACAAGGAAGACAACGCCACCCTCACCGTCCGGAACACCGAGATCAAGAACAACACCGCCAAGAACGGCGGCGGCATCTTCAACAACGAGGGCAAGGTCACCCTGACCAACACCCGCGTCACCAAGAACACCGCCACCGACTCCGCCAAGACCCACCGCGTCGCCGGCGGCGTCTTCAACAACAACGGCAAGGTCAAGCTCGACGAAAAGACCACCATCACCGACAACGACCCCACCAACTGCGGCGGCACCGTCAAGG
>NZ_JBIAHQ010000085.1:0-1023 GCF_042870725.1 Micromonospora sp. NPDC006431
CATCGACCGCCGCACCTACAAGGCCACCACCAGAATCGACGTCATCACCGACGACCCTTGACGAACCAGCCACCGCCCTAACTGAACGGCGTTGGACGGGTACCGGTTCGTGTCCGTCGGTGGCGAGTTGAATCGGGTGCACGTAGGTGGGCGGTGTACCGAGGGTGTTCAGTGGGGCCAGGCAGATCTGGCAGGCCATCTCCTGCCGTGTGGCCGTCATGCCATCGCCTCGTGGTTCAGCTCCCGGTTGTCGCGAAGGCGTGGCCCTCGACGGCTGTCGGCGGCCGGCATCGCCATGCCCGGCCCGTAGACGGCGTGCCGGTTCCGGCCGTTATGTTTGGCGTGATACATCGCGATGTCGGCACGGCGTAGCGCCACCTCTTCGAACGGGTCAGTGGCTTCGGCGAGCGCCAGGCCGACGCTGGCGGTGACCGTGACCGTGACGGGCTCGCCGTCCGCGGCGAGTTCGATGGGCTGGGAGATCAGAGCGACGAAGGTGTCGGCGATGCGGGCCAGGTCGTCGGTGCGGACGGGCAGCAGTGCCACGTACTCGTCGCCGGCGAGCCGCCCGGCGGTGCCGCCGTGGAGGGCGGCGATGTCGGCGATACGGTCGCCGACGGCGACGAGGAGGTCGTCTCCCCTGTCGTGGCCGTGGGTGTCGTTGACCGGTTTAAAGTCGTCGAGGTCGATCAGGACGACGATGATGGGCCCAGCGTTGTCGGCTTCGGCGAGGGTGGCGTGCGCGGCGATCAGGCCGGCGCGGTTGAGCATTCCGGTGACCGGGTCGTGTTCCAGCTGCCAGGTGGCGTCGGTGAGGTGGTTGCGGAGTCGGCGGATGAATGGCCACATGGTGAGGCCGCCGAGGGTGAACGCCACCGAGGCGGTGGCGATCATGATCAGTGGTAGGGACACTGGAGTCCTCCATTTCACTGAGCTGATCTCAGCAACGCGAATGTGTTGATTGGTGCGACACGGATGAAGGCGTTCAGACCGGACAGTGGTGGAAGTGGACGTGGGGTCCTC